>JBAWFQ010000166.1:0-54662 GCA_049592035.1 Terriglobales bacterium
CATCCAAGAACACGATGCGTTCGATGAGACCTTCGGCGTGACCCATTTCCTCGATTGCACGCCTCTTCAGATAGTCGCCTATCCGCACGTATCCCCAGTTTTGGCAGGTCTCTGATTGAACCATGTATTGAACGATTGCGGTCAATTCAGAAGCGAGAGCCGCGTTCAATTGCTCGATCACCTTTTTGTTACCGTGCATAGTTTTACCCTCCGTCGCTCACCATTTTGCGATCTTCAACAGCGGAGACGATGTGATCCAGCGCACAAGGACGCGGGGGCAGACCAAGTAGGTTAAGAAGATGGTTGGCTGAGGAACCGGCGGGTGAAAAACGAAAGCATCCCATGACTCAATGAGTCATCGGACGCTTTCATCGAACAGCCCTCCCCCGAAGTCTGCTCAACTCCAACTTAGGCTCTGTGCCAAGCTTCGTGAATGGCTCCTGCATGCCACTGTGGCGGCACTGCTTTGCCATCCGATCTGGTGAAGCTGTGATGCGCCGATGTGCAATCCCGACTGTGGCTTCTCGCGACCAAAAACTTGGGCAAAGAAAACCTGAAAACCAGATCCGGATACAGGCACTTCCAATGATGCGTTTCGTCAGCGAATGGCCGGGATCCAAGGACTGTTTCGTCGCAGGAGGAGGGTACCAATGGTCCCAAGTTTCCGGATTTTCGGTAGTGTCCTAACGCAACTTTAGGACAGCACCGGATTTTCCGAGCACAGGACGTGTGATGTAACGTGTAGTAGAATGAAGGGGCTAACCTTAGTCGGGGAGTGGCTCAGCCTGGTAGAGCACCTGGTTCGGGACCAGGGGGTCGGAGGTTCAAATCCTCTCTCCCCGACCAATTAATCCCAGGCAGCTCATTGAATTAGCGACGATCCCAGATTTCGGATTTCCTCAATTTGGGTCCGTTTGGGTCCAGTTAGCAAATCCTCGACTTTTTGCACCGCTGCGCGTGCATCCGACGGGATCGAATGCAGGTACACTTCGCGGGTGATCTCAGAAGATGAGTGCCCGAGCAGTGCCTGCACCGTAACCTCATTGCATCGCCATTGAAGTGGCAAACGAAGGCAGCGCCGGTACCGCACCCTGCGGTTCCCGTCCTTGCAGAACGCGGTGGCACGCAGCTCAAGACGCCACGGCCAGTGATCCTCGTCGATACCCGCGAGCAGAACCCGTTTGATTTCTCGCGCTTTGAAGGCTGGTTTGCTGGCATTGAAAAGCGGGCACTCAAGCTGGGCGATTACTCCGGCGCGGGACTTGAGGAACATTGCGTCGTGGAACGCAACGGATCTTGACCATTCCTTCACCACGGAGCGGTCCGTATTCGTCAATCGGCTAAGGCTGATGAGCCGCTATCCGCATCGACTTCTTGTAATCACGACCGCCTTGAGCGATGTGAAACCTCTCCCTGCCTATATCGGCGGTAGTCCGAATCGCATCACACAGTCGCTCATTGCAGCTCTCGCCGGGCTACAGGTTCCCTTGCTGTGCAGTGAGACTCACGAACTGGGAGAGGAGTTGGTTGCGTCCTACCTTTATCAGGTCCATCTCTACCATTGGCTTGAGACCAACGACTACGGTCGCTTCCTCGTGGACAGCGATCTATGAGAAACCTGTGAACCGTAGCAGTCTGGAGACGATCCACTGATTGCGGACGGATGGAATATTTGAGGAGCACAGGCGATTTGCCGATTCCGGGCCCAGACAGAATATTTGAGTACCACTGCACTTATCGGCTGTTGGCAACGCTAATCGCATCACTTGGCGGGCCGACCGCGCCATTCGCGGCGACATAAGAAAAACGATACGCCGAGTTTTTCGATGGCGGCGCGCCGGTGTCCGAAACAGTTGAAACAGCCATCGGCCCGGCGATCCGCAGCCAAATGCCATTTGTTTGATCCTGCCTCTCGACAATTACTTTGAAGCCCGCAGGCACAGGACCGAATTGCAAAGTGACATGAGGGTAGGGCGTACTCACAACCTGCAGGGTTGGAGTTGCAGGCTTTGGAATGGCCGGCGGACCAACGCGAACGACCACCGGCCGCGTAGGGTCGCTACGATTGCCGTTCTTATCCACGGCGACTAAGCGGTACCAGTAGCTTGTTCCGGGACTGACATATTGATCCGTGAACGTTCGCGCGCTTGCGAGCAGAGGGTCGCCGATGACCACTCCCAAATCGTCGGCGCGCCCTGAACGCAGCACAAGAAACTGCGCTGTTTTCTCCGGCGGAGAGGCCGGTTCAAAGCTGATGGTCACTTTGCCATCCGCGCCGCCCGTTCCAGTAATGGAAGGCTCCGAGGGGAATGAACGATCGGCAATCACGACCTGGACTGCTTCGCTCGGCGGAGCTTCCGCGTTGTCGAAGGCAACCGCCAGGATGCGATATTCCATCTTTGTGTCCGACGTAAGTCCGAGATAGTCGTCATACTGCGGCTCGGGTGTAACATGCGAATTCAGTCGCACCCAATTTTCCGCCTGCGCCAGCCCGGTGATCGCACGCCGCTCGATAAAATAACCGCTCACGGGATAGGCGACGGGCTTCCATGTAAGGCGCACGCGCGTTTGACCAACATCGGCCGCGAGTCCTTCGACCTTGGGTGGGGCGCCGGGATTCTTTGGCTGTGCAACCGCAGCGGCAGAAGGGTTCCCCAAATCTCCGCGGGAGTTGACTGCGCGGACGCGATAGTAATACGTTGTTCCGCCGCGCACGTCGTCGTCTTCGTATCGTGCGGTGGACGGGGGCAGGGGCTGCGCTGCCAGCGCTTCGTAGGGGCCATCGTGAAGAAAGGCCCGCTCAACCACGTATCCAGCGAGATTGGGCTTGTTTCCCGCTTCCCAGCTCACGACAACTTTCCCCATGTCTGCATTCGCAGTCACGGGATCGGGCGGTTCGAGCGCGTGAAAATCAGGAAAGAAAATACGAATTGAACTGCCTTCGCTGCGACGCCCGAAGACATCCACGCTGAACACGCGATAGGTCAACATCTCGTTGGCCGGAGCGTTGCGATCGAGGACCAAGGGCTTTTTCGGATCCCACCGCAGGCCGACGACTGCCGGCCTTGCCGTCACCGGAGAGGCGGACTGGCCTCCGCCGTCGCGCTCGATGGCATAGGCGATGACCGAGCGCTGACGATTATCGGCTGGCGGATTCCAGAATAGAGAGACGCCATCCCTGTCGACTTTGGCCTGGACGCTATCGGGGGCGGGCGGCAAGGCTGATGATAGCCCGGAATCTACCGTAGAGCTTATCATCTGCACAATAGTCTTTCCGGAGGTGTCAAGACCCTCGACCTTATACGTGAGACTTCCGGAAGCAACATTGGCAAGCGTCCACGAGAGGCCCATCGCTCGCGCGAAGGTCGGCTCGCTGAACGCTCGCAGGCTCAAAATGGCAACGAGGTTCTTGCGTTGCGGGCTGGAGTCCGAAACCGAAAATACGGACGACAATCTTTGGATCGTGTCCCGATCCTCCACAGAGAGCGTTTCTAAAGCCGTCGACTCCCCCATCTTGATCTGAGGAACAAGCACCTGCCCGGTGGAATCCGACAGCTTCCAGCCACCGGCCGGCCACAGCGTAGGCGGCGGAAACCAGAACAGGGAGACGTGTCCTTTGCCGTCGGAGGCGGCAAAGATCGTACCGGAATTTTCCTGCGCGGTGGCGGAGGCATCGAATGCAACCAGCACGGCAACGACCAAGCAAATTGAGAACCGGCGAACGCTCATCGGAATCATAGATGCACCGTCACAGTGACATCCCCCACTGGGGTTCCCACGGAGGCGCTGGCATGAACGTCGAGTGGCGCAAACTCCGCGTGGACCTGGGCACTCACGCCGACGTTGACGCATCCACCCACATTGCCCACAGGTGTGCTCACATAGACGCAGGCGCCCGCTTCCACGGACGCGGAAAAGTCGCCGGCAATGTGCGGCTGCGGCGTCACTGTTAGTCCCATATCCACATTGCCCTTGATGTAGCCGTTAATGGAGCTGTCTCCGGCCTCCAGATCAATGGACTCGCCGCCGCCCAGGGAAAGCGCGTTGGGAGACAACATCATGTACATGTCGGCGTCGGTCACGAGCAAATGGCCGCGAACCCTCGGGCCTTGCTGTTTGCCGAAGTCAATGTGCCAGGGTCCGCTCGGGCCAAAGTGAAAATCAATGGCCGCGTTGGTCGGGCCATTGCCCAGATCCACGTAGGCGGCATTGTTCATGAAATCAAGATTTCCCCAGATACGTCCGTCGAAGTTACTGCCGGCATATTGGAAGTAACCCTTGAAATCGCCGTTACTATTGTCGGCCTGCTTCAGTATCCAAGCGTGAAAGTCCATACGGGCGCCGCCATTCTGGCCTCCCGCCTTGATCGTCAGATCGCCTTCCACCGTGCAGGTAAATTGGTCGGATGTCCCGATGCGCGCCCCCGCCATGAAGAGGAACGAGTTATCGAGCACTGGACTCTCCGCGTTGAGCGAACCAACATCTTCGAATGCGCCGATCGGGAAATTGTGGCCAAGACCTCCTTGCACTTTAAACAAGCTCAGGCCCGGCGCGACCGGCACTCCGGAAGGCAAACTCACGCCAACGCGCGTCAGCCAGTAATCGTGCCCGCCCTGATAACCGAGCCGGAATTCTCCCGTAATCGAAGGTCCGCCAATTTCGCTCAAATCCACTGACCCGGAGTACTCGGTATTGGGACCTCCCGAATACACGGGATGGATGTGCGCCTCCGCGCTGGGCTGGGAACTACCGGGCGGGTACGGCACATCAATGTCAACATGGGAATTCGCCGGCCCCGTGGAAGCGTAGTTGCTCCCGGTTTCGTCGAGTTCGTAGTTCACCTGCATGGGAGCAGCCGGCATGACCTCGGAGAGATGAACGTTGGTCGCAATCTGCGCCCCAAGAATCTGATTGCCGCTCGAAGGCACTGTCAGATGCGCAGAAACAAGATCAACCGGAGTGTGCCCCAGATGTGAACTTCCGCCAAGCGGGATGTCCGTTGCCTGCAAACCACTTGGAAGATAGCCACGGCCGTCCATGCCGAAAAAGAACGGCGTGGACTTCAGGGCAGCGAAAGTACTGTTCTCGGCGCTGAAGCTGAAAACCGTGTCGGCCTGGATTCCCCATAGACCTTGCAGTGTCGTCAGGCTGAAATGATTCGCGCTGAATGAAACATTGCCGTACGCCTTCACAGCAGGCGAGCCGGTGAAGTTAAACGAGATGTTCGCCTGCTTTCCTCCCCCAGACTGCAACGTCGCATTGCCCTTCACGTGTGTACCGAGAAGAGGAGCGTACACGTCGAGCCCATTGTACGTAGCGTTGACGGCGCTGTACTTCACCTGGCCCGTCACCGAGGCAAAACCGATGCTGCCATTCAATACGCTTGCTGAGAATGGTCCGGTGGAGATGCCTCCGCACAGGCCCTGGTCGTTGATGCCCCAATCTCCTACCGTTGTCTGAAAAGACGCGCCCGAAACCAAATCCATCGTGTAGGGATAAACGGTCAACGTCGAAAACCTCACACCGACCCAGTCTTTGCCACCAAGCGGACCGCACAACGAGTTACCCGCGTCGCCATCGTTGTGACTGAGATCAAGCCGGACGCTCTGGTTAGCTTGCATCTGAAAGGCGCTCCAGCCAATGATCGTCCGCGGCAAGGTCAGGCCATCGGCCGTCCAGTCGCCGTTCGGGTGCAACACGGACTTGACCCCGTTCCATGCCACTGGCTGTTCCCCCGGCAACCGCAGTGTGTCGTCTTTGAGGGTCACACTCAACGTCGCATTCACGGCGGTGCCAGCCGTCCCTTGCAAGCGATCAATGGTCCCTTGCAGCGCCGGCGTCGACTGGTCGAGCGGGAGACTGGGCGAAACATCCAGGGTCGTCCCCGTGCTGACCGTCTGGCCGTCGGGCACATCCCAGTTGTCAATCTTCACCGGGATCGGGGGATACTGCTGATAACCGCCGCTGCTGGCATTGGCCAGTTGAATGATCAGATTTCCCGTTCCTGTGTACCTGGTTCCGTTTCTCGTGACATGGTTCTGCAGGCCATCGATTTCGAAGGTCCCGTCGCTCACCGGAAACAGGAACTTGCATGGTTGTTTCGGATCGGCAGCAAGCGCTTCGTACTCCTTTGTGTTGGAAGCGACGTGCTGATCCGGCAACTGGTTCGCGGATTGCCCTGCAATCGCTTGCAGCGCACTATTCAGATATTGAACCGCTCCCAGCCCGGAGACTCCTTGTTTGCTGGGCGAAAGAACGCCGACTTTCAGCGGCGGAAGGCTGCTTCCCGGCGGCGGAGCCAGCGTGTTGAGCAGCGATTTGGCTTGTTGCACACCGGAAGCTGAAATACCCTGCGTCCCGCCGGTATTTGCCGTAAGACCCGAGGTGAGCATGTGCAGTGTCTGGCCGACCGCGATCGACAGATTGGGATTCGATGGTTCGGGCACGACGTCGGCTTGAACGCTAACATTGTGCATGCCAATCATCTTGACCGGAAGCGCCTGCGAATCGAGCGGTGCGCTCGTGTCCACGTAGGGCTGGTTCTGCGGCGTGCCAAACGGCGACCAAATAAATGAGTTCGAGGGATCGACGTCCGCACGCGTGAGATTGGTACGCGGCTTCGATGGACCCAGACCAAAACTCTGCTGCGTTTGTTGCCCGTCCACCGTCCAGGTGACCTGCACCTGGCCGCGGCCGTAGTAATGAATACGCGATTCCGCGACCATGCCATCGTCGCAGGTACTGCAGATGGCCGCCGGGCCGCTCGCGGACTGAGGTTTCTCTGGCACGGCGATTTCGATCTTTGGCTTCTGCCCAGCGGCGCTCACCAGCAAGAGATGCGGCGTAGCATTTCCGGATCCTTCCGCCTTGTGAGGAAGGTTGTTGAGCACCTTGGGCTCGGGCAGCAACGGCTTGTTAACGTCGTAGCCTGGGAAGTTGGGATCGTCGATGCTCTTCAAATGCAGCGGGCCATCCGCCGCCAAATCCTCTACCGGCACAATCGTCACCGGATGGCAGTACAACATGTAGGCATCGGCTGCCACCTGCGCCGGACTCGGCGCTGAAGAAGAACCTGCACCGCCAGAGAGGATGCTCTGGTAGTTGTTCTGCCAATTGCCCTGCGAGGAACTCGCCTGCGATCCGCCGCTGGCCGGCATGGCGATTTTCTGCAACAAGGCAGTTTGCAGATACGGATTGCTGAGCGGCCCATCTACGCTCGCCGCCACAAGGGACGCATTTACATGCTGTGCATCCGCTTCGGAAAGCTGAAAGACACGCACCGTGTAGCTGTTCGGAGTCTGATAGGCGTGCCACAGCGCATATTGCTGGTTGATCTGATTCGGCAGCGTGAACTTGATCCCCCGGCTATCCACCGTCGTGTGATCCGTCGGAATGGCGCTCAGCGACTGCACCGTGCCGTCGCCCCAATCCACAAAGACGTTGTCGAACGTCATCAAGCTCACGCTCTTGATCAGGCCGGTGCCCGATTCTTGCGGCGTGCCATTGGCGCGATAGGGTGAGTTTGTCAAGTTCACCGTTCCCGACAATAGCCAGCGGTCCAGAACATAGGCGTTAGGATCGGATTGAGTTTTGTCGGCATCGGTAATATTGAGCCCATTGCTCATGCCCGAACCGTTGCACTGCAGGCCGGTCGGCGCCTGCGTCGTGCCCAACTGCGAGAGTGTGGAGACTTCAACTTCGAGATCGGTCGTTTGGGCAGGTTGCGGGCTGGCGCCTGCCGACTGACTCCCTGCCTGCGTCTGAACGATGTTTTTGGACGAGCTGTTCTGCGCGACCTGCCGCGCCATTACACCATTTTTCGTGTAAGTATGAAACCCCGCCACCTGCCAGTAGAGTTGGTGGTAGTCAATGATCATTTGCGGCTTGCCGTTCGCCAGAGCGGAGAACCGGTGCTGCAGCACATCAGTCAGAAACGCGGAGTCAGGCCGGTAATACGTAGGAGGAAGCGCAGTCTGCCTGCCGTAATAAAGTACGTTGGGGCCAGAGATTGTCTTTTTTGTGATCAGCGATTTCTTGTCTTGCGCGTAAATGCGCAGTTCGTAATAGTCGGCGGTACCTGGATTCTGTTCGTGCCATTGAAAAACCGCGTCGTCATCCAGCAGCGGAACAACGGTGGGCCCGCCCTCATACGCTTGTTTTACCAGCGGTGCATCCAGCGTGATCACGCCTTCAGGAAAGTTCTGCAGCGTGATGGGAGGAATCTTCAACAACGCCGGCGGTCCTGCCTGTTTGACCGCCTGCACATTCAACATTCCTTTGCCCACGATGGCCTGCTGGTTGGGCGCTTGCAAATTGATGTCCCGCCCGCCCGGAAGCGCCGATGAAAGCGCACTCACAATCACGTGTATCTCCGTGCTGTTGACGTATCGCGCTGGTCCCGCCGAGAACACGGCGGCGGGAACACCCGCGCCGACTGTAAACGTCACCTGCGTGCCGGGCGAGAAGTTGTTGCCTTGCAGCGTGAGATCTACATTCTGGCTTCCAGCCGTAATCTGATTCGGAATCACGCGCAGAATCTGGGCCGGCTGCGTGTGCACCTGGCTTCCGACCACGGTAAATGTATTCGGCGCGGTCACCCGAGTCGTGCCTTCGATCAACCCCACCGCGCGCTCTCCCAGTGGAGCATTCGGCGCAATGCTTACCTGCGCGTGAATCTCATTGGCATTGACCACCGTCGTCGACTGCACCGTAAGACCCGAGCCCGGCGAGAATTGCAATGCTGCGGGCGAGGAGAAATTGACGCCGGTCAATGTGAGCGCGACGGTGGATCCTTGCGATCCCTGCAGTGGGGAGAATTCCCTGATCGCAGGAGCTTTCGGACCGACTGGCCCACAGTTCGCCGCAGCGGCCAATGCTGAGCAACCTTGTGGCGAAGTAATCGTGAATGGGGTCGGCGAGCGCAAGCTCAGGTCGGCATCCACCAGCACAATTTGGTGGGTACCCGGTTGCGCATTCGCATCGATTTGAACCTGCGCGGTGATCTGGGTCGGAGAAACGACCTGCACCTTCGAGACAGTCAGCCCAGTGCCGGGAGTGAACACCAGCATTGAGGATCGGGGGACGAAATTCATCCCGGTGAATGTGATCGTCACCGTGGATCCGGCTGCTCCCTGCGTCGGGCTGAAGCTAATCAGGGTTGGCCTGAACGGTTTTGGTTGCGCGGCGGCGAATCCCAAAAGCACCATCGCCACCGCCGCCACGCACAGCAGCCACCGACTCGTTGCGGCACGAGCAGTCTCCATCCGAGTTGGACTCCATCGCGAACCCATCCCCGTAACCAACCCGCGCACCCCCAGTGTCCCCGTGCGGTTCAAGCCCTTCGCAAGCGCTGCTTAGAACTCATCTCAGAACGTGCGCTTGTGCCCCCAAGTCGCCGTCCACAACACCAGCAACTGCGTGTTGCGGTGGTCGAAATTCATGATGTTGTCCTGATTCTGGTTGTAGCTTCCCTGGGCCGACAACGTACTGAACTTCAGCACACCCGGCAGCGTCCAGGAAACTCTGCCGCCGTATTGCCCAGTCAGCGTGTCGCTCGTCAGCGACCCATTCGCCAGAATCGTTCGCCCTTTCATCACCGAGATCAGCGGTGAAACTTGCAGAGTCGGCTTCTTCCAGACAAATGCCGGCTGCAGATAGACCGTAATGTTCCTGGTGGTACCAGTCGTCAGCCCATCCGCCGCCACCCAGTTCGCACTGAACTGCGAATTAAGCTGGAAGAACCCGCGCGTGACCCAATTCGTACCCAGCGTCAGCGATGAAGTGATCGTATCCGCCGTCGGGAAGTAGTTGTTGCGATTCCAGTCGCGCGTGCCGCCGGCCGACATCGTCACCGTGCCTACCTGCCGGCTCAGATTGACGTTTCCGGAGACGTCCCTCTGATCCTGAGCGCCGGTCTGTATGGGCGGCTGCCCCAGCAGCGAGGCAGGGATTGTTCCCGTCTGCGTGAGCGACTGCCGCGCATCCACCACGATGTTGGTCTTTGGATCGACTTGCTTACTCCAGGTTTCGTCGAAAGTATGCAGCAGCAATTCGGCACTGGTGGTGGGCTGCACATTGTTTTCGAGGAAGGTGTAGGTCAGTCCGAAGGTCCCGGCCTTCGTCGTTTCCGCGATTCCCGAATCCACGCCACGCAAATTAGGCTGGCTCGTTTGGGTCAGGCTGGGATTCGCCGGATTTCCGAAGCTCGGACCCACATCGCGATACGACAGGTTGACGCTGGTCTTCCCGGTCTGCCCCGAGATGCCGGTGCGCCACGCGCGGCCAAATTCGGTTTGGGAACTTGGATCTGCGGTATTGGCATTCTCCCGACTGAAGGCATACTCCGATGACCATAACCATTTCTGCCTCAGATGGATGTTGAGCAACGCGCCGTAGACATCGCCGCGCGCCTTCGCGGCCACCGGATCGGGCAGAATAATCGGATTGCCCATCGAATCGAATCCCACCGTCGTTGGTGCCCCGATATCTTGCGCGCTGAGCCACATCAGGCGGAACTGCGCCCATTTCGGCAACGGCGCCTGCCAACTGGCCCCCATCATCTGCTGATGAAAATTAATGCCCGAGCCGCCACCGAGCGCTTCGTCATTCGTGTTCACGAAATAGCCAAACGTACCGGCGGGCGTCGTGAGCGTAGCCTCAACGCCTTGCCGCGGGGTCGCGGCGGTTACAAATTGGGCATCGGTATATAAAACCGGCGACACGATGCCAAAGCGCAGGTTGGCTCCCCATCCGTCTCCTTTGTAACCGAGCTGAAATACGTAGTCGTTCACCAGTCCGTGGCTGGTGCGCTGCGCCTCAGGATTGAGAACGGAATTGAGCACGCCGCTGCCATTGGCCTGGAATTTCCACCGGCCGTCTTCATACATCACTCGTTCTGAGACTGACAGGTTATTCGAGTCCGGAGGATTCGATCCCGAGCTCCACTGCGTATTCGCGCTGATCTGGCCTTCTTCGGAGGGACCTTTCTTGTGAGTCTCAGCCGCCGGTTTTGGCGCCGCCGCAGCTGTATGAGCCGCAGCAATTGAGGCAGATGTCGGCAGAGCTCCAAACAGGGCGGGAGGAACTTCCGCATCGGTGCCAGACTGAACGGCTGCCGCTGGCGTAACTGGAGCCGCTGATGCGATCGGCGTAGGCGCCGCCTCCGTGAACTTCCACGAGGCAGCCTCGCTACCGATTGTTAGATTGACATTGTGATCGCCGCCGGCCAACGCCAAAGGGGGCGTAAAAGCAACTTTGACGTCGCTCACCTGTGCTAATGAAGTAATGTCAATGTCATCTACCATCAGGCTGACGTCCGGAGGATTGACCGGAGTTTGAAAACTTACCGAGATCGTAGGCTTCGGATCATTGATATTGGCGTTTGGCGGCGGCGTACGATCGGCAATCTGCGAAACGAGGTCAAGAGCCGGAGGCAGAGACAACGGACGTCCAAGCGATGCCAGTTGCACCAGGTTGCTGTTCGCACTCAGCCCCGCCTTCGGAGCAATCTCGGCGACAAAACTTTGCGGCGGGCCTGACATGACGATCTTCCCGCTCGGCGTAATCGCATCCACGCGCCAGTAGTAAGTCGTACCCGGAGAAAGTTGGCCGTCCACGGCCCGCAGATCTAATTTCGGATCGGCAGTGAGATATTGCCGAATTCGATGGTTTCCGTCGGAGTCGGTGCTGATGAGAATGTAGTAAAAGCCGTTCTTGAGCGCAGCTTTCCACTCCAGCAACGTGTGTCCGGCCGGAGTTCTGGCGGGAACTGAACGGACGGAAGTCAGGCCACCCTCTGGCAGGTGGTAGATGCTTCTCATCGGCAGCGGCCTGCGCACATCGCCTGAACTCCCGACAGCTCGTACCGTCCAAAACAGTCCGCCCTCCGGCAAACTCTGCCAGATACGCGCCGGAACTTCCCACCGATTCTCGACTGCGTCAAACCACGTGTGAACGCTCGAAAGATAAGGCTGATCCGAGAATCCGACTTGGTATTTCGCTGCCCCCGGCACCGGCGCCCAGAGCAACCGTGGAGGATGATCGCCCCCGAACCCCGCTCCATATTCGGGCTGGATCAGTTGTTCCAGCTTCCACTCTCCCGGATTCACCACCACCACAATCGGCTCCGCCGCGATCTGATTCGGTTGCACCATCCGTAGCTGCAGCGTATGGCCGCCGAGAAACCACGTTGGCAGCGACTGTCGCGTGCGTATCGCCGTGCTTTGTCCGCCCACGATCGTGGCCGAAAATTGTTCGACCACATTTCCATCCCACACCCATTCACCAATCACCGTGCCGGTTCCTGTGCCGGCTAGTATGGCCTCGGCGACTAGTTCCTGGCCCAGCGTGACCACCGTTCCGTTGCGCGGATGGATCAAAGCCATATTTACGACGGACAGCGGCGCTCCGAGAGAGTTGGACGACCGCACATAGATCGGCTGCGAAGTGCCCGGGCCTCCATCTGGAGAGCCCGCAGTGCTCGTTCCGTCGAGATTCAGAACATCCACTGCGCGCAGACTAACTACAGCAGCGGGACCCACACTAACGATGGCCGTCATCAGGCCGCTGTTGACCATAGTCACGCTCAGCACCGCGACGTCCGCAGCGCGCGTGTGACCGTTGGATTGGCTCACGCTCTGTAGTGGCGGAGAAACCACAATCGTCGCTCCCGGCCTGAAATTCGCTCCGACCATTGTCATCCGTGCGCGGTTGGCACCTTGGGTCGAAAACTCCGGCGAAGAACTGATCAAAACCGGACCTGGCGCCGTGTTAACCACGAGCGCCCCTGGATTCGAAGTAAGCCCGCCACCGGCGGCGAAAGGATTGAAGACAGTCACTTGCAACGTGGTTGGCGATGCGATGTCCGAGGCAAACACCGTGGCCGCGAGCTGCAAAGCGCTCTTGAATATGGTGGGTCGGTTGCTACCGTTAATTTGCACCACTGAATTCGACTGAAAACCGCTTCCATTGACCGTCAAAGTAAAGGTCGGCCCCCCCGCCGTAACCGAAGGCGGAGAGATACCAGTGATGCTGGGTGTGTTCTGAGCAGTTGCGCAAAGCGGCAGCAAAAGCGCATATCCCAGAAGAAGTCGACAAACAGTTCGGACACCCATGAGAGGCGGCATAAAGGACAACGAAACACCCTGGCTACATACGAACATTGTTTAGTGTAGAAGCGGAGCCCGACTGGAATTCTGGTTCATTATTGCCCGAATCCTGAACTCCAAAAAGTCTTAATGTGGCTCCCTGAACCGAAATGGGTACCTTTCGTAACTACCAACGGAATCGCGGCCGCAGACGAATTGGCGATGAATGGGGCGTTGTGACCAAGTTGGACTGCCACAGGCCACCCCGCGTTATCGTGGTCTCCTCCCGGACACCTGGTTACGTCGGCGTTCCCACTTGCAATCAGGCTTTGTGTGCCTACAATCGGTTGGATTGCTGTGGGGGCTGGACCGAAATACGACTCGCTAATCCCTGTGTTCGATGTTTCAGCGATCACAGCACCTCGGCGCGATAGCAAAATGGAGGCATATGGCTACCACAACCACACCCGCGCAACTTCATCGCTCTGTCCCGGAGTTTCTGAGGCAACCCAGGAAGTTGCTGGTCGGCGGGGCATGGGTCGAAGCCCGATCGGGTAAGACATTCGAAACCTATAACCCTGCCACTGGCGAAGTCTTGGCGCGGGTGTCTGAAGGCGACCGCGCGGATATTGACCAAGCCGTCGCAGCGGCGCGCAAGGCTTTCGAGACCGGGCCGTGGCCTGACATGTCGCCGGCCGAGCGCGGCCGTTTGCTGTGGAAGCTCTCCGATCTGATCGAGCAGCACCACGAGGAACTCGCCGAGCTAGAGACCCTAGACAACGGCAAGCCGCTCCTGTTCTCGCGTATCGTCGACGTCCCGACTGCAAGAGACGTATTCCGCTACATGGCTGGTTGGGCAACCAAAGTCGAGGGCAGCACGATTCCGATTTCGATGCCTGGAGCCAAATACTTCGCTTATACGCTGCGGGAGCCGGTCGGTGTCGTGGGGCAGATCATCCCATGGAATTTCCCGCTCATCATGGCTTCGTGGAAACTCGCTCCCGCGCTGGCCGTGGGGTGCACGTGTGTCCTTAAGCCCGCCGAGCAAACTCCGCTCACGGCCCTGCGGCTGGGAGAATTGATTCAGGAAGCGGGCTTCCCGGATGGAGTGGTTAACATCGTGCCGGGTTTCGGCGAAACGGCCGGCGCCGCACTGGCTTCGCACTCCGGCGTGGACAAGATCGCCTTCACAGGCTCAACCGAAGTTGGCAAGCTGATCGCCAAGGCAGCTACTGAGAATCTGAAAAAAGTCTCCCTCGAACTCGGGGGGAAATCGCCCAACGTCGTTTTTGCCGACGCCGACTTGAATGCGGCGATTCCTGGGAGCGCCAGCGCCATATTTTTTAATCAGGGACAGATTTGCACCGCCGGCTCTCGTCTGTTCGTGCACAAAAGCATTTTCGACAAAGTTGTAGAGGGAGTTGCCGCGGAAACAAAGAAATTTAAGGTTGGTCCCGGCATCGACCCGTCCACCAACCTGGGGCCGCTGGTTTCCAAGGAGCAGCTCAGCCGGGTTTGCGGCTATCTTAATTCCGGCGCTGCGGAGGGGGCGAAGACCATCGTGGGTGGCCATCGGATTGGGAGCACTGGATACTTCGTCGAGCCCACTGTCCTGGTCGACGTGAAGCCGAGCATGAAGGTCGTTCGTGAAGAGATCTTTGGTCCGGTGGTCACCGCGATTCCATTCAGTGACCCGGATGAGGTCGTCGGCTTTGCCAATGACACGATCTATGGGCTGGCGTCCGCCGTCTGGACCCGCGACATCAGCAAGGCGCATCGCATGGCGGCCAAGCTTCGTGCCGGCACGGTGTGGCTCAACTGCTACAACGTCTTTGATCCAGCCTTGCCTTTCGGAGGCTACAAGCAGTCGGGATGGGGCCGCGAGATGGGCCACGCGGCACTGGAGATGTATACCGAAATCAAATCGGTCTGCGCGCAGCTTTAAGATGTTCTCAAACCAGTTCCGGGGCATTTAACTCGGGCCATCGCGAGCCGCGGGTTTTGCGGGGAGTCGGGATGACACAAGGCGTCGAGTTGCTGGCTTCTTATTGGACCATCTCCGCCGGCCTTCCCCACACCGACCGGGAGTATAGCCCGTTCGATTTCAAAGATCGTGTGCAATCGGCTGCCATAGCGGGGTTCAAGGGCTTTGGCATCTGGCATGCCGACCTCGAACATGTTCTCGAAAAGTACAGCCTGAAAGAAATGAAGCAAATCCTCGGTGACAACGGTATCCGCTACGTCGAGTTGGAATTCCTGACGGACTGGTTCTTGGAGGGGGAGCGAAAGAAGGTGTCGGACATTAGAAAACAAAACCTCTTCGAGGCCGCCCAAATGCTGAGCGCGCGTCATATCAAGGTTGGCGATTTCTTTCAGGAGCAGTGTTCTCTGCCGCACCTCATCGACGCGTTTGCCGCTCTCTGCGGGGAGGCCGCTGAACACGGCACAAGAATCGGCTTCGAGCTTATGCCTTTCGCCATGATCCGGACGCTGAAGGAGGCGTTGGCGATGGTCAAAGGCGCGGGAGCACCCAACGGCGGAATCGTGCTCGATCTATGGCAAGTGGTGAAGCTCGGCATTCCGTATGAAGAAGTATTCCGCGTGCCTTCGGAATATGTGGTCGGCGTGGAGTTGAATGACGGTACACTTCATTCCCCTTGGAGTTTGCACGAGGATACGATTCATCACCGACGCTTTTGCGGCGAGGGGGAGTTTGATGTTCGCGCCTTCGTCCAGGGCATGCAAAACGCGGGCTATACCGGGCCTTGGGGAATTGAAGTTCTGTCCGCCGAGCTGAGGCCGCGGCCGCTCGACGAACTAACGGCACGCGCTTTTCAAACCACGATGGCACAGTTTTCGTAGATGCTACGGAGACTTTTTGTGAAGTAGTAATTTGCGCCGCGAACTTTACGGAACGTGACGCGAGAATCGCATGAACCAGGATCCCGCTCCTTCGAACCCTAAGCCGTGGCCGTGGCCGAACTCGCTCGACGCGCTGGTGGCCGCGCCGGACCACCATCAACTCTTGCTGGAAGACCAGCGCGTGCGAGTTCTGCATACCCGTATCGCCGCGGGAGATGTAGTTCCGCTGCACACTCACCGCTGCGGTGGGGTTGCCTACGTACAAAGCTTCAGCCATTTCGTCCGACGGGATGAGAAGGGCGAGATTCTGTTCGATAGCCGTCTCGCAGGAGAACCGCCGAATATCCCCTGCGCCCAGTGGATGCAGCCACTGCCGCCGCACACGGTCGAGAACCTGGGACCGCTGGAAATCAGCATCCTTATTATTGAGATTATTGAGCTCAAAGGTCCCGCATGAGATCGAAGAGCGTATCGCGGGTGTGATGCTTGTAAACGAAACACAGGAAAAGGCTTGCGGAATGGAACGGACGTTCGATAGAATCTGTCGCGGTTCCCTCGGCAGAGAGCGACACGGCACCGTTCCCGGGCTCGTGAAATGGAGCAGGTACTTGCAAACTGAGAATGTTGGTGGGGGGGGAACTCACTATGTTCATGAACCGTATTCGAATCCGAGTTGAATTCGGAGACTGCGATCCGGCTGAAATCGTCTTCTACGCCAATTATTTTCGCTGGTTCGATCAGTGCACATCCGCGTTGTTTCGTGCCGCGGGGCTGCCTCTGGGCGAGTTGTTCAAATCTCATGGCATCATCGGCATTCCTCTGGTGGAAGCACGGGCACGGTTTATCACTCCGTCTACTTATGGCGACGAATTGGTGGCGGAGTCTTGCGTGACGGAATGGAGAAAGAGCAGTTTTGTGATCAGCCACAGATTTCTGCGCGATGGCGCGTTGGCTTTGGAGGGGTGGGAGACGCACGTGTGGGCCGCCGCCCATCCAACGGAGGCTCACCGGATGAAAGGCGTGCCTCTGCCTCAGGAGGTCATTCGGAAACTTTCAAGCGCGAAGAAGCGCCCAGGGCGGAAGAGCTGAAATCTGGAGCAGGCTTGGTGTGCGAAGGAGATTCATGGGCAAAGCCAATGTTGGAGTTGCTGCCGTCGTTCTCGGCGTTCTGGTTTTTCAAGGATACAAGTTCTCAACTGCGCGAGAAACGAAATCTCAGACAACCGCGTTAGCCAGCGTGAGCGACGCGCAGATCGTGCAGGCCGAGAGTCAGCCGGGAAACTGGCTCACCTACGGGCGTACCTACAGCGAGCAGCGCTTCAGTCCGCTCAAGCAGATCAATGATCACAATGCTGCCCGGCTCGGTTTGGCATGGTACTTCGATCTCGATACCCACCGCGGGCAGGAAGCCACACCCATCGTGGTCGATGGCGTAATGTACTTTTCCACCGCATGGAGTAAGGTGTTTGCGCTGAACGCCGCGACTGGCGCTCGCCTGTGGTTCTACGATCCGAAGGCGCCGCGCCCGTGGGGCGCGAATGCTTGCTGCGATGTGGTGAATCGCGGCGTCGCCATTTGGCAGGGGAAGATCTATATAGGCACTCTCGACGGCCGACTGATTGCGCTTGATGCCGCAACGGGCCAGCCCGTTTGGGAACAGCTCACCATCGACCCCAAGTGGCGCTACACGATCACGGGCGCGCCCCGCATCGTGAAGGGCAAAGTAATAATCGGCAATGGAGGCGCGGAGTTTGGCGTGCGCGGCTACGTCTCCGCCTACGACGCGCAAACCGGCAAGCTGGCGTGGCGCTTTTACACAGTGCCCGGAGATCCCTCAAAACCGTTCGAGCAACCGATCCTGGCCCAAGCCGCCAAAACCTGGACTGGCGAATGGTGGAAGATTGGCGGTGGCGGCACGGTTTGGGACGCCATCGTTTACGATCCGGAGCTTGATCTGCTGTACATCGGCGTTGGCAACGGCGGACCGTGGAACGAGAAGTATCGTAGTCCGAAGGGTGGCGAGAATCTTTTCACGAGCTCCGTCGTCGCGCTCAAGCCCGACACCGGGGAATACGTTTGGCATTATCAGGAAAATGCTGCCGACGACTGGGATTACGATTCATCCGAGCAGATAATTCTGGCCGACATCCCCATCGAAGGCAAGCAACGGAAAGTGCTGCTGCACGCTCCGAAGAACGGTCTCTTCTATGTCATCGACCGTGAAACCGGCGCGCTGATTTCCGCGAAGCCTTTCACGTTCATCAATTGGGCTACCGGCGTCGACATGAAAACTGGCCGCCCGATTGAAAGCGCGACAGCGCGCTATCCGCACGTGGATTCGCCGCCCATCGTACCCGGTCCGCTGGGTGCGCACAGTTGGCAGCCGATGTCTTACAGCCCCCTCACCGGCCTGATCTACATTCCCGTCAACGAGGTCGGATTCAATTACAAGTCGCAGGAAGACTTCGAGTTCAAGAACTTGGCGTTGAATTTCGGCATCGACATGGTGGCCGCGGGAATGCCGCAAGATCCCAAGATGAAGCAATCCATCCTCGATAGTGTGAAAGGGAAGTTGGTCGCTTGGGATCCGGTGCAACAGAAACAGGCGTGGGCAGTGGAGCGTCCGGGGCCGTGGAACGGTGGAACACTAGCTACCGCCGGGAATCTGGTTTTCGAGGGCACGGCCGCTGGCCGCTTCGAAGCCTATCGTGCCGACACGGGCGAAAAGGTTTGGTCGTTCGACGCGCAAACCGGAGTGATGGCCGGCCCCGTGACCTACACCGTAAAGGGTGAGCAGTACCTGGCCGTGCTTGCCGGATGGGGCGGAGTTTTCCCTCTAGTAGCGGGCGAAGTTGCATTCAAGTCAGGACGCGTGCGCAACGTGAGCCGGATGCTGGCGTTCAAACTGGATGGGAAGGCAAGTCTTCCGCCGCTACCGCCGCAAGAAGAACCGATTTTGAATCCGCCTGCATCGACGGCAACCGCAGCGCAGATTCACCACGGAGAAGCCGTCTACCAGCGCTTCTGCTCCGGATGCCACGGCGATGTCGCAGTCAGTGGAGGATTGCTCCCGGATCTTCGCTACTCCAGCACGCTGGCGAACGACCGTTGGTTCAAGATTGTGCGCGAAGGAGCGTATCAGTCGCTGGGCATGGTGGCGTTCGGCAAAGAAGTATCGCAGCAAGATGCCGCCGACGTTCGCGCCTATGTAATCTTCCGCGCCAACCAAAGCGCGAGCGAGGCGAAGGCCAAGCCCTGAACTCTACTTTCCACCCTGTCGCGCCAACTCCCGCTCAATAATCCGCCGCGCATTCACTCCGCCGGCATCGATCTTGAAGTTAAGCAACTGCCGGTCCGGCCGCCGCAGAATGTTTTCCTGCTGTGCTTCAAGGATTTCCGTGTCTTCTGCAAACACCGCTGCCTGACCATCGCGAATGCGAAACGTCAGCCCGCGGTCCTCCGTCTGAAAATTGCGGACCATGCCCCAGTGATACCAGGTGGAAGTTTCGCTTTCCGGAGTCATCAAGTTGACCACAATGCCGGTCACGCCTTCCGAGCGGTCACCGTTCTCCGCGCCGGTTCCAGTCAGCGCCACGCCCACGTCGATCATCACGTTGGCCGGCAGAGTGAAGTTGCAAATCTGCCAGCGATCACACTTCTCGAACGACCGCAGATTCGCCGCCCAGAACGGCGGTGGATCAATGTTGTGCATCCAGCGCGTGACGCGCACCGATGTCGCGTCTGATGTCACCTTAATCGGAGCCTCAAGAATTTCGTGCTGGCCGATGCTCGAAGGATGCACAAACGTCTCGTGCGATAAGTCCATCAAGTTATCGACGAGAAGTTGGTAGTTACATTTGAGATGGTAAGTGCTGCCTTCGAAAACCCAGCTCGGGTCCGAGCACCACGAAAGGTCCGGAATAAGTTTCTCGTCTGCCTTTGAAGCGTCGCCGATCCAAACCCAGACGAAGCGGTGCTTCTCGGCGACGGGATAGATACGCAGCTTGGCTTCTTTGTGAATTCCTTCCTGGCCCGGCATCCAAACGCACTGGCCGCCGTTGTCGAAGCGCAGCCCATGGTACTTGCACACCAGGTGCTCGCCTTGCAAAAAGCCTTTGGAGAGCGGCAAGAGCCGGTGGGGACAACAATCTTCAAAGGCCGAAAGAGCGCCGCTAGTCTGACGATAGAGAACGATGGGCTCACCGCAAACGATGCGTCCGAAGGGCGAGCGCCTGATCTCGTGATCCCACGCCACTGCGTACCAGTAGCCTTGTAAGAACATGACATCCTCAATTCAATTGTTGCGCGGGCGGACGGGCGGGGACGCCCGTCGCTCCATTACCGCGCCTCATAGTCCGACGTCAAACGGATCCCCAGCCGTCGTGAAAAAGTTGATGCTGACCGTAGCCAACTCCGACGGTGGAAACTTCGTCTGGAATCGCGGATCGGCCTTCAAACCGGCTTCCTTCGCAGCATCCAGAAAGACAGGCAGCTCCACGAGATATTGATCGGAGAAGCCATGGGTACCGTCATAAGCCACGGCCGGCGTCCTGGATAAATTCGCCGCCGCGACCTCCGGACGCAACGTGTGCAGTTCCAGTGCCAGCAAGCCGAACCGTCCCACATAGGGCGCCCAGCGCCGCAAGTGGCGGGTCAGATTCTCTTCCAGTTCGTCGCATGCAATTTCTTCCCCGAGGTGAGCGAAAGCTCCGGTGGATTTCCCGACGCGCGTCCCTCCCGCATAATTCGCAGGGGGAATGTACGGCCGGTTGTGGTCGAGGAAAGAACGAACGTGGAGCAGATCGTGCACGTCCAGGTTCAGCTCCTCCAGGTCGCTCGCCAGCTGCGCCGGCCGGTTAATGTCGCCAGGAATCACGTGACCTACGGGAATGCCGGCCTTGCGCAGCGTTTGCTTGGCGACCCGCCGCGCCACCTTGTTGAAATCAGCGCCAACAAGAATTAGGGGATGCTTGTCGAGTACCTTGCCGCGCTCGGTTTTATTCTTTACCGCAGAGTACAGATATACGAGAAAACTTCCGTCGCCGCAGCCCATGTCGCAGATGCCCCGAGGCTGCAAGCTCAGCGGCCGGTTGAAAATCTCGACGATGATCTCGTCCACTTTCTTGAAGTAGGTGCGATGCGCGCCGCCGCTGCCCCACACGTTCATACCGCGGTTGACGAGCAGTTCCACTCCACTTTCGTCCATGCGCGGAATGCGGGAGTTGCCGAACAAAAGCGTGCTCACATTGTCGAAGAGCGGGAGATACGAAACGGTGACGCCGTAGGAAGTCGCAATCTGAGCGGCGTAACGGCCGCACGCCGTCAGGCTCACCAAACTTCTGTCGCGCGCACTCGACTCCAGTGCAAGCCATCCCTGCGCCGCCAGCAAGTCGAGAATGCAGGCAAGGGTCGCGCGATTCGCGGCGATGTCGCTAAGCTCCACCGGGCGCTGTTCCAGTTGAGCGAAAATCCCAGCTCGTGCCAACGCGACCATAGCCGGGCCGATGAGCATGCCATCGAGGTGTTCGCGAATTTGATTTCGCACGCGATTGACCACGAGGTCAGCATCAGGTTGCAGCCCCCAGCGCTCTTTCGAACGGCGAACCAGTTCCTGCAGCGATGGGAGCACAGGGCGGTCGGATGAACCAAACAGAAAATCCTCCAGGAAAACCGCCTTCGCGACAAAAGAGAGCACTTCACCGTACAGCAGTGGCGCCGTGCTGACGGCGACTCTTCCCTCGGCCGTCAGGGCATAGCGCGCGCGTCCCTTTTCCACTTGCTGCTTCAGCCAGCCGCACGATGCCAGCAGGCGCATCGCAACTCGCAAGTAACCGCGATTGGCGCGGGTTTCTTGCGCGATATCATCGAAATCCGCCCACTCGCCGACGGAGCCGAAGAGTTCGAATACGCGCCGGTCCCACAAGGCCTTCACCGTGGGTGCCACCACAATTCCCGCGAGGTGACCAAACACAAGGGCGCGAAGTTGTGCCTTTTCGTCGTCGCCGATGAAAGAGGTTGTGACCGCTGGTGGCATCTCTTAGCCCTTTTTTGAAACTCGACTAGGCCCTGCCCTCAAACAGATTCCTTCCCTCGACCAGCGCGCGCATCTTGCGATCCGCCACACTGCGTTGCAGCATCCAAAATCCGCAGTCGGGATGGACGTAGCGCAAACGCGCCGCGCCTAATGTCTTAACCACGCGCTCGATGCGTGCGGCAACAAGGTCGGGCGTTTCCACTTCGTTGTCTTTGATATCGATCAGGCCGATGCCGAGTGCGATTTTCGAATCCAGATCGGTGAAGACCTCGAGTTCGTCATACCCGCGCCGCGCAAATTCGAGCACGAGATGATCGGCACGCAGCGAATTGAGGAAGGGAATGAGATCGCGCCAGAAGCCGCGGAGCACCGGCTGTCCACCGTAGTTGCCGAAGCAGATGTGCACCGCGCGTTCGTTCAGGATGCCGTCCAGCACATGATTGATCGCTTCCGCGGCCCACGACGAATCCTGCGGATACCCTGCGATGCAGGCTTCATCGAGCTGTACGGCATCGGCTTCAATGGATTCCAACTGGCGGCGCAGCACCACAGCCAGATCCATGGCTAACTCAGGAATGTCTTTGTAGTAGCAGTTGGTGACCATGCGCGAAAGCATGTGCGGGCCCGTACAAGTGAACTTCAGCGGCATTCTTGTGAGTGGCGCCACAAACTCGTAGTCGCGAGGAAGATTCAGCGTCCCCTCGCCGATTTTGCCGGCCACCATGCCTGCGGTCAGCAAGCGAGCCGGCGAGGCGCGATCGGAGCGGAAGCGATCGAAATCCGAAAGCGCAAAATGGCTGCGGATCCCCTCCATTTGCGAGACAAAATAATCCACCATCCCGTTAGTTTCCGGATGGCTTGGGTTGAAGCGGATGAGTTCGCCATCGGTTAACAGGTCGACGCCGGCAAGCTCCTGGGTCTTCAACACCGCCATCACCGCATCTCGAAGAACAAGCCGCGAGGTATTACCGACCAGCCACGACGGCACCGGATAACTTCCCACGACAGTAGCTTTGATATTCGGATTCATATCCACTCCCGCCTCGCGGTGCGCTGCCGTTTGGAGCGTCATCATACTCCCGAGCAACGCCCGTTTGTAAAAGGCACCTCCAAGTAACCACAAATGGGCACGGAAAAGTAACCAACTATCTCGCAACATACCACTCGCAAGAACAATAATTTTCACTTGTGATTTGGCTCGGACTTGGATTACAGTGATGCCCGCTTCGTTAGCCCTCGTTGACCACGTCGAGGTGAGGCCGTCCGAACCAAGTTGTTTCGACGATGTGCCGTTCGTGGAGGTAGTCGTGTACCGCAGCGATGTAGTCGGAAGTCTATTGCGTCCCGCGTATCTCAAGGAAGCCCGCGACCAGTTCGCAGCGGGAAAGCTCGCCGACGCCGCGTTCAAGAAAATCGAAGACCGCGCCGTCGATGAATGCATCGACCTGCAGATTCTCGCTGGCATGGAAGTGATCACCGACGGCGAGGTGCGCCGCTACGCTTTCTATGGGCACCTGATTGACGCCGTCGAAGGCTTTGACAAATACGGCGGCTGGGCAATCCCCTTTCGGGACGAAAAGGGCGAGCAACTGGTTTTGCCACGGCCGGTAGTCGTTTCCAAACTGCGTCGCAAGCGGCCTCTCTGCGCGGAAGAATTTACCTACGTGCGCGCGCGCACCAAACACCCGGCCAAGACGACAATGATCAGCGCGCAGCAAGCCGCCGCTTACTACGACAGCAAGAAGTCCGCCGGAGCCTATGCCACCGTTGACGCGTACCTCGCCGACTTGGTCGCCATACTGCGCGACGAAGTGAGCGAACTGATTCGCCTGGGCTGTACTTACATCCAGATCGACTCGCCGCAATACACCGCACTGCTCGATCCGGAATTGCGGGAGGGATATCGGCAGCGTGGCAACGACCCTGACCGGCTGCTGGATTTGTCCATCGAGATGGACAATGCGGTGATCGGTGATCATCCCGGCATCACCTTTGGCCTGCATCTCTGCCGCGGAAACAACCAGAGCAAGTTCTACGCCGCTGGCGACTACGGCCCAATCACCAAAGTGTTTCGTAATACAAAGTTTCAGAGATTCCTGCTCGAGTACGATGACGAACGCTCTGGAGGTTTCGAGCCGCTGCGCCAGGTTCCTGAAGACCGTACTGTTGTACTCGGTCTGGTGAGTTCCAAGAAGCCAGCCTTGGAAAGTAAGGACGAACTAAAGAAGCGGATTGAGGCCGCCTCTGCATTTGTGGCATTGGAGCGGCTGGCCCTGAGTCCGCAGTGCGGCTTTGCCTCCACCGTGGAAGGCAACGCCGTGACGGTCGCAGACCAGGAAGCCAAGCTACGCCTGGTGGCCGAGACGGCGCAGGAAGTGTGGGGCAAATCCGTCCCACTTGCACGCCGTGCGTGAGGATTTCAATGGGCATTACGGCCTGCCCTAAGGAGTGATCTGCTTCCGGGCGGCGGCTTTAAGTTTTGAACGGTGGGGTTGGGTAAGAACTCAGTTACGACATGGCTTAAACGCAAACTCCCAGGGAGCAAGCACGTGTTTGGTTATCAAATCGAACGTACGTTCGCTCGAATGACAGGAGGTCTATGAAATCACGTAGGTTATCTGTCTGCTTGTGTGTCGTGTTCCTAGCTTTGAGTTTGGTTCAATATGCCGAAGCCCAGGCTACGATCAGCTATGCGCTGTTGAATGGAACCGTAACCGACGAGGCGGGGCGAACCATTGGCAAAGCCACGATCACAGTCCGCTCTCTGGATACCAACCAGACCTTCACCGCGGTTTCGAGCGATACCGGGTTCTATGCGTTGCCCGGCATGCCGCCGGGCCGCTACGAGATCGCTGTGAGCTCCGCCGGCTTTGGAAAATACACGCGCACGGGCCTGGAGTTGACGGTCGGTCAAACCGCCACTCTGAATGTGACTCTCAAGGTGGCTGCGGTCAAGGAGGAGGTTGTCGTTAGCACCGAGGCCCCGGTGGTGGAGACGACTCGCTCCGAAGTGAGCCAGGTCATCGACACCAAGCAGATCACGGACCTGCCCATCAGCGGCCGCCTTTTCACCGACTTCGCTCTGCTTGCACCCAGCGTCGCCACCAGCCGAACCGGTCTGGGGTCGACCTTCACTGAGTTCGAGGTCACGCAAATCTCCTTCGGCGGCATGCGCTCGTTCAGCAATGAAGTTACGGTCGACGGCGCGGATTTCGTCAACACTATTACCGGTGTGCAGCGCGCCACGCCTCCGCAGGATTCGGTACAGGAATTCCGCGTCGTGAATAATAGTTTCGGAGCGGAATATGGCCGCGCGCTCGGCGGAATTGTGAATATCGTGACCCGGTCTGGCACGAACGGCCTTCATGGTTCGGTGTACGACTACCTGCAGAACAGCGCCACCGATGCGCGCTCGCTGCTGCAGCCCGCGCCGTTACCCGATGAATTGAGGGAGAATCAGTTCGGTGGCACCCTGGGTGGGCCGGTCGTTAAGGACAAGACATTCTTCTTCTTGAACTATGAAGGGCACCGTCGCGGCGCGTCTCCCACCTATGCTCCGGACCTGTACAACAACATTGGCGAGATCGATCAGGCGAAGGCCTACCTTGGGCTTTCGCCCGAGGGCTGCAATCTTAAACCCGCGGATTGCACGGGCTCGCCGTTCTCCTATCTGCAAGGGGTTTTGAAGACAGTCGACAATGATTACGGGTTTGCGAAAATCGATCATCAGATCAACAACAATAATCGCTTTGCCCTGCGCTACGTGGTGGAGGATGCGCGCGACCTCGGGGAACTGATCGGCAACACGGAAGATGGCGGCGGCATCGGTACTCCGAGCGGGGCGCGCGATCTTTTCATTCGTGACCAATCTCTGGTCGGGACATTGAACACAGTGCTGAGACCGAACCTCGTCAATACCGTGCTCGGACAGTACTCCAGACGTCATTACAACTTCCCTGGAGCCACCGGCGAACCGGACTTGAGCGTCGTCAACGATCTGGAGCTGGGACACAATTTCGGCACCTATGACGCGATCTACGAGAGCCGGGCACAATATTCCGACTCCATGTCCTGGGTTAAAGGCAACCACGTCGTCAAGTTTGGATTCGACGGAAATTACGTTTGGAGCTACAACAACTATCCCGGCTTCACGCCGGAGCGGATACTCTTACCGAATCTTGACTGCATGTTTGCGTTCGCCGACACCATCAGCCTGTTGACCACCGGTACCTACGGGACAATTCCCGGAGGGCAGTCCTGTCCGCTGGAGCCTGGGGCCGATGGCGTCTCTTTCCTCTATTGGGGAATTGCAGTTCCCCGAACCGGCTTCCAGAACGGCTACCAGCCCTTGCCCCCGACCGGCGGAGGATTCGGCAGCGGTTGGCCGAATGCATTTCCGACCAACGAGTATTCCAACTATGCCTACACGTTGAATCACGCCTACTGGGGATTCTTTGGGCAGGATCAGTGGCGGGTTACTCCCAAGCTGACCTTCAACTACGGCTTGCGCTGGGACTTCGAAACCGGCCTGGGAAACACGATTAACGCAGACTATCGTGGGTTCCAGCCGCGCATCGGATTTGCCTACTCACCCGACTCAAAGACCGTAATCCGCGGCGGCTTCGGCACATTTTTCGACCGCAACAACCTGACTTTCTTCTTCACGACCGGAAACCAAAAAACGCTTCCCGGTTATTTCTGCAATCCGCCGAGTACGAACCCGGCTTGTGCTTCCTCTGGATTGACACCTGTGAAGGTGCCGATGATCCAAAACCAGGCGGCTAGCGGCGGCTGGCAGCTGGCGGCTGAGCCTGGTGCCCCCGGAACGCCGTCGCTTCCATGCGTTGATTTAGGTTTACCACCCGCTCTTTGCAACACAGCTCCCGGGGGCACCATAAGCGTCGCGGCTCTGCAGGCGCTCAGCATCCTCGCTGCTAGTCCCACCGCGTACCCGACCGTGAGTCTGACCGGGCCATGCACGGGCGCCCCTGTCACAGGTGCTCCAACCGGGGCTTGTGGCGTCGGTTCTGGAGGCATTCAGCGCGACGCTCGTCTTCCCTATGCTGAGCAGGCTAGCTTGCAGATCGATCACCAATTCGGCAAAGGACTGACAGCCGAAATTGGATACCTCTTCGTGTCTGCGCACAAGCTCGTCCGAGGAAACAATATCAACGTTCCGTGCCCGCTCGGCACGAGTAAGCCGTTAAATCCGGCGGACGCTCAGGGACTGCTTGATCCGAGCGGCTCGCTTACTCCATGTTCGGGAACGCCCTCCCTCGGGCCATTCGGCTTGGGGCCTTTTTTTGCGACCCTGGCGAATCCCAGCGGCCTGGAGTTCGGAGTTCCCAGCGCCCCTGGAGCCTCAACACTGAGCGGCGGCCTTCTCGACTACAACAACGACGTTGCCAACGCCGTTTATCACGGCCTGACTCTGACCGCGATTGAGCGCGTGAAGTATTTCCGGATGACCGCCAACTACACCTACTCCCACACTATCGACAACGGCAATTTCACAACTTTTATCAACCTGCCACCCAACCAGTTCGACTACGCTTCGGAGCGGGCCAACTCCAACCAGGATCTGCGTCATCACCTGGTCACGAACTTCACCGCGACCGCACCCGAGCACAGTTTTCTGCGCAACTTCGAGCTCAGCAGCATTATCACCCTCCAGTCCGGTCGCCCCTTCACTTTGTTCGTCGGGGAAAATACCTTTGGCGACGTGGCGGGCCTGAGCACGGATCGTGTCGGCGGCGCGCCCGTAGCCGGCAACTGCCCCACCGTTTCCAATTGCGCGACCACCGTCGGCCGCAACACCTACATCGGCCCTCCCCTGTATTCCTGGGATCTGCGCCTTTCGCGAAATTTCAAAGTAGGCGAGGGCAAGGTCTTCGATTTCAGTGTTGACGCGTTCAACCTGCTTAACCACCCGAACGTGGATGAGGTGAGTTCGGTTTACGGCTCTCCGGCCTTCTGCGGCGCCACTCCGGCTATACCCAGGCACTACAACGATGCAGTCACGCACGCCATCCAGTCCAGCGCTTCGTCGGTGGATTGCGCCACGCAGGCCGCTGCCGGAAACCCGGGAGTGTGGCTGGGTGATGGACTTTTACCCGTCGGGATTGGGTCGCCTGTTCAACCTGGGGGTGATCCGTTCCCCAATCCGACTTTCGGCAAGCCGAGAACGATGTTCAACCCGAGGCAGTTGCAGTTCTCGTTGAAGTTTTCGTTTTAAGAGGGCATTACCCGTTGGCCGTTCGATCCTGAGCGGCTGGCGTGGCTGGTCTCTTATATCAAGCGTGGTCATGCGAGGATGCCGTTTGCCACAGAACCCGCGCGGACCACAGGAGGAATCCATGCGCATGCGATATGTCGCTTGTTTGTTGACGCTGGCTTTCGCCAGTGCAATGGTTGCCACAGCACAGGAAGCAAAAACTGAAGTGAAGCACAGTGCGGCGCCGGTAACCTCGCCGGTGTCCGGCAAGGAAATGTTCATGAGCTACTGCGCCTCCTGCCACGGTAAGGACGCAAAAGGCGATGGCCCGGCCGCAGCTTCACTCAAAGTCGTGCCCGCCGATCTGACGAGCTTGGCCAAGCGCAATGGCGGGAAGTATCCTGCGGATAAGGTGACCGCCATCTTGCGCGGGCAAGCCAATCTCGTGCCTCATGGCGATCAGGAAATGCCAGTCTGGGGCCCAGTGTTTTGGAAAATGAGTGGCGGCCACGAGGAAATCGTGCAACAACGCATCGCGAACCTGAATAAATACCTGGAATCGCTGCAAGTGAAGTAGACCTGTGATGAACACGCGTAGGGGCAGACGCCCTCGTCTGCCCAGCGGAGCGAAGCTCCGCAGTTTGCGATGGCCAGGTACTCTAGCCGTCCCACTTCCAATCCCGAAACCGCCGCCTCAATTCTGCTTTCAGTAGTTTCCCTGTCGATGTATGCGGCAACTCCTCTACAAACACAAAGGCATCGGGCAACTGCCACTTTGCGAATTTCGGTGACAAAAACTCGCGCAGCGCTTCCGATGACAACTGCGCGCCATCCTGCGCCACCACCACGGCCACCGGCCGCTCCTGCCACTTCGGATGGGCGACGGCGATCACCGCCGCTTCCCGGATTTGCGGATGCGCGACCAGAGCGTTTTCGAGGTCGACCGAACTGATCCACTCGCCGCCCGATTTAATCAAGTCTTTGGTCCGATCCACGATTCTCAGATAGCCTTCGGAGTTTACCGTTCCGACATCATTGGTGCGGAACCATCCATCGGGCGTCCACTTGTCATTTTCCGCCGGCAGGTTGTAGTAGCTGGCGGCTACCCAGGGCCCGCGCAGCTGCACTTCTCCCATGGTTTTCTCGTCCCACGGAACTTCTTCAAATGGACCTGCACCTTGCTCGCTGACGACTCTTCTCTCCACGAATGGAACCGGGATTCCGGCCTGCGCCTTGATTTCGCATTTCGATTCCTCGGGCCAATTCTGCATGTGCGCTTTGATTTGGCTCGTGGTCGCTTGCGGACTGCTCTCGGTTAGCCCCCAGCCTTGCACCATGCTCCATCCATGCCGCTGTAGCTTTTGAATCAGGGCGAGTGAAGGCGCTGCGCCGCCAATGAGCACTCGCATGCGCGGCAGTTTCCATCTGCCCGGGTTGTGGTCCAGGCACTCGAGAACACTGTGCCAGACCGTGGGCACCCCCGCAGCCACAGTGACTCCTTCCTTTTCGCAAAGCTCCAACAAACTCTCCGCCTTGAGGTTCGGACCGGGCAGAACCTGTTTCGATCCCACCAGCGTTGCGGCGTACGACAGCCCCCAGCCGTTGACGTGAAACATGGAAACAATCGGCAACACAGTGTCGGCGTTGCAGATGCCGAAGTTGTCGACGGTAGTGAGCAGAAACGAGTGCAGCATCACCGACCGGTGGGTGTACACGACTCCCTTGGGAGCTCCCGTTGTCCCCGATGTGTAACACATGCACGCGGCCTCGTTTTCGTCGAGATCGGGATAACGAAAACTGCCGGAAGCGGTGCTAAGGAAATTCTCATAATCTTCGAAATGGCCCTCGATCCCTGTTGCCGCGGTGCCGCCCGCCCAACCGACCACGATGACGCGCTCAAATTCGGCAGTGTCGCGAATTTTTTCATACAAGGGAAGCAGGATGTCGTCGACGATCAGGAACCGGTCTTGCGCGTGGTTGGCGATGTAGGCGATCTCCGACGGCGCCAGCCTCAGGTTCAGCGTGTGCAGCACACCGCCCGAGATCGGAATGCCGAAGTAAGCTTCGAGATGCGCGTGATGGTTCCACATCAGAGTTGCCACACGATCGCCGCGCCGCAAGCCAGCTTTCTGCAGGGCTTCCGCCAAAGCACGCGCTCGCCGGTAGAGGTCGGCATAAGTGTAACGGTGCAGCGCGTGATCGGGCCGCCGGGAGACGATCTCAGCATTCGGAAAGAACTTGGCCGCGCGCTCCAGGCTGTGCGAGAGCGTTAGCGGATAGTGCATCATTGTCCCTTGCATGTGAATCCTTCTGAATCATTTTCAGAACGTCAAACGTGGCGGCTTGCGAGAACCGCATGGTTCTTGCCACCTAATAAGGATGGTGCGTAAGATGTATTCGCTATAACGAACGTTCATTCGAATCACATGAGCCAGATATCCCCCGTTCCCGACTCCACCGCTGCCGCTTCCGACAGCCGCTACGACCGCCAACTGGCGAAAATCCTAGAACATGCCACGGCGATTTTCTACGAAAAAGGTTACGAAGGCGCTTCCATCCGCGACCTGTCCCGAGCGAGCGGGATGTCCCTGGCCGGCCTTTACTACTACTTCGAGTCCAAGGAAAAACTGCTCTACGTCATCCAGAGACATCTCTTTCTCTCGGTCATGGACCTGGTCCGCGAACGACTAGGAGAGGAGACCGATCCCGAGCAACGCGTTCGGGCTTTTATACTCGTGCATCTCGAATACTTTCTCGCGAATCCGAAATCGATGAAGGTGCTCTCGCACGAAGATGACGTGCTCAAAGAGAAACTGGGCGCAGACATCGCCAGCCTGAAGCGGCAGTACTACCACTGTTGCGCGGATCTGGTCGATGCGCTAAAGGCCGCCAAGGGTTTGCAGTTCAACTCTCGTGTGGCCGTGCTGTCCCTATTCGGAATGATGAACTGGATCTATACCTGGTACAACCCGCACGTGGACGGCGACGCGAAAGCCCTGGCCCGTGAAATCGGAGATGTATTCCTGGGCGGAATTTACGCCACCCCGGCCCCACACAGGAACCAGTCCTAATTGACCGCTGCGGCGTTCTCGACCAACAGGGCTATGCCTTGTCCACCTCCGATGCAGGCCGAAGCAACCCCATAGCGCGACTTAGAACGCTTCAACTCCCGTGCCACTGTAATTGCTAGCCGGACTCCCGTGGCTCCGAGCGGATGCCCTATCGCAATTGCGCCTCCGTTGACGTTGAGCTTCTTGCGATCTAATCCAAGCTCGCGCTGGCAGGCGAGAACCTGCGCGCCGAAAGCCTCATTGATTTCGAAACGATCGATTTGTGCCAGGCTCAAGCCCGCCAAGCCCAGCAGGGCTTGAATGGCGGGCACCGGCGCGATGCCCATGATCTCAGGGCGGACGCCAACCACAGCCCCGGCCACCACTCGTGCTAACGGTTCTTTGTTGTGCCGCTTCAAATATTCGCTGGAAGCCACCAGAGCCGCCGCCGCACCGTCTACGATTCCGGAGCTGTTCCCTCCAGTCTGCACTCCACCAAATGCCGGTTTGAGCTTCGACAAGACTTCCAACGGCGAGGGCCGAATATGGGTATCCTCACTCAAGCTCTCGATGCCGCGCGGCAGCCTGATTCCCCGCGGCGAATAACCGCTCAGTTCGAAGACTTCATTCGTCAGCGTCGCGATCTCTCCGGTGAGGAAACAGCTCTTCTGTGCGGCAATCGCGCGCGCAAAGCTCTCGGCGGCGAATTCGTCTACCTCTCCGCGTGTGATCCCATACTGTTTCGCCAACTTCTCGGCGGTTCCACCCATGGTTTCATTCGGACAGGGATCAAGCAGCGCCTCCCACAGAAAATCCTTGAACTCCACTTCACCCATGCGGAATCCGCCGCGATGCGTGTAGGCGGCGATCGGATTGCGCGACATGGACTCGGTTCCAACGACCAGCGCCAAGTAGGCTTTCGCCAGCTTGATGTTGTCGGCGGCCTGAAGAATGGCCTCAACGCCGGTACCGCACACACGTTGCACCAGGTGCGCAGGTACATCAAACGGCACACCGGAGTAGAGGCCGATATGCCGCGGCAGCAAATAGGCGTCGAACGAGGCCTGGGCCATGTTCCCGGCCACCACGATGTCCACGTCGGCCGGCGGCACACTGCTCCGCCGGAAGACCTCTCGGGCGGTCTTGATTCCAAGATCGATAGGAGACACCAGTCCAAGAGCCGTGTCGTACTCCACGAACGGAGTGCGCAGGCCATCGAGCAGGAAAACGCCGTCGTAGCGCGAAAGCAGAGCTCGATTGCGAGAACTCATAGCGATACTTTAACGTCCCGATTTTCTTCGCTTGCCACCAGGAGTCGCGGCACTAGTGGATCCAGCGGCGTGCTTAGCACGGTTATCTCCACTGTACTGCCAGGCGTTTCGCGCTTTTGCGGACGTGCCGAAGTCACGCCATATCGGGCCCGATGCCGGGTTCCCCACGCCGACATCAGCTTCAGAATCGGCTTCAGGCTTTCTCCATGCCGGGTGAGCGAATACTCCACTCGCGGCGGCACCTCGGCATAAACCTTTCGGTGGACAATCCCATCACGTTCCAGTTCGCGCAGGTGCTGCGTCAGCATCTTCTTGGTCAGTCCGGGGATGAGCCTTTGCAGTTCGCAAAATCGCCGGGTTCGACCCTCGAGATGGAACAGGAGCGGCGGTTTCCATTTCCCGCCAATGATGGAAGCTGTCAGTTTTACAGCGCAATTGGTGTGGTCCATAGCATAGTCCCCAATAAGTATTTAGGTTACCGAAACGTGCCTACTACCAAAAAAGTTACTTTTGCCTAGAATTACCCCTCGGTCCCGAAAGGATACCCGATTCGGCGTCGACTTGGAAGCAGGTGAATCAGGTATCAAGTGTGGGGACGATTTCAAGAAGAGGCACAGCGAGGCCCCAGGATGAGCGACAAGAAGCCTGTAATCGTTTACGGCGCCAATGGTTTTTCGGGCCGTCTGATTGCGGAATTTCTTCGTGAATACAACGTGCCGTTCATTGCCGCTGGGCGCAGCCGCGCACGGCTTGAAGACGTGATGAAGCACGTGCCCGGCATCGAAACCGCCAATTATGAAATCGTCGAAACTCAAGGCTCGGTCGAAGAACTCACCCAGCTTTTTGCCGGCGCGAAGGTGATCTGCAATACAACTGGGCCTTTTATCTACAACGGCCCGCGAGTGATCGAAGCTGCGCTGAATGCAGGCTGCCACTATCTGGACATCGGCGGAGAGCAGGCTTGGGTCCGCACCGTGGCGGAAAAATGGGGCTGCAAATTTGCCGAGCGCGGGTTGCTCGCCGCTCCCGCCACCGCGTTCATGTCGGCCGTGAGCGACTCCGCCATTCGGATGTGCCTGGAGAGTCATCGCGGCATCGACACGCTTGAAATCCTCACCATGTTCAAGGGCAACCCGACCTTCGGCTCAACTCAGACCATCTTCGCCGTGATTCAAACCGACGCTTACTTTCTCGAACAGAACACGTACAGGCCTTGGCCGCGTGCCACTCGCTATGACGTCGTTGTGCCCGGCAGCATTCAAACTCAGCTCGCTTTGGCCTGGGGCGGGTTCCCCCATCCTGTCTGGTACAAGGATCACCCGCAGGTGGCCAATGTGCGCTCGTTTGGCGGACTGCTCGACCGCCAGATTATGGAAGGCGTAGCCGCCACGGAGAAATTGTTCGAGGAGCAGATTCGTCCCCTGCCCCCCGCCGAACAGGAACGCCGGCTCGGCGAGATGGCAAACGCGGTGACCGGTGGCACACCGCCGCGCGAAAACCCGCGCGAGCATCGCACGATCGATGTGATCGTTGGCCGTGGCAGCACAGATACCGTTCAGTGTGCGGTATTCGGCACGTGCTGTTATCGCCAGACCGCGCTCATTCAGGCGTTCGCCGCTCACAATCTCGTACATGGCACGCCCCGCGCGGTGGGCTTCGCGTCAGCGGCGCAAGCCTTCGGCCATCGCGAAATCCTCGGAGTCTTGGAATCGCACGGCCTTTCCAAGGCAAAGCTGTCGTCATAGGTTGTAGAGACGGGCCTTGCCCCGTCTCGCTTAGCGGGCGGGGGGAGACGCGGCAAGCCGCGTCTCTACAGGGACAACGATGCGAGCGATTGACTATTTCGACAAAAGCGCGGATCTCTACGCCGACCGGATCGCGATTCTCGATGGGGGCGCCCGCTTCTCCTACGCTGAAACGCGCGCCTTCAGCGAGCGCATAGCTCGCGCGATGCGGGCGAGCGGTGTCGAGCAGGAACAGCGCGCGGCTATCTATTCTCACAACCACCCAGCCGTTCTGTTCTGCATGTTGGGTATTCTGCGCGCAGGGGCGGCCTGGGTCCCGATCAACTTTCGCAACGCCGCCGACGCCAACGTGGAATTTCTGAACTACTCCGAAACGGTTTGGCTTTTCTATCACAGCCGCTTCCGCGAGCAGGTCGAAGAGATCCGCAGACGCGTTCCCTCCTTGCAACATCTGATTTGCATCGACGGCGCGGACGGCGCACATCCGTCACTCGCAACCTTCATGGAACTGGGAAACTCAGGCGCGGATAAGGATATCGATAAGGACAGCGATCTCGACTGGGCCGATGCCCACGGCAATCTCGAGCAGATCATGGGTCTCGTTCCGACCGGCGGGACGACCGGCCCGGCGCGCGGTGTCCGCGTCACCAACCTGGCCTGGGGCACGATGACCGATATGGCTATTCACTACTGGAGCGGCGGCGCCGACAACCCCGTCTGCCTCTGCACCGCTCCACTCTCTCATGCCGCTGGCGTCGTCGCCTTCACCATGTTCGCTCTGGGCGGAACGAACGTCGTCTTGCCCGGATTTGACGCTGGGCAAGTGTTGCAGGCGATTGAGCAGTATCGCGTGACGCACCTCTTTCTTCCTCCAACCGCCTTCTACGCGCTGCTCGCCCACCCGGACGTGAGTAAGTTTGAGTATTCGAGTCTGCGCATTTTTCTCCTGGCCGGCTCTCCCGTCTCGCCCGACAAACTCAAGCAAGGTGTGGAGATCTTCGGTCCCTGCCTGTGTCAGTCGTATGGCCAAACCGAAGCGCCCATGCTTCTGACCTTTCTCGATGCCCGCACCGTGGCCGCCGCCGCCGCCGGCGATCATCCGGAACGCCTGCGCAGTTGCGGAAGGCCGACTGCCTCCGTTCGTGTTGCCATCATGGACGATGCTGGCCACATACTTCCGCCCTACAAGCCCGGAGAAATCGTAGCCCGCGGCACCCTCGTCACTGCCGGCTATCACAACCAGCCACAAGCCACCGCTGCAATCCGCAGCCACCGCTGGCATCACACCGGGGATGTTGGATACATCGACGAACATGGATACGTTTACATCGTGGACCGAAAGAAAGACATGATTATCAGCGGCGGCTTCAATGTCTACTGCTCCGAAGTTGAGGCCGGCGTCATGGCCCTGCCCCAGGTGCAGGAATGCGCGGTTATCGGAGTGCCCGACGATAAATGGGGAGAAGCAGTCAAGGCGGTGGTCGTCGTGAAGCAGGGTAAATCGCTCATCGAAGATGAGGTCATCGCCCATTGCAAGGCCAAGCTGGGCGGTGTGAAGTCCCCCAAGTCGGTGGAATTCGTCGCGGAAATTCCCAAAACTCCGGCAGGGAAGTTCGATCGTAAGGCGATGCGCAAACAGTTCTGGGCAAACGTGGACCGCGAGGTCCATTGAAGCAATCGGCACAGCACGAACCGGACACGACGGAGGCGTCGTCATTCTTACAACCTTGAAAGTCCCAAAGACCGGCGGCATTCCCACGACCAAAGCCAGCGTCTTGCGCTGGCTGAAGCATGAAGGAGATCTCGTGCAAGTAGGTGAGGCCGTCGTGGAACTGGAAACGGAAAAGGTGAGCTACGAACTGGAATCTCCGATCGCCGGTGTCCTGCTCAAAATCGTTGCCGGAGAAAGCGTGCAGGTCGCAGTGGGCGGGCCGTTATGTCATATAGGCCAGCCGGGCGACCCAGTCCCGTGACGAATTATGCGATGGAGCGACGGGCGTCCTCGCCCGTCCATTTCGAAAGTGGACGGGCCGAGACACACAGCTCTCCACCAGCAAATGCGAGAAAGGAGTGATGCCATGCCAGACCGGTACGATCGCGGAAGAGAACGGATGATCTGGATCTACATGCAGATGACGCGGATTCGCGAATTCGAGGAGCACGTCAAGCGCACCTTCCTGGAACATCCTGGAGCCATGCGCGGCCACACCCATCTCGCCGATGGCGCGGAAGCATCGATTGTGGGGGCGCTCGCCACGCGCAACCCCGACGACTGGGTGATGCCTAGCTATCGCTGCCATGCTCAGCCGATTGTGCTCGGCACATCTCCCAAACAAATGATGGCTGAGCTTTATGGCCGGAAAGACGGGTTGTGCAAGGGTTTTGGCGGCTCCATGCATCTTGCCGATCCCGAACACTATTTTCCCGGCACGTCGGCCATCGTCGGCCAGAGCATTGCTCATGCCGCGGGCGCCGCTTTGACTGCTCAGGTCAAGAACAGAGGACAGATTGTCTACTGCTTCTTCGGCGATGGAGCCAGCAAACAAGGAGCGTTCTTCGAAACCCTCAACCTCGCGGCCGTCTGGAAACTGCCGATCGTGTTCATTCTCGAAAACAACGAATATCAGGCCTATACGCAGGTCAGCCTCGAAGACGCCAATGCGCAAGCCGGCGATCCGCTGTCCAAGAAAGCGGCCGCGTTCAGCATCCCCGGCGTAACCGTCGATGGCACGGATCCTCTGCTGGTTTATGACGAGGTGATTGAAGCTGCGGAACGCGCCCGTGCCGGACTCGGTCCCAGCCTCATCGAATCGAAGTTTTACCGGCTAAGTGCCCATGGGAACGCCATCACTGTGCCTCCCGTGCCGACGCAGTTTCCCGAACACGAAGCCATCGGAGTTTACGGTAATAAAGCGGAGTTCCGGGCGGCCAAAGAGAGAGACCCAATTCCGCGTTTTCGTGCGTGGCTGCTGAACGAAGGCATCCTCACGGAGAATGAACTCCAGCGCCACGATGACAGCGCGCGCGAAGAAATGGACGCGGCCGTCCAGTTTGCGCTCGCCAGTCCCCATCCCGCGCCCGAAGAAGCCACCAACTATGTTTATGCCTAGGCCTCTGATTTTCCCGTAGAGACGCGGCTCGCCGCATCTCCCGGCCGCGAGTGAGACGGGGCAAGCCCCGTCTCTACAGACAAAGGAAGGAGACCGCATGGCCAAGGAAATGATGTACGGCGAGGCGATGGCCGTGGCCATCGTCGAGGAAATGCAGCGCGATGCGGACGTTGTTTTCTACGGTCAGAACATGGCCATGACCGAGCGCGATCCCATGCTGAAGATGTTCGGCAAAAGCCGCGTTCGCCTTACGCCCATATCCGAAACCGCCGAGATTGGCGTAGCCGTGGGCGCCGCCATCACGGGACTGCGTCCCGTCGTCGAGCTCTGGATGAGCGAGTTCATGCTGGTGGCCATGGACCAGGTCCTCAACGAGGCGCCCCGCCTGCGCTACATGTCGGGAGGCCAAGTGAAAGTTCCGCTGGTACTGAAGGCGGGCTACGGGTTCGCCGCCGGCTGGGGCGGGCAGCACTCCAATTGCATCTACCACACGATGATGGGAATTCCGGGACTGAAAGTCGCGCTTCCCTCCACCCCCGCCGATGCCAAGGGACTCATGGCAGCGGCCATTCGCGACGACAACCCCGTCGTCTATCTGCACCACTACATGCTGACGCTCGATACCGGCGATGTGCCCGAAGGTGAGCACATCTTGCCCTTCGGTGTCGCCGACATCAAGCGCACCGGCAACGACGTTACGATTGTTGCCACCGGTTGGATGGTCAAGAAATCATTGGCCGCGGCCGAGCAGCTGGCGCGCGAAGGCATCAGCGCCGAAGTGATCGATCCGCGAACTCTGGCGCCTCTCGATGTGGACACTATGATCAAGTCCGTGAAGAAAACGGGAAGGCTCGTGTTAGTCGATCAGGCTCCGCGTCAGTCGTCGGCTGCTGCGGTAATTGCCGCCGAGGTGGCGGAAATGGGTTTTGAGCATCTACGCGCGCCAATTATCCTGGTGACAGCTCTGGATGCACCTGTGCCCTACAGCGAGCCGCTCGAAAGCTACTTGCTCCCGAATGAGGACAAGATCGTCCAAGCGGTCCGGTCGATGGTGACCCAAGCACGCCCTAAGCGCGCCGACCAGAATTTAGAAATTTTTCATTCCATCCGAAGGCCGACGTAATTTTCCGCGAGGGTCTCGGCGGCTGCTCTAGAACTGGTCACGTAGTCCAGTTCCGCAAGTTGGCGGCGACGATCGAAGGGATTCTCGTCCGGAAAGCGATGGAGCATGGACGTCATCCACCACGAGAACCGTTGCACTTTCCACACGCGCCGCAAACAAACCTCAGAATAGGTATCGAGCAGGGCACGACTTCCAGTAGCATAAAAATGCTTGAGCGAGCGCGCGAGTATCTGAACATCGGCCACCGCGAGGTTCAATCCCTTGGCTCCGGTTGGCGGAACGATGTGGGCTGAGTCCCCAGCTAAGAAAAGGTTGCCGTATTGCATGGGCTCGATCACGAAGCTGCGCATGCCCGTCACACCTTTTTGCAGAATCCGCCCTTCGGTCAGATTCCATCGTGGCGAAGCCAAACGAATCTGAAGCTCTTGCCAGATTTTGTCGTCACTCCACAGATCGATGTTTTCATCGGGCTTGCATTGGAGGTACAAGCGGCTGATATGCGGCGACCGCATGCTGAGCAAGGCAAAACCACGATCATGGTAGGTGTAAATCAGTTCGCCGGAGGACGGAGGCGCGTCGGCCAGGATGCCAAGCCATCCGAAGGGATATTCGCGCTCATAAACCGTGAGGACTCCTGGCGGAATGCTGGGCCTGCAAATGCCGTGAAAGCCGTCGCATCCAGCAATGAAGTCGCAGGTCAATTCGCAGGCACTTCCATCTCTCTGGTATCGGATCTTCGGCTTGGAGCTATCGAGGTCGTGCACGCTGACATTCGCAACCTCAAAAAAGACTTGGCCACCCGCCGCGATACGGGCATTGGTCAGGTCTTTCACCACCTCATGTTGCGCGTAAATCGTGATTCCTTTTCCACCCGTGAGGTCCTTAAAATCGATACGGTGCCCGCGGCCTCCGAAACGCAGCTCGATTCCGTGGTGGACCAAGCCTTCCGTCTTCATCCGTTCGCCAACGCCCATTTCCGTGAGCAAGTCGACTGTTCCTTGTTCCAGCACGCCGGCGCGAACGCGTTCCTCGACATACTGACGGCTGCGATTCTCGATTATGACGGAATCAATGCCCTGCAAATACAGAAGCTGCGAGAGCACGAGCCCGGCCGGCCCTGCGCCCACAATCCCGACTTGAGTTCGCTCTGAAATCGGCATGAAACCGCTCTAGAAAGGATAGTGCCGCGGAGTTGTCTGGATCGTGATCCAGCGCAGCTCGGTAAATTCATTCACCGCAGCTTTTCCTCCAAAACGCCCGTAGCCACTCGCTTTTACACCGCCGAAAGGCATCTGCGCCTCGTCGTGCACGGTCGGTCCGTTAACGTGGCACATTCCGGAGTCAATGCGCTTGGCGACTTCCACGGCGCGAGCGATGTCGCGGCCGAACACGGCAGACGAAAGTCCGTACTCGGTGTCGTTGGCGAGCGTGGTCGCTTCTTCGACCGTTTTGAAGCGAGTGATCGAAACCGAGGGTCCGAAGGACTCTTCGCGGAAAATCTGCATTTCGGGAGTGACGTGATCGACGATCACAGCCGGCATGATCGTGCCTTTTGGATCGCCGCTGAGAAGAACTTGTGCGCCGCGAGATACCGCATCGTTTACGAGTGCGCGAACCCGATCTACAGTGGGCATGCCGACGACAGCGCCGAGAACGACATCACCTTTTCGCGGGTCGCCGCAAGGCAGAGCCTTTACTTTCGCAACGAATTTCTGGGCAAAGGCATCCGCCACTTTTTCATCGACGATAATGCGTTCCGTGGACATACAGATTTGTCCCTGGTTCATGAAAGCGCCGAACGCAGCGGCATCCACAGCCGCGTCGAGATCGGCGTCGTCGAGAATGATGAGCGGAGCTTTGCCGCCCAGTTCGAGCAGAATCGGCTTCAGATGTTTCGCCGCAGTGACCGCCAGAATCTTACCGACACGCGTTGAACCAGTGAAGTTTATGCGGCGCACGGCGCGGTGCGCGATAAGTGCTTCGACAATCGTCGCAGCGCTGGCGGCATCGTGAGTCAGGACGTTGACCACCCCGTGTCCCAGCCCAGCTTCGCGGAGGACCGTCCCGATCAGGCGATGCGTCGCCGGGCAGACCTCGGATGCCTTTAGAACAACCGTATTTCCGCAAGCCAGCGGCATTGCAATCGCCCGCACTCCGAGAATCACGGGAGCGTTCCAGGGCGCAATGCCAAGCACAACGCCCACTGGTTGCCGGAAGGAGAATGCGAGGCTGCCAGGAATCTCGGAGGGAATCACCTCGCCAGAGACCTGGGTGGTCATCGATGCCGCCTCGCGAAGCATCTGCGCCGCGAGGTAAACGTTAAATCCGGCCCATCCGGCGGTGGCGCCGATCTCGTCCATCATCACGGAAATAAAATCGGGGGTACGGGCTTCGAGCAAATCGGCAGCGTGCAAGAGCCTCTTGCGCCGTTCGTGCGGACCGAGCGCGGACCAGGCAGGGAAGGCTTCCGCAGCGGCTTCCGCAGCGGCGATCGCATCGTCTGTGCCCGCAGCAGCGGCACGCGTGGCCACTTCGCCCGAAATCGGATTCTGCCGGACAAAAGTTGCCGCACTTGCCGCCGCGGCGTCGCGATCGCCAATAAGAAGCTGGACTTCAGTCGTAGTCATGGCCGTCTCCTCTTCTTGAAACCCGTCTTCTTTTTGCCGTCCATCTCCCCCTCCAACTCTCGGAACACGTCGGCTGCAATGTGGAACGCGGAGTTCGCCGCCGGAACGCCGCAATAGACGGCGGATTGCAGCAGAACCTCTTTGATCTGGTCGCGGGTCACGCCGTTGTTGAAAGCGGCCTTCACGTGCAGGCGAAATTCGTCGCCACGATTCAATGCGACCATCATCGCCAGTGTCAGCAGGCTGCGAGTATGGCGGGGAAGTCCCGGGCGCGTCCAGATCTCACCCCAGGCATTGCGGGTGATGAAGTCCTGGAAATCCCGGTTAAAGTCGGTGATCGTCGACAGTGTTCGGTCCACGTGTTCATCGCCGAGAACTGCTCGCCGGACTTTCATACCCTGCTCGTAGCGTTTCTTATCATCCATTATTGTCATCCAAAGTTGTCGTCCAAAGTGCATCGTCTCATTGTGAAAGGAAGGAACTCAACGACTCTGTGAACGCGTCGGCTTGCTCGACATTCGAGAGGTGAGCGGCGGCGAGCTCAACCTTTACAGCTCCGCGAATTCGGTCGGCTAGGAACTGAGCATCGGAAGTGGGCGTGACCGGATCGCTCCTGCCGTAAATCACGAGCGTCGGGGACTTGATCTGCGCAACCGCTTCGCGCTGATCGATATCGCGGATCGCGGCGCAACAGGCGGCATAGCCCTCCGGTGGCGAGTTCTCGAGCATTCGCTGCGCCCGTGCGACATTTTCCACGTTCACTGCCCGGAACTCTGGCGTAAACCAGCGCTCAACGACAGCGGCCGCCACGGGCTTCATTCCATCCTTGCGTACGGTCGCGATGCGCGCATTCCACATCTCTTTTGTGCCGATGCGAGCCGCAGTGTTCGAGAGCACCAGGCGATCCACGCGATTGGGTGCGTGAATCCCCAACCACATGCCGATCATGCCGCCCATCGAGAGCCCGCAGAAATGCACACGTTCGAGGCGAAGCGAGTCCAGCAATCCGAGGACGTCGCGACCCAGTTGCTCGATGGTGTAGTCGCCCGGTGTCACAGATGACTGTCCGTGTCCGCGAGTGTCGTAACGCAGGATGCGGAACCGCCGCTGCAATTCCACCATCTGCGGATCCCACATGGAAAAATCGGTGCCGAGAGAATTCGAAAATACCGCCACGGGCGCCTTGTCACCCGTCAGCACGTAGTGCGTCCGCAGACCCTCAACGTCGACAAACGGCACGGCTTGCCCTTTCGTTCCTGGTGTTCCGTAAGATCGTGTCGCAAATTCAAGTTGTCATCCTGAGCGAAGCGAAGGACCTGTTTCTTTTGTGAGCGCCGAAGACAGCAGGTCCTTCGCTTCGCTCAGGATGACAATGCTACTTCAGGTCGCATACTTCTGAAAAACGGCCAACAGCACTGACGATCAATGTTTGCGACTGGCATCGATTACGCGATCCACCAATTCTTCGGCGACACCCAGGTAGTTCTCTGGAGCAAACAAACGATCCAGTTCCGCTGAAGTCAGACGCTCAGTTACGGTTGGGTTTTGCGCCAGCACTTCGCGGAGATGCTTTCCCAACTCGCGTGCCTGCCGGCTCGCGGCTTCCACCAATCTATGTGCGTCGGACTTGCCAATGTGCGCTCCCATGGCCATGGTTACGCCCTCGGCAAAAATCAGACCTTGCGTCGCGTCGAGATTGCGTCTCATGCGCGCCGCATCGATTTCGAGATGCGGAACAATCGTCGCCATTTGATGAAGCGCTCCTGCCGTCAGCCGGAAAATTTCCGGCAGCGTCTCCCATTCCGCGTGCCAATCGCCAAGGCCGCGCTCATCCTCCTGAACCATCGCGCTCAGCATCGTACTGACGAGGCCAGGAACTCGCGTTGCCGCCGATAACACTATCGCGGCGCTGACGGGGTTGCGCTTGTGCGGCATCGTCGAGGACCCGCCGCGCCCCTCGCCCGCCGGCTCGAAGACCTCCGCAATCTCGGTTTGCATGTGAAGAGAAATGTCGCGGGCGATCTTTCCCAGCGTACCAACGAGCAGCCCCAGAGTTGTCGCCACTTCTGCGATCCGATCGCGTTGCGTATGCCAGGGCATCGCGGGAATCCCGAGATGAAGCTCTCGAGCCAATGCGCTGGCCACCTCTAGACCTTTTCCTCGCAAAGCCGCCAGAGTTCCAACCGCTCCGCCGAACTGAACATTGAATGCGCGCCGCCGAACTTCCAAGAGGCGCTCGTGATGACGAGTAACTGCATCCAGCCAGCCCGCAACCTTTACCCCGAACGTCGTAGGAAGGGCGTGCTGCATGAGAGTGCGCCCGGCGATCAGCGTCGAGCGATGCTTTTGAGCGAGGCCGGCCAGGCCCACGGAAAGTGCGTCGAGATCGGGTTGGAGAACATCAAAACCATGCCGAATCTGCAGTACGAGACCTGTGTCATTCGCGTCCTGGCTGGTTGCGCCCCAGTGCACAAAGCGGGCAGCGTCAAGATTGTCTTTTGCAACCAGCGCAGTGAGCTGCTTGACTAACGGAATCGCGGGATTCAGCGAAAGGGCAGTCGCAGTGGCGAGCGACTTGGCGTCGATCAGTTCAACCTTGCATTTCGAAGCAATCGCTTGAGCAGCGGCAGGCGGGATCACGCCGCACTGAGCCTCCGCTCGCGCAAGCGCGGCTTCGAAGTCCAGCATGCGCTGGAGACGCGCGGCGTCCGAGAAGACTTCGCCCATTACCGCTGAGCCGAACAGTGGATCTAGCAAGGCCATCGAAGTGGGTTATAATCCCAGGTCGAAGAATACCGTTTCCTCGGCTCCCTGCAAAACAACATTCCATTCCAGCGTACCGGGAGCGCCAGCGGTCTTTTTCGCGATCAAAGTCGAACGCCGCGCCGGTTCCACCAGATTGAGGATTGGGTCACTCGCATTCCCCGGTTCGTCGGGGAAGTACATCCTGGTGACCAGTCGCCGCAGTACTCCGCGCATGAACAGGGAGATGACCAGATGCGGCGCTTGTTCGCTGCCGTCTGGTCCAGGCACCGGCCCCGGCTTGATTGTGGCTAGGCGAAACATTCCGTCTGTGGTCACCGGTACACGACCGTATCCCTTGAAACCGGGCTCCAGAGGCTTGTTCTGGGTATCTTCTGGATGATCGTATTTTCCATGCGCATTCGCCTGCCAGATTTCCAGAATCGCATCTGGCACCGGGACTCCGTCGCCGTCGAAAACCCGCCCTTGAATGGTAACGCGCTCCCCGGAAACACCTTCGCCAACCAGGTTGTCACGGTACTGCCACTGGAAGCCAATCTTGAAAAACGGCCCAACCGTCTGCGACGTGGTCGCGTGCAAACTCAATTTATTCCTCCATCGGCGTCGCTTCGCGCCCCCGTAAAACGATATCGAACCTGTAGCCCAGCGCGTGTTCCGGCATCGTAGTTTCCCAGTCGAACTGGGAGATCAGCCGGTTGCGAGCTTTTTCATCCGCAGTGCAGTTGAAGATCGGATCAAACGGGATCAGAGGATCACCGGGAAAGTACATCTGCGTGACCAGGCGCGTCGCAAACGCTGGACCGAAAAGAGAAAAGTGAATGTGCGCCGGTCGCCAGGCATTGTAGTGATTGCGCCAAGGATATTCTCCCGGACGAACGGTAACGAAGCGATAGCGGCCCTCGGCATCGGTGACGGCATGTCCGCACCCGGTGAAGTTCGGGTCCAGTGGCGCCTTATGTTGATCGACTTCGTGCAGGTACCGGCCGGCCGCATTCGCCTGCCAGATTTCCACCAGAGTGCTCGCCAGCGGACGACTGTTTTCGTCGAGCACGCGCCCGCTCACAATGATGCGTTCGCCGAGCGGCTCCCCATGGTGCCCAAGCGTCAAATCGCTAGCCTTGGGCGCGACTATTTCCGGTCCGAATGATGGACCGGTAACTTCGGAAAGAGTGTAGGGAATTGGCACCTGCGCTTTCGTTGGGGCACGCTTGATCGATGACACATACGGTGGATGCAGATGACTCGGCTGCGTTCCCGGATACGGCGCGCGATACGCTGCAACGCGTTTCATGGTGCTTTGTCCTTAGTCGCCATTCTTGAACCCACAGACTGTATGCAAGGGAGGGAGTCCGTGTCAACTCACATCCGCTAGTGGCGGACTTCGTTCGATTCGCTTACCCTAGCAGCCTGTGACACCTCAAATCTTTTTGCTTGCACATCCACAACGCTTCTGAACTCAATGGAGGAATCGGTGATCAGCTACTGCTTCAGACAAATCAAGGTGGTGCGTGCGGTCAGGTTGATTGGAATTCTAGTGCTCGTCGTCGGTGGCGTCACGGCGTTCCGGGCGCAGTCGTCTGACGAGAAGCGGGCTTTGCAAATCATAGTGGACCCAACGGACGGCACATACACCATTGCAATGCCAGGATCGAAGTCTCATGCCTTGCGAGCGGGAGTTGGGGTTGAGGTGGATGGGCGCTGGCTTCATGCGTCTAATTATCCGCGGCATTCGGTCGAGCACTCGCCAGCTCAGGGATATCTGGGCGACGCGACCGACTGGCAAGTCACCTACTCCGGATTAAGCGGCCAGCCAGACCTGAGTTATCACCTGCGCGCCTACTCGACTGAGCCTTTCGGCGATATCCAGGTATCGGTTCGGAACACCACAGGGAAGGCCATTCACGTTGAGAGCATCCGTTCCGTCGACGCAACCGAAGGATCGATTATCGATCTGGGAGGACCGCTCCTCGACAATCGAGTTCTCTCCGACAGCTTCAGTGAGGACCGGCCAGCCATTACGATCCGCAATTTTGCCGATGCCGAAAAGCACATGCATCGCGCCGTCGGCAGTCAGCTTATCTACAATCGGCAAAGCCATGAGAGCTTGTTTCTTGGTGCGCTTACCTCGGATCGCTTTCTCACCATTCTGCGACTTCACCTTGCCGGCTCTTCCGGCAATGCGCTTCGGCCTACGGCCTACGAGGTCGATTCGACTGGGACGACCGAAATGGCGAAGGAAAATTCTCTGGAGCATTCCCCGGTAGAGGATCAGGTGCCGTTGAGTCTGCCGGTCGCCCCCGGCGCGGAGCTATCCTCGGAGCGTGTGCTTTTCAGTCTGGGCACGGATTATCATCGGCAGCTCGAAACCTATGGTTCGTTGATTCGACAGGTTCATCACGCCAGAACCTCTGCGCCTCCGCTGATGGGCTGGTGGAGCTGGACGGCATATTATTTCGGATTAAATGACGCAGCCGCCCTGACCAATGCCCAGTGGGAAGCGGAGCATCTGAAATCGTTCGGCTATAACATCTTCCACATCGATGAAGGCTACGATTATGCTCGCGGAGATTACGCGACTCCGAACGCGACTCTGTTCCCCCAAGGTCTCGCCGCGCTCGAGTACAAGGTACGCGGCTTAGGCCTGGTTCCGGCCATCTGGACTGCTCCCTTCGAAGTATCGGAACGCTCCTGGGTGTTTGAGAAGCATCCGGATTGGCTCGTAAAAAACGCAACAGGGCAGCCCATCCATGCCGGCACAGTGGAGGACAATAAAGATCCGCTCTTCGTGCTGGACACCACGAATCCAGATGCGCAGGAGTATCTGCGAAAAACGTATTCCACTCTTGTGAATGAATGGGGCGTGCACTACATCAAGATGGATTTCATGGACGACAGCGGGATCGAAGGTTACTACTACAGACCAGATACAACGGCGCTCGAAGCCCAGAGGATCGGGCTGAAGATCATCCGCGACACGGTTGGCGACGACGTCTATCTGGACAAAGATGGAAGCGTCATGCTCAACCCGGTCGGTTATGTCGATTACGGCCGGATATCGCAGGACACGGGGCACACATTCATCGCCAGTAAAGATGCGGCCGCTGGAATTGCCGCGCGCTATTACATGAATCGTAATTTTTTTGTGGCCGACCCGGACGCGTTTACGGTATCCACGCAAACCATTACCGATCAGCCACCGCACGACAGCGACAAGCCAATGACCTTGGATGACGCCCGAGTGTCCATCGCGCTCGCCGCCGTTTCTGGTGGAATGTTCGAGATCGGAGACAATCTTCCATCGTTGTCAAACGCTCCGGAGCGCCTGGCGTTGATTCAGAATCAAGACCTGATTCAGATGATCCGCCTGGGAAAAGCGTCGGTGCCAATCGATCTGATGAATTTCGCGCCCGAGGATGAGCAGCCCAGCATTTTCTTCCTTAGAGAAGACGACCGACAAAGCATTCTGACTGTCTTTAACTGGACGGACAAAGAAAAAGATCGCTCGATTGAGCTTACAACCGCCGGATTGCCCGCGACGGGCCAGTATACAGTTACCGATGTTCTGGACAATCGGGATATCTCTGCTCCAGTCGCTGGTGCACTGGTCTTTCATCAGCCACCTCACTCGGTGCGAGTACTGAGAATAGTTGATGCCCACATTCCCGGGGTTGCTCCTTCCGTGACGACGGACCACCCGGCCGCCGGAAACGCGGGAGTCACGCTAACATTTGCGGCCCGCAGCGGCAGCGGCAATGCGGTGCTATCGTATCACTGGGATTTCGGCGACGGCGTTACCCTGGAGGGCAGTGAAGTGCATCATGCCTATACCGAGCCCGGTGAATACGACGTGTACCTGACGGCCACAGGCCTCAGCGGGCTTAGTTCGGGAAACCACTTCCAGTTGCGCATCTCCGGCCATATGCCAACGACCTTTGATCCTCAAAACATCAAGCGCTACCAACCCGCAAGGTGAAAGAGCGCGTGATCTGGGCGTATAATTCGTGCCGTTTCGAGCCGAGTCACCGTCGAGCGGAGTGCCCCTGGCTTTCAAGGAGGAAACTCCTGCAACGCAATGTCTCACTCACGCGAAATGCAAGCGTTGCACCGCCTGGGCTCCTGGTGGTGATCCTGATGCTCGCGCCGTTACTTGCCGGACAAGTTGGGGCTACCTACTATGTGTCGAAAAAGGGGAGCGACAGCGATCCCGGCACGATGCACTCGCTGCAATAGTGGCCGATGAAAATCTAACGGTGGTTCTGCAAGAAACGCTCCCGATACTGCGAATCGCGAAATGCCTCCGTGCCTCCAGGCCGCGTAGTCGAAAGCGCTGCCGTGACATTCCCCGCATTCAGGCAACTTTGCAGATCGCCTCCTTGCAAAAACTGATGCAGGAACCCAGCATCGAAGCTGTCTCCGGCTCCCACGGGGTCCACGATTTCCACGATCGTTGCCGGACTGACAAAACGGTCGGAGCCGCGTTGTGCCATCGCCCCTTGCGCGCCAAGTTTCACGACAACCAATGGCACCATGGAAGCCAGTTTGGAAACTGCGTCATCGATGCTCTCGGTTCCGGCAATTTTCTTCGCCTCCCGCGCGTTCGGCAGGAAAATGTCGACGTAGCGCAAAGCTTCCACAATATCGTTCTTCCATTCATCTTCCGGGTCATCGTTGGGATCGAGGGAAACAGTGAGTCCGCGCTGTTTCAGCTGCCGAAAAAGATCTGCCACATGGGACCGCAAGCCGCGCTGCAAGTAAAACGAAGACAAATGAAAATGCCGGGAAGCAGAAATGTAGTCGAAACTAATGTGTTCCGGTTTCAAGGCAAAGATGGTTCCAGGATACGTCAGAATATTGCGCCAGTTTCCGTGCTGCAGGATTACGGTGAGACCGGTTTGACTGCCGGAGTGCCGGATGACTTCTTCAACCTGCACTCCACTGGCAGAGAGACGCTCCAGTGCGACGTCGCCCAGCGGATCGCCGCCGATGTAAGAAACAAAACCCACGCGACTGCCCAGCGCAGCCAGATTATGCGCCACGATGGCGGAAGAGCTGCCGAGCGTCAACATCATATTCTCGGCTAGAAGTTCGCGTTCGGGGGGCAACGCTTCGGGAAGTCCGTAGAGGATCAAATCCAGATTGAGTTCTCCAGCAATGGTGACATCGAATTGTGGCAATGATTCCTCCTGGCCACCGCGCGTGGTCTGAGACGAGTCTGAGATGAGTGACTTTACTTGTCTCGTTTTTGTGGCGGCCGCTTGCGGGTGTCCGGTAACACGCGCCGCTCGCCCGCATCAACCTGAGTGATCTCGATCCCGGCTTTACGCAGCTGATCGATATCATTCTTAGGAGCAAGACGGTCGGTGATAACCCGGTGAACCGCCGCCGGCGGCGCGATCAGAGAGAGACTCCGCCGCCCGAACTTACTCGAATCGCAAACCGCCACGACGATTCGAGCCACATCAATCATGGCGCGATTCACTTCCGCTTCCAAAAGATTTGGCGTACTCAGGCCATAGTGAACGTCAAAGCCGTCGACTCCCAGGAAAAGAATGTCGGCATTCAAGCGGTGCAACGTTTCCTCCGCGATCGGCCCCACCAGCGAAAAGGAATTCTTTCGCAAGGTTCCTCCGGTCAGAATTACCTCCAGGGACGAACCGGCCAACTCCGCCGCGATATTCACTGCGTTGGTGATGATCGTCAGATTTTGATGATCGCGCAGCGCTCTCGCGATGGCGGTTGTGGTGGTTCCTGAGTCGAGAATCACCACCTGCCCTTCTTCCACCATCTTCGCCGCCTTCGCCGCAATCTGCATCTTCTCCCGGCGATGCAGCTTTTCCTTTTCCCGCAGCGTGGGATCTTCCAGCGCTCCCTCGCGCGCGGGCAGCGCGCCGCCATGCGTCCGATGAATCCTTCCGGTGGAGTGAAGTATCTCCAGATCCTTGCGGATCGTTACCTGCGACGTGCGAAAGCGCTTTGCCAGTTCCCCGACCAGTACGCGGCCGTCCGTATGCAAGGCTTCCAGGATTGCCCTTCTGCGTTCTTCAATCAGCATGAGGTTTGTTCGCGAGGATGAAGGATGAAGGTGTGTGCCGCCAACAACTCGCCAGCATTCCTTTCTATCGTTACGAGTTTGGTTTGTCCACGGAAAAGGTGGACGTTTGAAAACCTGCCCAAAAACCGGAAGTCAGGTTGAAAGACTAATCCGCACCAAAAAAGGCGCTTAAGCCCACCGTGATTTTTGTACTTGACTTCGCCGTCAATCGCAAGTAAATGTTTATAGTCGTAATAAAACGAAAGCACCCTCGAAACCATTTGGAGGAGCCTTCATCCGTGCTATGCGCATGGCGGCAACTTCAGCAAGCGTGTTTCGGCCGAGTTAAGCCGAGGAGCCTGTGGCGTGAATTCTCTGGCTAAAATTCTCGATCTCTCGACAGAAGAGAAAGTCGAACGCGGTCTCTTATACACTCCGGCGGAAATTGCCCAGCAACCGGCCACTTGGGAATCAACCTTTTCACTGTTTCAGAAACACCGCTCAGGGCTTGCAGAGTTTCTAGCGAAGGCGGGACTTGGTGATCCTGCACGGCCGAACCCAACTGTCTTTCTCATCGGCGCGGGCACTTCCGACTACGTGGGCAGATGTCTCGTCAACATCCTCCGTCGGCTTTGGAAATGTGAAGTCCTTGCCATTCCCAGCACTAGTCTCCTCACCCACATGGAAGAGTGGCTGATCCCAGGCCAGCGCTACCTCTGGATTTCGTTCTCCCGCTCCGGCGACAGCCCGGAGGGTGTGTCGGTCCTGGAAAAAGCTCTCGTCCGTCATCCAGACATCCATCACATCATCGTGTCGTGCAACGCAGAAGGACGCATGATTCGTTGCGCCTCGGCCAAGAAACAAGCGTTCGTCGTGGCCCTGGACGACGCGGTCAACGACCGGGGTCTGGCCATGACTAGTTCATTCTCGAACATGGTTGTATTCGGCCAGTGCATGGCTCACGTTCACAATCTCGCACCCTACGAAGCTGTCCTCACCCGGCTCGTGAAAGCGGGAAAGACATTCCTCCCCCACGCCGCCGACGCTGCCGCAGCGCTCGCCGCAGAAGCCGCCTCAGCAGCTTATGACAGGGTCTGTTTTCTCGGGTCGGGCGCGCTTGAAGGCGTAGCCGTTGAATCTGCCTTGAAGGTACTCGAGCTAACCGCGGGCAGAATTCTCACTATGTCGCAATCGGCCATGGGACTGCGCCATGGTCCCATGGCAGCCCTCGATAAAACCACGCTGCTGGTTGCTTTTCTTTCGAGCGATGAAGACGTTGCCCGTTATGAAAGAGACCTGTTGCAGGAAATCCTGCAGAAGCGTCTCGTGAAAACGAGGGTTGCCGTAGGCGGGCATTCCGAATTGCCGTTGGATGGTCTCGCCGACCGCTATCTCTCGCCCGACATTCGCACACCGGTGCCCGATGATTGTCGTCCGCCGGTGGACGTCATGTTCGGTCAGTTGCTGGGACTGTTTTTCTCCATCCGCTGTAACTTGATGCCGGACCGCCCCAGCGTCGACGGTGTCATAAGCCGAGTTGTTCAAAATGTGAAGACGTACGCCTGATGGCTCTGAGGGAGAAGATACGATGAAAAAGAAATTCCGCAACTTATTATCGGCGCGTTGGTGCGCTCGCTTCTCCCTCGGACTCATTCTGGTTTTCGGATCGACCCTGCCAATGTGGGCCCAGTACACGACTGCGCGGCTCAGCGGGATCGTCACTGATCCAACCGGCGCAGTCGTAGCGGAAGCGACGATTACGGTTCAAGACGAAGGAACGGGCTACACCCAAACCACTAAGAGCGAATCTGCCGGCCAATATCTCTTTTCCAGTCTCCCGGTAGGCACCTATCAAATCACCGTTTCCATGGCCGGATATACCCAGTATGTTCAAAAAGGTTTTGTGCTTTCGGTCGGCCAGGCCGCCTCGCAAGACGTTCGACTGCAAGTTGGCAGAGTTGACCAACAGGTGGTTGTGACCGCAAATTCGTCGATGGTCACCACCGACTCCGCCACCGTCGGGCAGTTGATCGATGAAAAGGAAATCAGCGAGTTGCCACTGAACGGCCGCAACGTACAGCAGTTGGTCTTTCTTGCGCCGGGCGCTGTCGACGTGACCTCCAGCTATTGCGCGGCCAACTGTGAGGGCGGCGTTTTTCCCAGCGAGCAGTACGCCAAGGTCAACGGCGGTGGCGCGAACGGAGTCAATTACCTATTAGATGGAGTCGATGCCAACGATACCTACATCAATGCCAACGTGCCTTTCCCCAATCCCGACGCGCTCGAGGAATTCAATCTCATCACAGGCAATATGAGCGCCATCTACGGAAATGCCATTGGAGGCGTGGTCAACGTCGTCACTAAATCGGGAACCGACCAGATTCACGGCGATGTCTTTGAATTTCTGCGCAACAACGCGCTCGATGCCAGCGATTACTTTGCTCAGGGCCAAGTTAATCCGCTCAAGCAGAATCAATTTGGCGTGAGCATCGGCGGCCCGATTCTAAAGAACCGCCTGTTTTATTTTGGAAGCTATCAGGGAACGCGTCTCCGCACCGCGCAAAACGGCCAGATTGCAACCGTCCCAAGTGCAGTTGAACGCACCGGAAACTTCGGCGACCTCTGCACCGATTTTGGCGGCTCTTTCAACAGTCAGGGAATATGCGAAGGCGGGACGGGTATCACGCTGACAAATCCGGCTACTGGCATGAACTATGCCTACAATCAAATTCCCGTTAGCCCAGTTGCCGCTTACATCCTGAATCACATCCCGCTTCCCGGAGCCAACGATCTGCTCAACTACGACGGCGGGCCGGATAGTCAGAACACCGATGAATACTTAGCCAAGGTCGACTACAACTTCCGGAAGCATCATTTGAGTGTCCATTACTTCCAGATGAACTACACGGACCCGATCTTTATTCCGCCTTCGACGAACCTTCTGCAGATCCGACCCGATGCCGAACATCTGGTTCTAAAAAACGTGAGCGTCGTCGACATCTATACCATTTCCTCTAACTTCCTATTAAGCAGCTTCTTCGGCTATAACAGCGAAAACGGCACCACATTTTCCTCAGCGCCTTTCAGCGTGGCTGATGCCGGCTCGAAAATAGCGGTGCCGCCAAATCTCGGGGGCGGGGACAACGCTGTCTTGCAGATAACCGTCGAGGGAGGCAGCGAATTTTCTCTGGCGGCGACGCCCTACGGCGTCTGGAATCGCGGCGATCAATCGCTGCGTGAAATCGCCACCTGGATAAAGGGGAAGCATGAAGTGCAGTTCGGCGGCGAAATTATGCGCGTTCGCCTCCCCATGGGAAATCAGTATCAGGAAAGCGGAGTTTTCGACTTTGAAAATCTCACCGGCAGTCCTCTGGCGGACTTTGAACTGGGGGCTGTGTCGGCGTTTACCCAAGGCGGCGGTCTTTACCTGAATTTCACCGGATACAGAGAAAGCCTCTTCTTCCAGGACAACTGGAAAGCGACTTCCCGGCTGCGCTTAAGCGCCGGACTCCGCTGGGATCCTTTCTTCCCCTACACCGATAGTCTGGGGCGAGTCGCCTGCTTTGTTCCGGGAGCTCAGTCTGTCCGCTTTCCCAATGCCCCGGTGGGTATGCTGTTCGGCGGAAGTCATCACGATCCCGGATGCCCGGCCTCTTCCATTTACAACAACCCCAAAAACTTCGGACCGCGTTTGGGTTTTGCCTATTCCAAAGATGGCAAAACAAGTTTTCGCGGTGGAGCCGGTTATTACTATCAAGCTCCGAACTCGGTCGACTTCGAGGACGTGGTGGGAATTCCGCCCTTCGCTCCCATTGTTAACATCGCACCCAATACGAACCACCCCTTCGTAACCTTTGCCGATCCGTACGGAAGCTCGGGAAGCACGAACCCATTTCCGGGGCAGTTTGGTCCTCTCAATCCAGGCCCGAACGCGACTTTCCCACCTAAAGTCCCTATCTCTTTCAGTCAGATCTTTGACCGTCATTTCCGTTTACCCATGGTGCTGTCCTGGAACCTGACCATGGAACGCGGCTTTAAGCAGGACTGGATGTTGCGCATTGCCTACGTCGGCAACAACGGACACCATCTCAGCGGCACGGGCGATCAGGAAAACGGCCTGCTCGAATTGAACCCCAACGTCAGGGTACCGGGGACAAATATGTCTCAGCCCGTTTATCAAGGCTATGGTTCCATCGCTTCCATCAATTCCGGAGTGGACAGCAACTATAACGCTGCCCAGATAACTTTCGAAAAGCGCGCGACGCATGGCTTCTCTTTTCTAAGCAACTTTACCTGGGCCAAGGAACTGGATGATTTCGGTCCTATCGGTGGATCGCAGTATTTAACCAATACCTGCCCCTGCGGCCGCCACTTCGATTACGGCCCGTCGGATGACGACGTCAACAAGACTTTCAAAATGAATGGCGAGTATCTGGTGCCGCGTCTCGGTGTGCCCAGGGCGTTTGACAAAATTGTGAATGGCTGGGAACTTTCCGGAACCGCTCTTTGGCAGAGCGGATTCCCGTTCTCCCTCTTCAGCGGCATGGATAATTCCGAGAGCGGCATACTTGGCGATCGCGCCGACCTTGCCGTTTCCACGATTCAGCAAGCCATCCTGCCCGGAGGCCGTTCTCATGCTGCCGAAGTGGCGGAATGGTTTAACACGTCCGCATTTAAGCAGAATGCACCCTTCACCTTCGGCAATACGGGAAAGAATATTCTTCGCGGACCAAGGTACTTCAGCACC
>JBAWFQ010000167.1:0-14483 GCA_049592035.1 Terriglobales bacterium
TCTCGGCGCCGTCAGCCTTCGCCATCGCCTGGCTCAGCGCCTGCAGACGCGGATCTTTCTTGGCTCGGGTTTCGACCTCGCCGGCAAAAACCACGGCTGCCGCCGGAGCACCGCCGATGACCGAGGCGTAGGTTCCCTCCAAGGCCGCCACTTCGACGTTTTCATTCAGCGCCCGTGAGAAAACCACGTATGCGCCGCCGTGATAGCGGGAGATCACGCAGAAGACGATGGGACCTTTAAAGTTGACCACCGCTCGCCCGATTTCAGCACCGTACTCCAGTTGCAGCCTGCGCATCGATTCCGGGGAGCCATCGAACCCTGACAGGTTGGCCAGGACCACTACCGGTCGATTGTTGCTTGCCGCGTTGATGGCGCGCGCGATCTTCTTGGAAGATTGCGGAAACAGCGTGCCTGAGGTCCATTGATCGGGCCCGTCAGCGGGGACGAATCCCAACCTCGGTAATGGCTGGGATTCGATGCCGACCAGGCAAACGGGATAGCCACCGAGATGGGCGTCCCATACCACCGCAGTTTCTGCCGCGCGCATGCCAGCCCAGCGTTCCAGCGGAGCGTGGTCCTGGTCGATGGCCGCCATCATCACCTTGCGAATGTCGAAGGATTTCTTGCGCCCAGGGTTGGTCTCGTCGGACAAGATCTCGCCGACGGTTTCAAATCCGGCTTCTGATGTGTCATTCTCCCTGTCCGTTTCATTACCATTTTTGCCGTGAGGATAGGATCGCACGTCGCGATCGATGGGATCGGCAGTCGCGGCCCGGCGGGGGAAACGCTCTCCCGAAGCCACATAGGTGTGGTCATAGTGGCGCAGCAGAATGTGGCAGGCTTCCTCGATGTCGCGGGCCCAGTACTGCGCCTGGCCGTTGATACCCATAATGCGGTCGTAACCACCGATGCCTTGATTGTCCTCGGCCGAGATGCTACCGGAGAATTCCAACGCGCGCTTGCCGGTCAGCACCATCGCCGCTTTTGGCGTCATGATCAGGATGCCCCGAGTGTGCATGAGCATGGTGGCTTCGGCATTCCAGTATGGTTGCGCGCCGACGTTGATTCCGTTCACCACCAGATTGACCTCGCCGCCGGCTTGCGTAAACTCGATCAAGGCGCGCAGCACGCGAGCGATCCAATCCATGTTTTCGACTCCGCTATCCATCGAGATCTTGGCGCCAGCGGAGAGCGTGAACCATTCGAGGGGAACATGCATGGTTTGCGCCAGGTGCAAAGCTGCGAGAATGCGGCGGCACTCTGGTTCCGCTACCGCACCCATATCTTTGCTGGGATCTCCCAGCAGCAAAACGCGCGTCATGCCCTCGGGATACTGAGTTGTAAAGTTGCGGATGACGCCGACAATGATGTTGGCTTTGTTCTGACCATAGGGACGATCGACGGCGACCAGACGGCCTTCCGCGTCAAGATCGTGCTCGATAAAGTCGCCCGCCGGAAATTCCGCCCGGGTGTGCTCCGGAGCGGGCGTGAGCATTTTGACGATTTCGTAAGGGTAGATAAAGCCGCGCTGGCGCATACGGACGACTTTTTGTTCGTACTCGCTCAACGGCCGCATGGGTTGCATTTGGTCAGCGGGGCGGAAAGTGATCAGCATGCCGCTGCCGCCCGGGATCGAGATGCGCACTACCATATCGCGCAACTCGCCAGTCGCCGGATTGGGAATGCGAGTGCGCACCACTACTTGTTCCAAACCGAGGCCTTCGGTTGCGGGCGCCAGTCGGCGCACAAGATCGCGCAATTCGTCGCGCGCAAGATTCAACGGCGGCCACACATTCAACAGGATGCGATTCCAATGGAGGCGTTGATGGGTGGGGCGCCGCGACTGAAATCGCCGGATACCGGCCATCGCTTCCATTAACATGCGTTCGAGATGCGGCAGTTGCACGATGCGACCTGCCTTGTCTCGCACCGGAGTGACGTCGCGCACTTCCGCGCACGCGAACAGCCGCTCATCCTTCGGATTATCGTGGGCAAAGGCATGCAGCAGGTACACATCTTCGACGGACGGCAGGCGATCAATCTTGAAATCAGCAAGGCGCCAGAGATGCAGCCGCTTCGCCATCATGGTGTGGATGCCGCGGTAGATCTTCTCTTCCTCGTAAGTATTTCCGCCGGCATTCTTGCTGGGGCGATAGGTGAAATGCTGGGTACTGGCCATACTCCAAACGTGACCAGGGCCGGCGACGGTCGTCACGATACGCCGGATGGAGCGCGGGAAGCCAGCCTGGTTCAGCACTGAACAGACCTGCTGCTGTGTAGCCTCGGCATCGCCCAACTGGCCGGGATGGAAAAGGTAACAATCGATGAGAATGTCATGATCCGCCGGAACTTCCGCGATCAGCGGAAACAAAGCGCGCGCCGACTCTGAGAGCCGGGAATACTCGGCGTGTGTAGTCAAGACATGTAGGCGCTTTCCTTCATAATCGTACTCAGCCGTAGCGCAGCACTGCCCGTCGTCCACCACGACCGAGCGGAAATTCGTGATTTTCCGAATCCGATAGTAGCGCCAGGTGAGCACCTCCAACATCAGCTTGCGCATGGCCTGATCGGCCGCCGCAAACCGGCTGGAGAATAGGCTAACCAGCGGCTGCGGACATTCGATCAAAGCCCGGACTCTTTCTGGGCGGTCCGCCGCATCGGGATTAGCCGCCATGTAAGCGAGATGGTTCTCCACCTGCTCGTACACTTGTCGGCGAGCCTGCTCAAACAGCGGTTGGTCGAAGTAGCGATAGCGTACTTCCCGGGCCAAGTCGGTGACGGCGGGGAAGAGCCCGTTGGTCAGAGTGGCCATCCGGTCGAGAAGCGTCCGAAACGATTCTTCCGCCGGCGGCGAGAGCTTGACGACTCGCCGCAAACGTCTTTCGAGAACGGCCAGAACGGGCGCGATCTGCTGCTCCAAGCGCTGGTGCGATTTGTAAATCCAGAGCAAACTCTCTTCCAGGGCAGGCGAGCGCTTCAGCGTTTGCACGCTGTAGTGAGCGAGCGCACGCTCGAGCGCGCTGACGAAAGCCGGTGGGAGTCCGTGACCGCGCGTTTCCAGCATGCGCAAGTAAGAAAAAAGATAGACCTCGGCGCTTGGTTGTTCACCACTGGCTTGGTTTATTTCTGGATCGCGCTGGAAAAGGGAGCAGATGTCGACAAAGATGTTGAGGATCTCATCTTCGCGCTCTCTTATTTCGTCGCTCTCCACGGGACAACTCTCGCTCCACTGGGCGAGCAGTCGCATGGTTCGTTTGGGCTCGACGTCAAAACCCAACATGAGCTGACGCAACTCGTCCAGGCTCTGACGGCAGATGGATTGAATGGCTTCATCGTTGTTTGAGTCGAGGGAAGCGCCAAAGACCACACGCTCGGCATCCGCCACGATATCGCCAGCGGCAACGCGATCGATCTGCAGAAGTGGGGCTCCAGTGTCCACCTGCACGTTGGGAATGACCATCACTCGGCGGATTTTTCCGGGAAATGGGGCCACGATCTGCGTCTCCATTTTCATGGCTTCAAGCACCGCCAGGCGATCCCCAACCGCAACCGCATCGCCCGGCTTAACGAGAATGGAAACTACTACGGCCGGCGCCGGCGCGTGCACCACGCCCCCGTCGTCGCGATCAATGCGGTGCGATACGCCGTTCACTTCGATCCGGTAACTAAGTCCCTGGACTACGGAGACAATGCGAAAACGGCGGCCGAAAACATTGAGCTGGCATTCGCGTTGGCCCAAGCGGTGGATCGAAGCGTCGATTCGCGCTCCATTCACCTCAACGCGGTATCTTTGGGGCCCGAGACGATAAGTTCTAGGTGAGTAGCGATGGCCGCGATACCTTAGCTCGGCGGTCCAGCCTACTTGACTGCGGACTTGCGGCCGCCCGCGCACGGCCGACGCATAGAACTGTTTCTGCTCAAGAGCCAACTGCGCACTGTAAGCCTCGATCGCGGCCTCAACCAAGGCCACGTCGGCGTAGCGCCGGGAGTGGGGTTCACCGGTCGAGTTCATAAGTCCTCCGATCACCGGTCCTCCGAGCACTGAATCGCCGAGCGCTGAATCGTCGAATCGTCAGGACAACCAAGTCGTGCTCCTTATACGGCGATGGCATAAGGCGCCATCGCGGCTTGCAGTGCCTTTAAGTGCTCAGCATCCACGGCGTCGGGAAGGGCGGCCGTGCGGTAGCCGTTAAGTTGCAGATAGATATTTCCTTTTGTATCCACGACCTCAGCATCGAAGCTGCTGTGAGCGGAATCAAGTGTAACCACGGCGTATAAGCGGGTGTCGGCCGGAATCGGCGCCCGTAGTAGCGATGATGAAATGCGATCGATATGCTGCGGCAGCCCCATACGGCCCTGGATGCCCATCTCCCAGAGACCGGCAGTTTGGAAGCAAAGCTCAATTAGTCGCGGCGACACTTCAGTTGGCATCTCGGACGGCAGATGGTTTGACGGCAAATCTTTCGCCATCAGGCCGATAATGCGGCGCCCATCCCACCACGCTCGCTCTATTACTTGGTATGCGGGACCATGGAAGTAGAGGCGATAGATGTCGCTGGCTTCGATGATGTGTCCGGCTGGCAAGTGCAGAGCCGGCATGGTTGCCATGACCGGAGTCTCTTTCGTGAGTCGCACTCGGCCGGTGAAATGTATTGTCAGTTGCGGCTCGGCTTGGTTCGGGAGTGATCGGCTGCCGATCAACCGGCAGTCTGCCACCAAGGTGTCGTGTTGCGGGCGGACGACGGTTTCGACTGTGATCGTGCGCGGTTCGTTGCGATAGAACTTGAACGGCGCCAGAAAGTTCACGTCTTCGATCGCTGCAACATGCCAAGCGGGAAGCAGACACAACGCAGCTTCGGCAAACGCCTCAATGCCCATGACGCCGGGCAGCACCGGAGTGCCGTCAATCCGATGATCATGCAGGAAAGGCTGAATCGCCGGGTCCAGCGTTGTCTCGATGGCGAGGCCGGACTCAATGTTTGCGCTCGCGAACTTGCCGAGCATTGGGCCTGAACCCTGTGCCGGTAAGATTTTCAAGCCTTCGGACGACGATGTCTCCAGCCCGCCAGTTGCGTCCCATTCGTTGAACAGAACACCAAGGCGCTGGCCGACGACAATCTCGCCGAGCGTTCCGCCCGCAGTCAGCTCGCGGCGAATCCAAGGAATGCCTGCCTCGGGCGGCAACATGTCGATGCCCGCCAGTTCCATCATTTTTGGAATGGAGCCGCGCGTGGCCATGCCGATGCCGCCCCATGCCGTCCAATCGATTACGATGGCGCGCGTTGCGGGCCGCGTGGCGCGGAAACTCGATGTGATCTTGCACAACAGGTCGTTGGCCGCGCTGTAATCCGTTTGTCCGGCGTTGCCGAAACGCCCGGCAATCGAGCTGAACGCCACCGTTGCACCGAGAGGCATGTCGCCGATGGCATGGAGAAGATTGAACCAGCCGTCACTCTTGACATCGAAGACCAAGTCGAACTCCCGCGGATCTTTGTCTGGTAGGAAGTGGCTGCGCTCGATGCCGGCGGCGTGCAGCAGCACGTCGATCCGTCCGCTGCGCTCGCGGATTTGCTGGATGATTTTGGCGACAGCGTTGGCGTTGGTGAGATTGACGCTGAAGTAATGTGCGGTCCCGCCGGCGGTTCGCGCTGCCGCGATTGCACTCGATGCAGCTTGCGCTCGCTCCAGCGCGGCCAGTTCCTTTTCAACCAAGGCCGGCGTTGCCCGCTCGCCGCGGGCCTGGATGCGGGCGAACAGATCGCGCTTGAGGCTCTCTTTGTCAGTATCGGTTGCGAAGCGTTTGAGATCGGGATTCGCCGGGTCAGGCTCGGGTACCAGATCGAGCAGGTAGAAGGTGCCTCCGGATGCCGTCGCCAAGTCGGCGGTAATGGCCGAGACGATGCTTCCGGCCGCACCGGTGACGACAAAGACGGTATTGCTGTCGAGGGTTAGGCCGGGCTGGCCATTGGCGGGCGGTTGTTCTTGGAGTCCAACCGTCCAGCGCAGGCCGTCTTTGTAGCCGATTTCGACTGCACCGGGATCGCGCAGGGTTTCCTCAATGAGGATATCGGCGATCTCTGACGGCTTCCGTTCCGCTTCAAAGTCGACCGTCTTGACAAGAGCATCCACACGCTCTCGCTTATAGGTTTTAGTAAAGCCCGTGACTGCGCCACCTAGCGGTGCTGCTGCGCCGGCCTCATCGTAGCCGTGCTGTCCGCCCAGTCGCGTTGCCGCCACGAGGAACGTGCCCGGCGCTGCTACCTGCTCGTACAGAGTGCGCATGATCGAATAAAGCGATTTGACGCGCACGCGAAGGGCTTCTCGCCAGTTCGCGAGGTCCATATCAGCGAGGTCGCCCTCGTTGTCGAGCGCGGGCAACCAGTACACTCCGTGCACTGGACCCAGGGCCAATAGGTTCTTCAGCTGACTAGTCAATGCCTCAGCGTCCAGCGTTTCTTCGATGCGCAGAACTTCTACGCCCAAAGTCTGGAGCCGTTCGGCTAGCGCGTCTCCTACCCCAGCCTTATCGGGCATAATGATCACTCGTTGACCGGACCCGAGCTTGACGGCGGTTGGCTTGCAAAGGTCTAGCGGCGGACGCAGGTTGGGAACCGGCACGCGGCGGGGAATGCGATTCGCGGCGTCGAAACTGGCGGGGGCGGGACGGAGCGTCGTAACCGGCTTCAAACTGGAAGTGGCAGACGCGGCCGGCTTTTTCGGCACCGATTCTTGTTCCTCTGGGACAGCGGTGGAGTTTGTAACTGACGCTTTCGCCGGGGCTGGTTGCCGGTCGCGAGCGAACTTGATCACGCTGGCGAGCGTCGGGAAGTCGCGCAGCTTGAGATTCTCATCCCGCGGAATGTTGTACGCCGCTCTCACGGCCGCGAACATTTCCGCTTGTTTGACGGTGTCGATGCCGAGGTCTGCTTCGAGATCCAAATCCAGGTCGAGCATCTCTTTTGGATAGCCAGTCTTTTCGGCCACAATGTCCAGTACTTTCTGCTGAATGGCATCGTCCGCAGTGGCAGCGTCCGGAGTGGCCTGCGCTACGACCGCGCTCAGCGCGGACAAAGTTGGATCGCTGCTGGTTTTTGAGGATGGAGCCGATGGGGCCCCGGCCAGGTCCGGGCGCTTCTCATACACAAAGCGAATGACGTGCGCCAACGTCGGATAATCGCGCAGTTTGCGGTTCTCGTCGCGGGGAATGTTATAAGCCGATCGGATGGCCGCGAACATTTCCGCTTGTTTGACGGTGTCGACGCCGAGATCAGCTTCGAGGTCGAGATCTAAATCCAGCATGTCTTCCGGATAACCGGTCTTCTCTACTACCAGCGCGAGAATGCGTTCCTTGACGCCGTCGCCAGGAACGACTGGCGCAGATGTCGTAGCGGGAGCCGGTGTTTTAGCCACTGCTACGATTGCCGGCGTCGGAATTTTGATTTCCTGCTGGATTACTGCCGGAGTCGCGGCGGCCAGATCGGGCCGCTTTTCATACACGAAACGGATGACGTGCGCCAACGTGGGATAATCGCGCAGTTTGCGGTTCTCGTCGCGCGCGATGCTGTATGCCTCGCGGATCGCGGCAAAGACCTCCGCTTGCTTCACGGTATCGACGCCCAGGTCGGCTTCGAGATCAAGATCGAGATCGAGCATGTCAACCGGATAACCGGTTTTGTCGGCGACCAAGGCGAGGACTTTTTCTTTCACTGGGTCGATCTTTTGATCGAACGCGTGATCGAAGCCGGAACCGACTTTCGGATCTCCCATAACCGCAGGTTTTGGCGTTGCGGAAGGTGCGGCGGCAGCGACTTGAATTTTGGGTGTTGGTTGAGTGGCCGCGTCGAGCGATGGAGCAAGTGCGGTCGCGCGGGCGGGCGATGCGGTTCGCGACTTCTGAGCGGCTTCGGCGACCGGCGCCAATTTCTGATCGCGGACCTGATCGCGCACGCGCAACGTGCGGTGGACGACTTCCAGATCGGCGGCCGGACGGCCTGCGACGCTGCTAAGCCAGCGATTCCATGCGCCAGCATCGCCGATGCGGTAAGCGTAGCCGAGCGAATTTGCGCTGCGGTGAATCCCATCTTTCGGCTTCACCCAACGCAGCAGCAACATGCTGATCTGCGAACCGAATCCCGCTCCGAGGTGGATGGCATACTCGACGGGATAGGCACCGCCTTTTGACAGGTTCAACCGTCCCAACTCGGGATCGACTTCCTTGAAGTTGGCGACCGGCGGCACGCAACCGGTTTCGAGCGCCTTGATGGCCACGACATCTTCGATGCCTGTGGCCATGGCGTGACCGGTGAAGCCCTTGGTATTGGCGATCACGATTTGATCCGCAACATCGCCGAACACGCTGCGCAGCGCGTGAATCTCGGCTGAAGCGCTGCCGCCGCGGGCCGGGGTATAGGTTTCATGGGAAACAAAAACTGTTTGCGCCGCAATCTGGTGACGCGAAATGCCGCTGCGCGCTTCGGCTTTGGTCACCAGGGCCTCCATCACCTGGCCGATGTGCTGGACATCCAGACGAGTGCCGTGGAAAGCGCTGTTGCCCGTCTCGGTAGTCAACACTTCGCAGATGGGCTGGATTCCGCGTTCGCGCGCGGCGTCGGCGCTCTCCACTACCACGGCCGCGGCACCCATGCCAACAATCATGCCGTGGCGGCGGCGGTCAAAAGGAACGGCCGCGTCCGCGACGACTTCGTCGGTGGCTGCCGCCCCGCTGGCCAAGAAGCCCGCGCCCATCCAACCGATCAAGTTGTCGGAAGTGACGTCGTCGGCTGAGATGACGATTACCCGCTTGCAACGGCCGGAGTGAATCCAGTCCTCGGCTAGCGCCACACCTTGCGTGGCGCTCGCGCAGGCAGCGTTGATTTGCGTATTGGGACCGCGAGCGCCGACGAATTCGGCAAATTGCGAATGTCCCATCGACAGGACTCGAAGCAGGAATCGGCGGTTGAAGACGTAGGGTTCTTTGTCGATGGCAGCGTGCAATTCGTCGATGCGACGGTTGATTTCCTGCACTAGAACGGACTGACCGTTCGCCTCGATTGGGCGAGCGAGCAGGGCTTCGAGCATGGCCAATTGCTCGCGGCGTTCGTGGTCGGCGTAGTAATGCGCCATCTCTTCCGCGAAGGCGTCGTATCCCGGGAAGGCGGAAGCAAAGATCACGCCGGTATCGTCGCGCAGGGAGTCGGGCAATCCCCAACGCTCGGGCAATTGCGTTCCCTTGGTAGTGGTCTTATAGCGCATGACCAGCGGGATGCCGGCGTCGCGCAAGGCGTCGAGGCCGGCGGCGATCGCCAGTTGCGTGACCCGGTCGAGAGCGCCTACGCGTTCGGAGGAAATTCCGAACTCCTCTTCCAGATTGAAAGCGCCTCCACGGCCCGCCAGCTTGATGACGTCCGCGACGCTGCCGATGGTTTCGAAGGTGGCGTCTCCGTTATCGCTCTTTACCAGGCGGGTAATGTGTTTGTCGAGCATGGCGCGCCGGAAGCGCGTGGGAATCGAATCGATGAACTGATCGCCGCGCAGGATGCGGGCGATGTTGCCATCATCGAAAATGTGATCGGTTCCGGGCAGGCCTAACGCCGCTCCCGTGATGACCACCGGTGCGCCGTTCGAGGCGGGGTTCTGGCCGTGGTAGATTTCATAGCCGCGATCGAGAACGTCGGCGAACAAACGGCCGAGATCGCCATAACGATCGCCGTTGCTGTCGCCGATCGACGCCGCGGCAGAAGAGCCTGGCACGGACGCTGCAGCAGGAATTGGCTTGGAGTTTTCTTTGGGCGACGAGGTAAAAGCGGTCGCAGTGGTCAGTGCGGGTTGGTACACGGCTTCCGCGGTTCCACGGCCCAAGCCCGCCGCGTAGAGGCCGCAGAGCGCCTGGTTGAACGCGACGATATCGCCGACTTTGGGGTGATTGGTAAACAACGAAACCACATCGTTGCGGCCGCCGAGCACATCGTCGGCAAATCCCTGCAACGCTTTCTTCGGTCCCACCTCGACAAACATGCGGGCGCCGGCGTCATACAACGTGCGCAAGCCCTTCACAAACTGGACGGGCGAGGCGACCTGCTGGGTGAGAATGTCGAGCATCTGAGGCACGACGTGAGGGCCCATGGGATAAAACTCGCCGTTCGTATTGGCGACGATGGGCAAACGTGGAGATTCGAGATGCAAACACTCGAGCACGCGCCGCAGCGGTTCACTGGCTCCGGCCACGATTGACGTGTGGAAGGCGTGGCTCACGGATAACGGCGCAACGTCGAAGCCAGCGTTGCGGAAGGCTTCGATGGCTTGTTCGACCAGCTTGCTTGCGCCTCCGATAACCGCCTGACGATTGCTGTTGACGTTCGCGATCACGACTTCGCCTTGACTGCTGATTGTCTTCAGAACTCTCTCGATTTCTTCGAGCGGAGCAAACACAGCAGCCATGCGGCCGTTGTCTGCCATCGCCACCTGGGTCATGCCGCGGCCGCGAGCGCTGACGGCTTCTAGCGACTCGGCAAAAGGCAGGCCGCCGGCCGCGACCAGCGCCCCGTATTCGCCCAGGCTGTGTCCCATGGTGAAATCGGGCTCGATGCCGTACGCAGCCAGGAGGCGGGTTAGCGCGATGTCGGTTGCGAGTACGGCGGGCTGAGTAATCGCAGTTTGGCGCAGATCGTTTTCGGCCTCGGCGACGGCCTTGGCATCGGCTTGGTCGACGAAGATGAATTTGCTGAGCGGCTTGCCGAGCAACGGCGTCATCACGCGGTCGGCTTCGGCAAAGGTCTCAGCCACAATCGGCTCTGTCGCGCGGAGCAGTTGCAGCATGTTCACGTATTGCGAACCCTGACCGGTATAGAGGAACGCGACCTTGGGAGCGGAGCCATGGCCGCGGAAGATGCCTTGTGCGCGCAGGGCTTTCCACATCGCCGGTTGATTGGCTGCCTGCGCCTTGAGTGCGCTGCCTGCCTTTTCCCCCAGTTCGGTGGCGTTGGCGTAGTCGATGGCCACGCGCTCGGGCGCGCGCAGGTCGGATTCAGCCGGCGCAGTGGGCGCAGGGGCCTGGCCCGCTTTCGCGTTCTTCTCTACCGCACGCAGACGCTCGACGAGCTCCGATTCGGAGGCAGCGCCGATCAGCAGTACTCCGCGCAACGGAGCCTTGCAGGAAGAGCTGAGGGTGCCAGCAAGAGAAGTGTGGGGAATAGGCGCTGCGTTCATCACCGACTCCTTCCCATTCGACGGCACTTCACTCACGGCTATTGAGCGCTTGCCGTTCCCGTTCAGCCTGCCAGGAATATATTCTTCGAGGACCGCGTGAAAGTTGGTCCCACCAAAACCAAAAGCGCTCAAACCGGCGCGCCGCACTCCGTCTGGTGGCATCGTCCAAGGCTTCAGTTCGGTATTGACGTAAATCGGAGAGTGGGCAAAGTCGATGTTCGAATTCGGATGCTCGCAATGAACGCTCGGGGGCAGTACTTTGTCGCGGAGGGCCAGCGTGGTCTTCAGCAGTCCGGCAGCGCCCGCCGCTCCTTTAAGGTGGCCAAAGTTCGACTTGACGGAGCCGAGCGCCACAGAGTGCGGCGGGAGATGAGAATTGCCGAGCACGTCGATGATGCTCTGCACTTCGACCACGTCGCCCACGGCGGTGGATGTGCCATGGCCCTCGATCAACGTCACTGTATCTGGCGATAGTCCGGCATTTTGCCAGGCGCGCTCGATAGCAAACTTTTGGCCGATCGGGTTGGGCGCGGTGATGCCCTTTCCCTTGCCGTCGCTCGATCCACCCATGCCGCGCAGAACGGCGTAGATCTTGTCTTGATCCCGTTCGGCGTCGGCCAGACGCTTCAGCAGAAAAATTGCGGCGCCTTCGCCCATCACGAAGCCGTCGGCTCCTTCGGCGTAAGGACGCGTACCCGTCGCCGAGAGCGCACCGATCTTGCAGAACTTGACGAAGGTGGACGCGCCCATATTGCGGTCAATGCCGCCGGTGACGGCGAGGTCAAAATCGTTTTGCACCAATCCCTCGACCGCCGAACTGATAGCCGCCATCGCCGATGCGCAGGCGGCGTCACAAACATAGTTGGGGCCATGGAAGTTGAAAACGTTCGCAATGCGTCCGGCAATGCAGTTGGATAATTCGCCGGGCATGGTGTCTTCCGTGATCTCGGGAAGACACTTTCCCATCCGCTCGTGCAATTCGCGGGTGATGTCAGCACGGACCGGCGCCGGCAATGCCGCAAAGGCGGGGCTTCCGTCCAGTTCGCGCGCGTATTCTGGAAACAACACGCGCAGCACGGTGAAATAATGTTTTTCACCCGCCATGGCGTTACCCAGGATCACCGCGGTGCGATCGGTGTTCAGCGGCCGCTTGGGATAGCCGTAGTCTTCGAGCGCCTCACGGGTGCAGGCGATCGCCCATTTCTGCGACTCATCCATGGCATCGACCACACGCGGCGGGATAGCGAGGCGCCACTTCATGGGCTCCCACACATGCTCACGCACCCAGCCGCCGATTTTGGAGTAGGTCTTGTCGGGGGCGCTGTGATCGGGATCGTAGTAAAGCTCAGGGTCCCAACGGTTGGGGGTGACCTCACTGATGCTATAACGGCCCTCCTTCACGTTTTTCCAGAAAGCCTCCACATTCGGAGCGTCGGGTAATACGGCTCCAACTCCCACAATTGCGATGGCGCGATAAGATGTGTTTTCCATGACAAGACTCCTGCAAAGTGCATCGATCGGCGATCTACGATAGGCGCTACGCAGCCACTACGGTGGTCTTGGCCACGCGGCCGTACAGTACGTCTGCTACGTAATCCAGATCGGAAATAAGGCCCGATTGTGCGCGGTGAATTGCGGGCAATCCCAAACTTGTTTCAAAGTTGCTGATCTCGGCATCGGTTACGCCTCCAGCGCCGATGACCCAACGCAAGCCGTCTTCGGCCACCTTTAGCGCGGCATCGCGGGCGAAGACGCGGCTGATCGCGGCCAGTGCGGTCGCGTCGAAACGCCGGTTTGCTTTTTCGTTGAGTTTGCCGTCCGACAAAAGCGCGGCGCGGCGGGATAAACTTCCGGCGCACTCGGCATAGGCAATCAACTCGCCCAGGCGCAGAAGAATGTGCTGATAGCGCGTGAGGCGCGCCAACCGCGCTTTTTCCATTACCTCGGCGAGTGCATGCAAAGCGAGTGCCGCTATATTCGCGCCCACGTTCGGCTGGCGCGCGTGCAATGCTTCGAACTCTTTCGCCCGCTCGTGATAGTGTTGTCCGCGCGTTTTGAGATGAGACTGCCAGCGGTCGCGGCTGATGGTCATCTCCATGATCTCGGAAGTGCCTTCGTAAATCGTCGTGATGCGAACGTCGCGGCTGATTTTTTCCACCATGTATTCATGCGTGTATCCGTAGCCGCCCAGCGCCTGGATACTGTTCTCGGCAGCGGCATTGCCGGCTTCGGTTGCCATGTATTTCGCGATAGCGCCCTCGGTGTTCAAACTGCCCTCGACGCCAGCGTCGATGCGCTCCGCAGTTTCTTCGACGTAGGAGCGGGCAGCTTCCAGGCGGACTACGTGCGGCACGATCAGCTTGTGCGTGTATCCCTGCTTTTCAGAAAGCGGAGCTCCGGCCTGAATGCGTTTGGTGGAGTAGGGAATTGCCCGATCCAGCGCGGCCCAGCCTGCGCCCAGTCCGAACGCGGCCACCATCAGCCGCGTATAGCCGAACACGGCTTGTGCCTGATTCAGCCCCTGGCCTTCGACGCCGCCGACGAGCCGGTCGGCATCGACATAGACGTCGCTGAACGCAAGCGCAGCCGTGTTGCTCAGCCGAATGCCGTGTTTATCTTCCGGCTCGTCGTGCGTGAAACCCTTCGCGCCTTGCTCGACAATGAACCAACTCGGACCGCTCGGCGTGTTGGCGAGAATCGTGTAAGCGCCGGCGATTCCGCCGTTGCTGATCCACTGTTTGCTGCCATTGATCCTGTAGCCGACGACGCGTCCATCCTTGGTGACTGGGTCCGCCGTCGTCTTGAGGGCGCCCAAATCGCTTCCGGCTTCCGGTTCCGTGGCGCCATAAGCGAACAGCAGTCCCTCTTCTGCAATACGAGTCAGCCAGATTTTCTTCTGCTCGGGTGTCGCGCCAACCGTGATCGGATCGCTACCCAGGAACGTGGCCAGCACTGCCGTGGCAACGCCGAGATCGATACGCGCCATTTCTTCGCAGACGCAGTACACGTCAAAGGCATTGCCGCCCATGCCACCGAATTCTTCGGGAATGAACAGGAGCTGAATGCCCAACTTATCCGGACTGCACATGTGTCGGACGATATCGAGCGGACATTCATCCCGCTCGTCGAGCTCGCGGAGCACTTCGTCGGGCAGACGCTTCTTGGCGAAATCTTTGAGAGACTTCAAGCTTAATTTTAGGGTTTTGCTGGTGATCATCGAGATGGCCTCACTTCACTCGTCACTTTGCTGCCACGCTGCGCAGTTCACGAACTTTGTT
>JBAWFQ010000168.1:0-1961 GCA_049592035.1 Terriglobales bacterium
CCTCATCACTGACTGGCTGTGCTTTGCTTCGCTGCTCTGCGCCTTGGTTCCAACCCTCTTTAAGTGCAGCGTGTACTTTGACTTGCGGAATGGAGGCATCGACTGTGAGCTTAGTTATCGTTGGTGACACGTCGCTATAATGCTTGCCCTCAATCACCGCGTCGGCCATGCATTTCTGCACGGCTTCGATTCCTGTGTTTGCCTTCTGTGCACAGGCATCGTGCGCGTCTTTAAACCAACCCGCTTTTTGGCGGCAGTATTTACAGATGCCCATTTGTCCCTCCCGCCATCCTGCTGTCTCCTATCTGACGGGCTGGCACTCACCCTGATGACCACGAGGGAGCCAGCAGTTCGGTGTCTGGCGGCAGTCTCGCTGCATTGCTTTGTTCTGCTCATGCCACCAGAATCGGTTGGCCTTCATAGCAGCATCGGTGGCCTTCACGCCAGTGTTGAACTCTTTTTCAAAATCGAACCGCCAGACCTTCTGCCAGTCATCAAACGGCATGTTGATTGATTGCAGCGCAGCCCGCACATCTCTCAGCCGTACCTCGTATGTCTCGCTCGCCATTATTCCCCCTATGATAGTTCGTTTAGTGCTACTTGGAGCGTGAGCGACGCAATTGAACATCTTCACTACTCAATGTCCCCTGCCCACAAACAGTTGATTTTGGGCAGGCATAATCCGCAACTTCGCGGTGCAGCGAATCAAGCACTTGCAGGGGTGCCTGCAACAGGGGTTTTGGGCAGGCTGCTGGCCTGCGCTCGTTGAGCCGTGCCCTTGGTCACTCCCGTGGCACGAGTGATCTCGGCCCATGAACGCCCCTGACTCCGCAGGGAAGCGATCCTCGGCACATCTACGGCCACCTTGGGCCGACCTATGCGCTTACCCTTGGCCTTCGCTGCGGCCAGCCCCGAGCGCACCCTGTCTCGAATGAGTTCGCGTTCAAACTCCGCAATGCTGGCGAAGATGCCAAACACGAGCCGACCGTTGGGCGTGCTGGTATCAACGCCTTCATGTATCGAGATGAAGTCGATCCCCAGCGCCCGGAACTCCTCCAGAGCGTTAACCAGTTGCCGCAGGCTACGTGCGAAGCGGTCGTAGCGGTAGACAACAACGGCATCCACAAGCCGCTTCCGACAAGCTACGAGCAACTTGTCCAACGCAGGCCGCCTTTCGCGTGAGCCGCTGATTCCCTTGTCCACGTATTCGTGCGCGACGGTGAAGCCTCGCCGCTTACAAAACTCGCGTAGCTCGCCAAGCTGAACCTCGGGGTCTTGGCCGTGGTTCAAAGTGCTGACACGCGCATACAGCGCAACACGTTTCGTTGTCATCTCTTCTCTCCTGATGTGAGTAATCATGCCAGCACTAATCCGGCATTTTTCATGCCTTGTGCGAGACCCCACGCAAAGCGATGCTCGACGACCAATGTGTTTCCAAACCACTGAGCGTCAGACTGGACGTGATCATCGATCCACGCTTTGGCTTGGTTAGTGAGAGGGCAGAACAGGAAGACTGTACCTTCATTGCAAACGAGAATGTCAGGCGTACTTGGGACAACTTGTGAGGAACTGCTCATGGATGCGTGCTCCTTTCGTCGAACACGCATCAGGGTGACCAAAAAGAAAACCGCCCACATACAGGCGGCCCATGGAGAACGTTTGCATTGCTGCCACATCGCCTTTCGGCTTACCACCGTGCTCTCCAAAGTCGGTTGGTCGCGCTTTCGCGCAGTCCTGATGCTGATTGCATTCTAGCCGGACTCGCGGCACAAGAGAATGGCCCGAAAGTTTCCGTACGTAATCAATCGAGGTTCGTGTGAGACCACAGGCGCAAAGAATTTCTTTGCCAAAAATGCGACCCGGGCGCGCACCCTGAAGCATGGGCCGCCTTGTGAGATTGGGAGCCGATCTGTAGCGCGATGTTCCCGCACGCACGGCCCTTTGGGTGATGACTTTATTAC
>JBAWFQ010000169.1:0-23956 GCA_049592035.1 Terriglobales bacterium
AAGCTGACTTTCTCATGAAAATCTCTCCCCACTGGCTGCGCGACTTCGTCGACCTTCCCGTCGACTACGTCCGTCTCGCCGAAGAACTAACCCTAGCGGGCGTAGCCGTAGAAGCAATTTCCGGCAAAGGCGAAAACACCGTCTTCGAGATGGAGATCACGACCAACCGTCCCGACGCCATGAATCATTACGGCGTGGCCCGCGAGGCCTCGGCCCTCTACGATCTTCCGCTGAAGCCGATCGAGCCGAAACTCCCGCCGTCGCAGGGCAAGTCCGAAGTCACCATCGACATTCAGGAACCGGAATTGTGTGCGCGCTTCACGGGCCGCGAAATTCGCAACGCAAACATCAAACCCTCGCTGGCAAACATTGCCAACCGTCTGCAGTTGATCGATCAGCGCCCCATCAGCAACGCCGTCGACGCGACCAACTATGTTCTGTGGGAGAGTGGCAAGCCGACCCACGCCTACGATCTCGATCTGCTCGAAGGCCGCCGCCTGATCATCCGCAAAGCCCAAGCGGGCGAAACGCTGAAGACGCTGGATGGCGTGGAGCGCAGGCTCTCCACCGACGACCTCGTCGTTGCCGACGCAAAAAAGCCGGTAGGCCTCGCGGGCGTAATGGGCGGCTTTGACACGATGATCACCGAACGCACGAAGAATATCCTGATCGAATCCGCGTGGTTTGATCCAGTCAGCGTGCGCCGCATGTCAAAACGCCACGGCCTGCACACCGACGCCTCGCACCGCTTTGAGCGCGGAGCGGATTTCGAATCGACCGTCGTTTCCGCCAACCGCGTGGCCGAACTCATTCTCAACTCCGGCGGCGGCACACTCATCGGCGACGTCATCGACATAGTCGCCCGCAAGCTCGACCTCGCTCCCGTGGAACTAGACCTGCGCGAAGTGCACCGCATTCTCGGCGAAAAACTGAGCACGCTTGAGATCAACCGTATCTTGACGCGCCTGGGCTTCACGGTACTTCCCGGCAGCGAAGACCGGTACCTCGTCCACATTCCGAGCTGGCGTCTCGATATCGAGCGCGAAATCGACATCATCGAAGAACTTGCGCGTCTGCACGGTTACGACAAATTCGCCAATACGCTTCCCGCCTACAGCGGCGAGGTGCGCGACTTGCCCGATGCGCACAAGGACGCCCGTCTGCGCTCATCGCTTCTGGCGCTCGGCTACAACGAATCGATTTCGCTAACGTTCATTTCAAAAGATGATGCCCGCCGCTTTTCGACCGCCCCCGAGCTCGACCTCGCAAATCCGCTGAGCGACGAAGCCTCGGTGATGCGCACCTCGCTCGTTCCCAGCATGTTGAACATGCTGGCCTACAACTTGAATCGCGGCAGCGACAATGTTCGCCTGTTCGAAGCGGGAAATATATTCGAGGCATCCGCCAATTCGATGCCGTTGGAAAAGAAGTGCATCGCGATCGGCGCAACCGGCAGCGTCGACGCGGAACTGGTGCGCGGGCTGGCCCCAGGCGCGGCGGCGCGTCCGTTTTCATTCTTCGATCTGAAGGGCGACATCGAAAGCCTGCTCGCTCCGTTCAGCCATTGGACGCTCTACTACGATGCCCAGCCTGACAGAGAAAAGACCGCCGACTACTACCATCCCGGACGCTCCGCCCGCGCCGTGCTGGATGGCACGACCGTCGCCCAGTTTGGCCAGATTCATCCCGACGTGGCCGCCACCCGCAAACTGCGGCAGGATGTTTTTCTCGCTGAGATCTATCTCGACCGCCTCTATCAGCACGATCTGCGCCAGGTGCGCTACGAAGCCCTGCCGCGCTTCCCTGCCGTCGAGCGCGATTTTTCCTTCGTGTTTGATGACGGCGTGGAGTTTGAGAAAATTCATCAGAGCGTTACTGCCCTGGCCATCGCCGAGCTGCGCAGTTTTGTTCCAGTAGAACTTTTTCGCGGCGAAAAAGTTGGCGCGGGCAAGTACTCGATCCTGATACGAGCCCGGCTGCAGTCCAGCGAACGCACCCTGCGCGACGACGAAGTCGCCCAGTGGTCGGGACAGATTACGAAGGCGCTCGAAGCGCTCGGCGGCGTGCAACGCGCGTAATCGCCGTCAGCGAGTTAGTTTGGCGAAGGGTGCCCCATCCTTGCGCGTTTTGTGCGCAAGGGTGGGATTCCACGGCACCATCCTCATTAGGATTCAGCTTCAGGCGAACTTCACCGGCTCAATTTGGCCGCGGCCGCCTCGTCCAGCATCCACAACAATTTTCCATCCGCAGGCTGCACACGTTGCGAAGGCAGCGGAGGCGTGTTCTTACCTTCAAGAACCTGATGCAATATGTCAGCCTTGTCGGGACCACTGGCCAGGAACATTACTTCGGCGGCGTGATTGAGCACGGGGAAGGTGAAAGTAATGCGGTGGGTATTGAACTTCGCGACCCAGTTGGCGACCACCAGTCGCGACTGTTCGTCGAGCGCCGGAGAATCGGGAAAAAGCGAAGCCGTGTGACCATCCGGACCCATGCCGAGCAGAATCAGGTCAAAGCGCGGAAATTCTTCCGGCCGAAGTCCAAAGAAGCGGCGGAGCTGGGCCTCATACTCCGCGGCAGCCGCGGAGGCATCGGGATTTTCCGCAGGCACGCGAAACACATTCTCGGCGGGGATGGCAATCTTTGCCAGCAGCGATTCCTTCACCATCCGGTAATTGCTTTCGGGATCGGTAGGCGGGACGTGACGCTCGTCGCCGAAAAAAAGAAAAACGCGGCTCCAGGCGAAATCAGCGTACTTGGAAGCTAGCAGAGAATAGAGGCCTTTCGGAGTCGACCCACCGGAAAGCGCAACCGTGAATCGTCCCTGAGCGCCTATGGCGGCGCGGCCCGCGCGAACGAATTCTTCGGCAGCCGCGTGGAAAAGATCGGCCGCCGTGGCGAAGACTTGGATGGCTCGCGTCGAGGGCATGGAAAATTGGTAATTTGCGATTGGTAATTTAGTAATTCGATGACTCTGTGTTTTTGCGTTTGGGTTTAAATTACCAATTACAAATTACCTATCACAAATTTATTTTTCAAAATTTCTCCACCGCCGTCCATCGCGTTCCATCAGTTCGTCGGATTCCTTCGGCCCCCAGGTCCCAGCCGGATAGTTGGGAAAATTCCGCGGCGGCAGCGCCTTCCACACATCGAGCACCGGATTAACAATGCTCCAACCGGCCTCCACCATGTCGGCGCGTTGGAAAAGGGTGGCATCGCCGATCATGCAGTCATGCAGCAGGCGTTCGTAGCCGGTGGAAGAATTGACTCCGAAATAGTCGGCGTACTCGAAGTCCATATTCACTTCGCCCAGTTGCATGGTGGTCCCGGGCGTCTTCGCGGCAAAACGCAGCGAGATGCCTTCTTCCGGCTGAATGTGCAGCACCAGTTGGTTAGGCATCATGTTTTCCACCTGGGTTTCGCGGAACAGCATAAAGGGCGCCCGCCGGAACTGAATGACAACATGCGTATTGCGGCCCGGCAGCCGTTTTCCAGTGCGCAGATAGAAAGGAACTCCCGCCCACCGCCAGTTGTCGATCAGCAGACGCATGGCGACGAAAGTCTCGGTGCGCGAGTCCGGCGGCACACCATCTTCCGAGCGATAGGCGGGCACGCGCTCGTTGTCCATCGTGCCTTCTCCATATTGACCGCGGACGGTTTTGCTGAGCACGTCCTCGTTGCTGAAGGGTTGAATGGCATGCAAAATTTTCGCCTGTTCGTCGCGCACCGCGTTGGCTTCGAACGAAATGGGCGGTTCCATCGCAGTTAGCGTGATCAGTTGCATGATGTGGTTCGGCACCATGTCGCGCAGCGCGCCGGCCGTATCGTAATAATCGCCGCGCTGCTCGACGCCCACGGTTTCGGCAACCGAAATCTGCACGTGGTCAATGTAGCGGCGATTCCAAATGGGCTCAAAAATTCCGTTGGCAAAGCGCAGCGCCAAAATGTTCTGGACCGTCTCTTTTCCCAAATAATGATCGATGCGGTAGATCTGTTTTTCCGAGGCGACTTTCAGAAGTTGCTGGTTCAAAGTCTTGGCGGAATCAAGATCGTGGCCAAACGGTTTTTCGATAATCACGCGCCGCCAGTGGCTGTTTTCTTCAGCCATCAGGCCAACCTTCGAAAGACGCTCGATCACATCGCCGAAGTACTTGGGCGCGGTCGCCATGTAAAAGAAATAGTTGCCGTGCGCGTCATGCTCCTGATCAACCTTGGCCAAAGTTTGTTTCAGCTTGTCGTACGTGGCCGGATCGTCAAAATCTCCGCTGATATAACTGATGCGGCGAACAAACCATTCCCACAAATCGGCGTCGACCGGGGCGGTGGCAAATCGCTTGAAGTCTTCCGTGATTTTTTTCCGCGCGTCGTCATCGCTCATCGGGCTGCGGCCCACGCCGATGACCGCAAACTCGCGCGACAGCAACTGCTGGCTGGCAAGGTTATAAAGAGCGGGAATCAGCTTGCGGCGCGTCAGGTCGCCGGTAAAGCCGAAAATCACCATCACGCACGGATCGGCCGTGCGTCCCACTCGCGGTTTCGTTGGTGCGGGCCGAGCATCGGTTAGAGCCATCGTTCTCCTCGTGGTAGTACGTAAGATAGTACGTAGGATAGTGCGCCGCGAGCTCCGAGCTGCGAGCTGCGAGCAAGCACGTTGGTTTTGGTTGCTCGAAGCGCGAAGCTCGCAGCTCGCAGCAGTTCCTTACTTCTTTGCCGGCGGTTTGAGTTCTATGTGCCCACCGAATTTCTGCCGCATGGCGGAGAGCATCTTCTCCGCGAAGGTATGATCCTGCCGCGAGCGGAAGCGCGTGTACAAGGCCGCCGTCAGCACTTCCGCCGGAACCGCCTCTTCCAGCGCCGCCTGAATCGTCCACCGGCCTTCGCCCGAATCCTGCACGAACCCACTGTACTCGGAGAGCGTGGGATTTTCGATCAACGCCATGGCCGTCAGATCGAGCAGCCACGAACTGATCACGCTGCCGCGCCGCCACACCTCGGCAATATCGGGCAGGTTGAGATCGTAGCGAATGTCTTCGGGAAGATCTTTGCTGGTCGCGTTTTTGAAAATATCGAAGCCTTCGGCGTATGCCTGCATGATGCCGTACTCGATCCCGTTGTGGACCATCTTCACAAAATGCCCGGCGCCGGAGGGGCCGCAGTGAATGTAACCGTCTTCGGCAGTAGACGGGTCAGCACCAGCGCCCACGCCCGAAAGTTTTTCGCGTCCCGGAGTGCGCGGAATATCGCCGCGTCCCGGCGCCAGCGTCTTGAAGATCGGACCCAGGCGCTGGACGGCCTCTTTCGGCCCGCCAATCATCATGCAGTATCCGCGCTCCAGTCCCCAGACGCCGCCGCTGGTGCCAACGTCGACATAGTGCACGCCTTTAGCGGCGCAAAGTTTCGAGCGGCGAACGTCGTCTTTGAAGTACGAGTTGCCGCCATCGATAATGGTGTCGCCCGCCTGCATCTTGCCGAGCAGAGTCTGCACCGTTTTTTCCGTGGGATCGCCCGAAGGCACCATGATCCAGACAGCGCGCGGAGCGTTCAGCTTGCCGACCAGGTCGTCAAGTGAAGAAGAGGCGACCGCGCCTTCACCGGCGAGCCCTTTGACGGCATCCGCGCTGAGATCGGAGACTACCATCGAGTGCCCGCCGCGCATCAACCGCCGCGTCATATTGGCGCCCATGCGCCCCAGACCTACCATTCCCAGTTGCATGCGTGCTCCCTGGCGTTTGCGAATTGTAATTTACGAATTAAAACTACAGAACCTGCTTCACCAACCCCGCAAGCTTCGCGAGTCCCGCCTGCACATCGCTGCCGATATGCACACGCAACGCCCGCCGTTTGCGGTCGGCCAGAACCTGGAAATCCCCGCGCGCCTGCGCCGCTTTCACCACGCCGAAAGTGTACTTCTGACCCGGGACCGGCAAGTCATGCGCATCGTCGCACGTAATTTGCAGAAACACGCCGCTGTTCGGCCCGCCTTTATAAGCCTGCCCCGTGGAGTGCAGGAAGCGCGGCCCGAAACCAAGGCACGTCGCCACGCGTTTGCGATCGCGCACCGTCATGCGGAGGCTCTGCAGCAGCGCTTCGTGTTCGGCATTCATCTCGACATATCCCAAGAGCGCAAAGTAGTCGCCGGCGCCCAGACGCGCGAGATGCGCGCGCAGGTAGTTCTTCAGTGCGCCATCCGATGCCGGACCAGTGCTGGCGGCCTTTGCGAGCGCAGCGGCGTTCACTTCGTCGGTAAACAGTTTAAAGCCCGCTTCTTCGACGACTGGTTTTTCCGGAGGCAGCGAGCCCGAGCTTTCGTACGCTGAAGTCAGTTGCTTGGTCACGATCTTGCTCGCTTCAACGTCGGGCTGATTGAAGGCGTTGATGCCGAGAATCGAGCCTGCGACCGCAGTCGCGATTTCCCAGCGGAAGAATTCCTGTCCCAGGCTGTAGGTGTCGGCGACGGCGATGCGCACCACCGCGTGCCCGGCTTTTTCAAGCGCTGCAACCTTGGTATCCTGCGCCGCGTCGGCCGCGCCTTCCAAACGAAGGTAGGCAAAGATGCGGTCGCTAGTCTTGGAATCGCCATAAACTTCCGGCGCGCCGAGTTCCTCACGGTCGACCGGAATGATGCCCTTGCCGACTTTGCCGGTGGATTCCGCAATCAACTGCTCAAGCCACGCGCCGAGGTCGGCAATTCCCGGTGAAGTGATGAGCGTAATCTTGTCGCGGCCATGGGTGGCGGCTGTACCAACGATCAGACCCAGCATCACTCCCGGATTCTGTTCGACCCGAGCGGATGGCTTGCAAGCTTCGACCATCTCTTTTGTGCGCTTGAGAAATTTGTCGACGTCGAGGCCCATGGCCGCGGCGGGAATGATGCCGAAGTTCGACAACGCGGAGTAGCGTCCGCCGATGGACGGCAGGCCATAGAAAATGTGGCGAAAACGGTCGTGCTCGGCCACCTGCTGCATCTTCGAGCCCGGATCGGTGATGGCAATAAAGTGACTGCCCGCCTTGTCAACACCGATGGTTTTCTGCACGCGCTCGAAAAAATACTGTTTGTAGATGTTGGGCTCAAGCGTGCTGCCCGATTTGCTGGAAACGATAAAAAGCGTCTTGGCGAGGTTGATCTTTTTTTCGACGCTTCGGATTTGCGCTGGATCAGTCGAGTCGAGTATATGCAGCCGCGGAAAGCCCGGCGTTTGCGGGTACGTCAGCGACAGCACTTCAGGGCAAAGGCTCGATCCGCCCATGCCCAGCAGCAGAATGTCGGAGAATCCTGCACCCTTGATTTCGTTGGCGAATGCCTTGAGCGGGCCGACGCCGGCAAGTTGGTCGTCCGTAATCCCGAGCCATCCCAGCCAGTTGCCCTCGTCGTCTTTGGTCCAGAGCGAGGCGTCGTGCTGCCACAGCCGTTTTACTTTTCCCGACGCCCGCCAGTCGTTAACGTTTTTTTTTACCGCGGCGTCAAGATCGGACGGAAGCGATGCGCTTTGCGAATTGATCTGCGATCCGCCAGTCGCCGGCCGCTTCGAATTTTTCTCGACCTCGGCCAGCAGCGTGTCGAAAGAATCGGCAAACAATTTCACGCCATCGGCCGTCAGCTTGTCGGTCACGTCTTTCATGACGATGCCCACTCCCGCCAGATCGGCCATGGTTCTGCGCGCACCGTCCAGGTCTTCGGTCAGACTCGCTCGCGGCTTGCCGTGATCGCGGAAGGCGTCAAGCGTCGCCGGCGGAACGGTGTTGACCGTGTCGGTCCCGATCAACTCCTCTATGTAGAGCACGTCGCGGTAATTCGGATTCTTCGTGCTGGTGCTCGCCCAGAGCACGCGTTGCGTCTGCGCCCCTTTGGCAGCCAGCGTCTTCCAGCGTGGAGTCGAAAAGATGCGCTGGTAGGCTTCGTAGGTCAGCTTGCCGTTGGCGATCGCAACTTTACCAAGAATCCCCTGCAACTTCGCCTTGCGGGCCGCGTCCGTTTCCTTTTTCAATTGCTCGCCGACGAGTGAATCGACCAGCGAATCGATGCGGCTGATAAAGAAGCTGGCCACGCTTGCTAATTTGCTCACGTCGCCCCCGCCGGCAGCGAACTTCTCCACCCCGTCGATGAACGCCGCCGCCACTTCCTCATACACTCCCTGTGCGAACAGCAGCGTCACGTTGACATTGATGCCTTCGCCGAGCAGTTGCCGGATCGCCGGTATACCCTCGGCGGTGCCCGGCACTTTGATCATCAGATTAGCGCGAGCCACCGACTTCCACAGCCGCCGCGCTTCATCGATTGTGCCTCGCGTGTCATGCGCGAGATACGGAGACACTTCCAGGCTCACGTATCCATCGCGTTTCTTTGTGCTCTGATAGACGGGCGCCAGCAGGTCGGCGGCATCCTGAATGTCGCGGATGGCCAGCAGTTCGTAACGGCCTTTCGCGTCGAGGTCGGTGCGCCCGGCGAGCGAGTCGAGAAAATCCTGATATTGCCCGCCCGCAATGGCCTTCTCAAAAATTGAGGGATTCGAAGTCATCCCGCGCAGGCCGTCTTCGGTGATCAGGCGTTGCAGTTCGCCGCTTTTCATCAGGTCGCGGCGAATGTAGTCGAGCCAGATCGATTGGCCGAAAGTTTGCAGTTGGGTAAGAGGATTGACGGCTTTTGCGGTTTCGAGCGTGCCTACTGGATTCATAACTAGCTCCTGACTTCGTCTTCATCCGTAGAGACGCGGCTTGCCGCGTCTACGTCGCAGCGTCCAGTCAGACGGGGCAAGCCCCGTCTCTACACAATCATTTATTTCCCAAGCAGTTCGCGCGCCGCCTGCACGACGGCGTCGGAACTGAAGCCAAACTTTTTCTGCAGGTCCTTCAACGGCGCCGACGCTCCAAACGTGTGCATGCCTATGATGCGTCCCCTGGCTCCCGCGTAGTGCGCCCAGCCCATAGTCGAGGCCTGCTCGACTGCGACCCGCGCCGTGATCTCGTGGGGAAGCACCTGGTTGCGATAACTTTGGTCCTGATGTTCGAACAACTCCCACGACGGCATGCTGACCACGCGCGCCCGGATGCCCTCGGCTTTCAGCTTCTCGTAGGCATCAATGCAAAGGTAAACTTCGCTGCCCGTAGCCATCAAAATAACCTGCGGCTTGCCCCCCTCGGCGTCGGCCAAAATGTAAGCGCCACGGGCCACGCCCGCCGCCGATGCATACTTCGTGCGATCGAAGGTGGGCACGGCTTGGCGCGTCAGGGCTAAAGCGACCGGTTCCTTCTTCAGCGTCATGATTACTTTCCACGCTTCCAGCACTTCGTTGGCATCCGCGGGACGAAACGTGATGAGACCGGGAACCGCTCGCAGCGTAACCAGTTGCTCAATCGGCTGGTGGGTCGGTCCGTCTTCGCCGACTCCGATCGAATCGTGGGTGAAAATCCAGATGGAGGGAACTTCCATCACCGCCGAGAGACGAATCGGCATCTTCATATAATCGCTGAAAATAAGAAAGGTTGAACCGTAGCCGCGGATTTTCGACAGCGTCATGCCATTGACGATCGCGCCCATGGCGTGCTCGCGAATGCCGAAGTGGAAGTTGCGCGCATTGTAATGATTCGCTTCAAAATCGCCCGCGCCATCGAAAGTGAGACGCGTCTTGGTCGAAGGATACAAATCGGCCGACCCGCCCATCAGCCAGGGATGGTTCTTCGCAATGGCATTCAGCACCTTGCCCGACGAATCGCGGGTTGCGAGTCCTTTCGCATCGGCCGCAAATGTGGGCAGTTCCTTGTCCCATCCCTCCGCCGGCTGCTGATGCTGCATGCGTTCGAACTGCGCCGCCAGATCGGGATACTGCGCGCTGTACTTTGCAAACAGCGCATTCCACTGTCCGGTCAACTGCCGTCCGCGCTTCCCCATCACATCGCGGAAATTTTCGCGCACTCCATCCGGAACCAGAAATTTGGCATCCTCCGGCCAGCCGTAGAAGCGCTTGGTCAGCTTGACTTCTTCTTCGCCCAGCGCTTCACCGTGCGCTTCTTTCGTGTCCTGGCGATGCGGCGAACCGTAACCGATGTGGCTGTTAACGATGATCAGCTTGGGTCGATCCGTCACCTTCAACGCGCGCGTGTAGGCATCGGCAAGCGCCACCACATCGTTGGCATCGCCCAGGTGCTGCACATACCAACCATAGCTCGCAAACCGCGCCGCCACATCTTCATCAAACGCGAGATTGGTGTTGCCTTCAATCGTGATGTGGTTGCTGTCGTAAATCCAGCACAGGTTCGAAAGCTTGAGATGCCCGGCAACCGACGCGGCTTCTCCGGAGATTCCTTCCATCATGTCGCCATCGCCGCAAATCACCCACACGTTATAGTCAAACAGATCGAATCCCGGACGATTGAAATACGAAACCAGCCAGCGCTCCGCAATCGCCATGCCCACGCTGTTGGCCACTCCCTGACCAAGCGGACCGGTCGTCGTTTCGACGCCCGTGGTCAATCCATATTCAGGATGTCCCGGAGTTTTGCTGCCCAGTTGCCGGAAATTTTTGATCTCATCAATCGACAAAGCGGGAGTCGAAAGAATTTTGCCGTCGGGAGTTACTTCGCGCACGCCCGCCAGATGTATGAGCGAATACAGCAACATCGAAGCGTGTCCGTTCGAGAGCACGAAGCGGTCACGATTCGGCCAGAGGGGGTTCTCCGGATCATACCGCAGAAACTGCTGCCACAAACAGTAAGCAACCGGAGCCAGAGCCATCGGCGCCCCAGGATGCCCCGAGTTCGCCTTCTGCACCGCGTCCATCGAAAGCGTGCGAATCGTGTTGATACACAATTGATCGAGTTGTGCACCGGTAGCGACTGACTGGTCACTGACAGCCATTATTTCTCTCCCTGGAAAGTTAACCTTGCTGTCCCAACTGAAACCTTAGATGAAACAATCGGCGAATGGATACACTTGTCCCAACCGCCCAAGTTTACAACGTCATCGGGAAGGAAAGCGACACACGTCAGGACAGGCCAGTGGTGGACTTTGAATCTGCTTTGAAAGGGCACGGCTTCAGCCGTGCCGTAAGCGTCACATTTTCATTGCGGCTTTACAGAGTGCTGAAAAACTCGATTTTGTTCCCGCTTTTGGGTGGCGCAGCGGTTTACCGCTGCGATAAACGCCCTTGTTTTCAGTGTCGGCTTTAGCCCCTGAGGTGCGACCGCGGCGTGCAGCTGAGTTTTTCCGCACTCTGTTTAGCCGCTGAGGGACGGCATTTTTTCAAACTGCACCACTACCCAGGACAGGCCACTGCCTCCACGCCGTAGAAAATTGGACGGCAGCGCATGCAGCGCCTCTTCAGGTATGAAAAGTCTTATTCTGGCTGATCCTATGTTGCAGAGTAGAGGCCAACTCGTCTACATCGGTGGCGGAAAGATTCAACACTTCCGACTCCAGCATCGGGATCCGGTTCGTTCCGATTGCATCCCGGCGCACCTGGATCATCAAAGCCTGCAGCGCCTGGGCATCGTATTTTTGCGGTGTCATGCGGATCAATTCCTGCAGCGCCACTCCAACTGACAGGCGCTGGCGATAGGGCCGTTCGCTGATCATGGCGTCAAAAGTTTCGGCCAGGGCCACGATGCGCACGGCCTGCGGTATGTCGTCCCCATGCAAGCCGTCCGGATATCCCGACCCATCGGCGCGCTCATGGTGCCAGCGCACGATCTCCGGAATCTGCGGCCAGGGAAACTGCACGTGACTGACGATCTCATGGCCAATAATCGTGTGGTTCCTCATGTCGCGGGATTCTTCCTCGTCGAGCTGCGAAGCTTTTCCCAGCAGCCGCTTATCGACCGCCACCATGCCAATGTCGTGCAGGTAAGCCGCCGATCGCAACGACGCCACCGCAGCCGTGTCCCAGCCCAGCGCTTCGCCAATGGCTTGGGAGTACCGGCCCACGCGCAGCGAGTGCCCGTGAATGTTCACGTGTTTCACATCGATGGCAGTAGCAAACGCCTCAAGCGCGTTGTCGTAGAACCCGTGCAGCGAGGCCAGCAGGCGCAGGTTTTCGGAAACCCGTTGCGCCAGCGTCTGGCTCAGCGTGTGATTCTGAATCGCCAGCGCCACGTAGTGGCTCAACATTCGAAAACCCTCGAGCGCCTCTTCTTCGTACATCGCATCGCCCGCCCGCCGTCCCAGCGCGATCAGCCCCGCGAGTTTCCCCCTAACTTTCAGCGGGCAGATGCACTTGAACAGCTCTGGCGCGACGTTGCCATTCGAACTCAGAAATACATCGCAGGTGGAACTATTGAGCAGCACCGGACCGGTGGCTGCAGTCAGCGTGTGAACGTGATGCGGCAGCAGGGGAATGACCGAGGGTTCCGGCAGCAGCGCAAATCCCTGGGCATCGACCGAGGTCAGCAAGGAAGGCCGGTCGCCGAATGAAAACAGAACCCCCTCGCGCGCGCCCGCTGCGTCCATCACGGCCGCCAGCATGGTACGAGCGGTTTGGCGGAAGTCGCGGTCCGCCGTTAGTTCGGGCCCCAAATCCGCCAGCGCTTCGACTGTTCTAAAAAGCTTCTTGAAATTGGTTCCCTGCAATGCCTCTTGCGGAGGTACATGCGAGAAACCAGAGCTCTACCAGCCTAGCATCGCCTCCACGACTCGATTGTTGGTTAGTTTGGTGCCAGTGAGGAGCATCGGGGAACCCGAGTATCGCATCGGGCGATCTTTCCTTGCCCAAATCTCCGATCATCCGGCAGCCGCCCCGACTCGGCCCGCTTATCACCGCGAATCGTGATTGGAGTCACTGCGTTACATTGAGATTTAGTGGAGGATAAAACTGGATTAGTGTCGTGCGTCGCCAGGAGCCCTTCCTGGCAGCGGCGCACTCGAGGAGGAGCAGCGGAGCGCGTCGGCAGCGGAATGCGATAAGCGCAGTTCAATCGAGAGGAGGATCTCGATGAACAACAAAATCTTTACCCCACTGATTCTGATTCTGTTTTCTTGCCTCTTTTGCGGTCTGGCCCTATCCCAAACGGGTACCAAGAAGAAAAGACCGCTTCCCTACGAATACGGCCGGGTCGTCATTGATAACTACTCCCAGAAAGCGGACCTTGCGCCCGTCGTCTTTGAACATTGGATCCACCGCTCGATGTTCACCTGCCGAGTCTGTCACGTCGACATCGGTTTTGCCATGAAGGCCGGCGCTACCGACATCAAGGCGGCCGACAACGCGCACGGCTATTACTGCGGTACCTGCCATAACGGCAAGATGGTCGTGGACGGAAAAACCGTTTTCCTAGCCTGCTCCCGAAAGGTGAACCTGGAAGACGAGAAGCGATGCGAGCGCTGCCACTCCTACGGTCTGAAGGTCGCATCCGATTTCGATTTTTTCCAATTCAGTCAACCGCTTCCCAAGGAGCGTTTCGGCAACGGGTTGGATTGGGAAAAATCAGAGCAGCTGGGACTGATCAAGCCAGCCAGTTTTCTTCCCGGCGTCTCCGCCCCAAGAAATTCCCTCGTCGTGCAGAAAGATTTCGCGCTCAATCCCAAGGTTGAGGGAATGCCCGACATTATCTTCTCTCACAAAAAACACACCGTCTGGAACGGATGCGAACTCTGCCACCCCGATATATTCATGGGCGTGAAGAGAGGCTCGGTGAAGTACACGATGGTGGATATATCCGAAGGAAAGTCCTGCGGCGCGTGCCATACCACGGTGGCATTTCCTTTGACCGATTGCCAGCGCTGCCACTCCAAACCGGTACAACCCTGAGGAGAGGAGTCCATGGTCTTCAAGGCAAGGGTCTTCAAGGCAAAGTTCTTTAAGGCGAACTGCCGGGCGACGATCATTCCTGTACTGCTATTCCTGGGGCTCGCCGGCCTGTGCGGCGTGCGTACTATCGGCGGACCCTCCGCATCTGCTCAGCAGGCAGACGCGGCGCAGGAGTCATGGCAGAAGGAGTTCGATAACATTTGCGCGAAGACCGAAGATGCCATGACTTTCTCGCAGGAGGAACTCACGGATCTGATTCGGAGATGCGACCATCTCCAGCCGCAGATTGAGAAGCTCGACGAATCGCGGAAGAAGGTCTACCTGGAACGACTACGAAAATGCCGAGGTCTTTATGCCTACGTCCTCGATGCAAAAAAGCTCGATGCAAAACAGAAAGAGAAGAAATGAGCGCGAGTCTCGCCTGCTCGTGCTGGCCTGCGGAATTCTACTCCTGGCATATCTCGCGTCCGCCCAAATCTATCTGCCGAAACCCGCACCGGAACCGTCCGAGTACGGCAAGGTGATTCTTGACAATTATTCCGCGGCTGAGCCGGGAGCCGTCGTATTTGACCATTGGCTGCACCGGTCGAAGTTCACCTGCCGCGTGTGCCATGTCGACGTCGGCTTTGCCATGGCGGCAAATGCTACCGGCATCAATGCCAAGACGAACCGCGAAGGTTTCCATTGCGGCGCCTGCCACGATGGGAAGAGGGTGTTCGAGGGTAAAACCATCTTCGCCGCGTGCTCCGATGCCGCCCCTGACAAACAGTGCGACCGGTGCCACTCCCTGGGCAAAAAGGACGTCCGGAAATATGAGTACAAGGCGTTTACCGCAAAATTCCCGAAACGCATTTATGGTGTGGATTGGGAAGCAGCCGAGAAATCCGGGGTCATCAAACCCGTTGATTTTGTTGAAGGTCTATCGGTCAGAAAGAGTCCAATGAAAAGCCGCAAGGACTTTGCCGTCAACCCAAACTATCCGTGGGTTCACCCCATTGAGTTCTCTCACGAGAACCATTCCATCTGGAACGGCTGCGAACTCTGCCATCCCGAAATATTTCCGACCGCCGAGAAAGGTACGCTGCGCTTCTCGATGTTTTCCAATATTGAAGGGCACTACTGTGGTGCATGTCATGGAAAGGTGGCGTTCCCGCTCAACAACTGCCAATCGTGTCACCCCAGAGCGCCGGCCTGGGTTCCATAACCAGGGACGTGAGTTAAGAACTCGGCCCGCCTAGCTTGCAGTCAATTCGAACGCTGGACTCATAACCCATCGGTAGTGACAAGGTTCAAACCTTGTCACTACCAACCCATCACTTGCCTTGACAGGCGGGCGAAGTTGGCTCATACTTCGGCGAAATCGACCTAGCCACTTACGTCCTGCCGGTTTTGTCCGGCAACTTACCAGCCGAGAGAAAACTGTGGTTGTGCCCAGTCCCAAGCCGTTTGATTCCGAGAAGAAACGCACCCTTTCGCCCGAGACCTCGCCCACAACCTCTGCCGGCTCCTCCGGTATCTCTGAAAATCTTGACGAAAGCACAGCCCTGTCGTCCCTGAAAAAGCTGATTGCAGCCGGAGATCACCGCCTCGACCCGATTCTCGAGACGATCGCGGATGCGGCCCGGCGACTGACCGGCGCCTCCGGTGCCGCGCTGGCCATGTGGAAGGACGGCGCCATGGTGTGCCGCGCGCGCAGCGGCAAAACCGCTCCCGCTCTCGGCGTGCGCTTGAGCGCGGACACCGGTATCTCCGGCGAATGTTTGCGCACCGGTAAAACTCAGCATTGCGTCGATACCGAGCACAATCCGCTGGTCGATGCGGAAGTCTGCCGCAGGCTGGGTTTACGCTCGATTGCCGTCTCGCCGATTCAGGGCTGGCGCGAGATCAACGGAATCCTCGAAGTTTTTTCCACGCAACCCGGAGCCTTTACCGATGCGCATATCGTTCTTCTTGAGCAACTCGGGGCTTTGGCGGAACGGGCCCGCGCCACGCAACCGCGCGATGCCTCGTCGACCCCACCCAAGCCTCGGTCTGCCGCCGTGAAAGCTTCGCCTTCCGGTTTGCTCCCCGCGTCCGATCGCGTCGGCGACGTGGCTTTAGCTTTCATCGGAGCCCCCAAACGATCGCGTGCCCTGGTTCTGGGTGTCATCGGCCTGGTGGCAATTTCGCTGATGGCCCTGGTTATCTGGCTGGGGTGGCGCGGCGCGGATGAAGCTGATGCCAAATCGCGTGTCGCGCCGCCAACCTCGGTGGGGAGCAGCAGCGTCACCACCGTGACGGCAAACGCTCCCGGCCGGCATCCTAACGACCTTGACTCGGTCCTGAAACCACGTCCCGGCGGTGAATTGCTGTTTGCATCCGGCGGCAAGCCTTCCGCTGGAGCTCCCGTCAAGTTCGCATCAAAAGTGGATGTGATCGCGGCGCAGAGAACTCCACTGGGTCGACCGACATTGGACCGGTCGGCGTCACCGGCCGATTCTGCTGGAAAAGTCAAAGTTAATGACAATGACAACCTTGCCGCCATTGCCGCTATGCCACAACCGGCGCCCGACTCGCAGCCCGCCTCGCAACTGGGATCGCGCGGCAACTCCCAGCCGAATGGCTCGCCTTCCCCGGACTCAGATTCCAGTAACGCGGCCTCATCCGAGCCGCCGCCGATTACCGCCAGCGCCACCAATCCGTCGTCGCTCATTACCATTCTTTCCGCAAAAGCCTCTGTGCCCACTGTGCCCGTCTCGATGGGCGTCTCCGGTGGACAACTCCTCTATAAGACTCTGCCGGCTTATCCGAATCAAGCCCGCCAGCAGCGCCTGGAGGGCACCGTCATTCTGACCGCCATGGTCTTGGAAGATGGAACCCTGGGCGAGATTAAAGTAGTCAAGGGTTCGCCCGTGCTTGCCCTATCCGCCATAGACGCCGTGAAAACCTGGCGTTACCAACCCTTTCAGCTCGACGGAAAACCCATACCGGGCGAGACCAAGATCACCATCGACTTCAAGTTTCCCAAATGAGACTAGCCAAACGTAGTGGTGAGTTTGAATTTGTTCTGAGCCGCAAAGCGGCGTAAGAATGCAGCCCACGGCGCAAGCCGTGGGCGCAGGCAGGAAACGACCAAGCCCCAGAGGGGCGAAAGACGAGTTCCGACGCGCACGCTTTGCCCCCGACGCCCGCACAGCCGCTCGGAGAATTCAGCGATTCGACACCTACACGCCCACCGGAAATGGCTTGCTGTGCGTTTCCGAACCCACCGACAGTCCGGCGAACCGCCCCTGCAGCAGCGACATCAGCCCCGTCACCCAGTAGCCGATCACGAACAACAGCAGGAACGGAATGGTGAAGTAATTCTCGTTGTTGACAGCGTAGACGATCGCCAGCGCGAAATAAGTTCCAATCAGCAGTTCAATCCACGGAACCCATCCCAGCCGCTTCCGGTATTTTTTCGCCCCGACTCTATCCTTCTTCGATTCGACGCGGTATTTAGGAGTCCGCACGAACGAAGTCTGTTTCCCCACCAGCGCTTCCAGCACAGCCCGCGTATTCGTAACCGTCAGCCCAATTCCAAGAGACATCAACAGCGGCAGATAGAGCAGCGACCGCCCCCAGCTCTTCGGAAACAATTCCTTCTGCGAAACCAGATAAAAGCTCGAAATAGAAAACGTCGAAGCCATGAACAGGGGCAGGTCGATGTAAAGCATCTGGAACCATCCCTGATAAAAGCGAATGATCATGGCCGGCATCAGCAGCACCGAGAGCACGATCATCAGCGGATAGCTGAGATTGGCCGTCAGGTGATACCAGGCTTCGATTTTCTGGTGCCGCGATACGTCGCTCTTCAAAACTCGCGGCAATATTTTCTTCGAAACCTGGATCAGTCCCTTTGCCCAGCGCGCCTGCTGCGTCTTGAATGCCGTCATTTCCACCGGCAACTCCGCCGGACATTCGACGTCCTGCAGATAAACAAACTTCCATCCCACAAGCTGCGCGCGATAGGAAAGATCGGTATCTTCGGTGAGCGTGTCGTGCTCCCATCCACCGGCTTCGTCGATAGCGCAACGCCGCCACATACCGGCCGTGCCATTGAAATTGAAAAAGACGCCGCTGCGCGCCCGTCCCGAATGTTCCAGCACAAAGTGCCCGTCGAGCAGAATAGCTTCAACCTCGGTCAGCAGCGAGTAGTGCCGGTTGATGTGCGTCCAGCGCGTCTGCACCATGCCGACCGTGGGATCGGTGAAGTGATGAATGCACTTCATCAGAAAATCGGACGGAGGAACAAAATCAGCGTCAAAAATGGCAACGAACTCGCCCGTGGCCGTTTTCAATCCTTCCGCCAAAGCGCCCGCCTTAAAGCCTTCCCGATTGTCGCGGTGCAGGTACTTAACCGGATGTCCCAGCGCGGCATAGCGATCGACCAGAAGACGTGCGACCTCCACAGTCTCATCGGTAGAGTCGTCGAGCAACTGGATGTCGAGCTTTTCTTTCGGATAGTCGAGCCGGCACACGGCATCCAGCAGCCGATCTACGACGTATTGCTCATTAAAAATCGGTAGCTGCACGGTAACCCGCGGCAGGTCCTCGGGACGAAAATGCCCCGCCGGTTCCGTGGTCTTATTCTTCTTGTATCTGTAATAAAGATAGACCATCCAGTAGCGGTACCCGCCATACGCTGCCAGGGTAATCAAAACAATGAAATAAGGAATCAGCAGCGCCAAGTCGAACGCATTGACCTGGTAAAGCCCCTGGAAAGTCTTGTCCAGAAAATGGTGGCGAAGGTAGCTCATCACGCCCTTGGGGGCAAGCATTCCGGCGAGGGCCAGCTGGGCCGCCAAGGAAGAAATCAGCGTCAAAGCCATGAACTCAAGAGCACCATGAAGAGAAAACCACAGCAGATTCAATATTGTACCTGATCGGTCTTCGCTCCCACCGCCCCGAGACACCGTGCGGTAGTGGTGAAGTTTGAATCGGCTTTGAACGGACATGGCTTTACAGGCTGCGGAAAAACTCCGTTTTGTGGTTGTTTTTGGGTGGCGAAGCGCTTCAGCGCTGCGGTAATTGCATTGTTTTGACTGCGGCGTTAGCCGCTGAGGGACGGCAACTTTCAAACTGCACCACTACCGTCGTGTGCCCACGAAACAACGGCCTGTGTATCCAAGATCACCGACTTTCGCCTCATGACCCGTTAAAGTGATGCGCGACAACACTTCAGGCGCCGGGAGAGGCTTGCGCCTGAGTTGTTCGTAACGGCATTCATCGCGGCGCTGTCTTCGACAGACAACACATTGCTCAGAAAGGCTTTTTATGATCCATCCAAAATCAAGCTGGACATGTCCAGGCGTGATGTTCTCGCTGTGCCTTTGCGCGGCATTGCTCAACGCTCAATCGACACTACCCGACAAAACCGTGCAGCCGCAAACCACACAAACCCTGCAGGAGCGAGTAACGCAGCTGGAGTCAGAGGTGACGGAACTAAAAAGCCTGGTGATGCAAATGCAGTCCGGCAGCCCGGTTCCCGCTTTACAAGAACGTCCAGCGACGGGCACCAGCAGCGTGCCGTCCTCGGCTAATACCGAGGAACTCACATCTGAGGATGCCGCCAGAGACAAAGACCGAGCAACCCTCGGTTTTCTGCGCGACACAACCATCAGTCTGGGGCTTGACAGCTACTACGAATACAACTTCAACCAACCTGTGGGTCGCGTGAATCTGCTGCGCGCCTACGACGTTCTCAGCAATAACTTCAGCTTGAATCAGGCTAGCGTGATTTTCGACCATCCCCCTGAAGTGGCCGCTGGTCGCCGCTGGGGCGGACGCCTCGACCTCCAGTTCGGCCAGGCTACGGATTCGACGCAAGGGAACCCCTCCAATGAACCACGCCCCGACATCTACCGCAACATTTTCCAGGCTTATGGTACTTACATATTCCCCGTCGGCAAAGGTTTGGACGTCGACTTCGGCAAGTGGAGCAGTTCGCTCGGGGTCGAAGGCAATTACACGAAGGATCAGATGAACTATTCGCGCTCCTTCTGGTTCAGCTTTCTGCCCTATTACCACATGGGTCTTCGCGCCACTTATCCCGTCAACGACCGCTTCAGCCTGAACTACTGGGTGATCAATGGAACCAATCAGGCCGAAGCCACCAACGGTTTCAAAGACGAGTTATTCGGTTTCACCGCCAAGCCGCAAAAAAACCTGACCTGGACGGTGAACTACTACTACGGACAGGATCATCCCAATCGCGCGCCCGCAACCGATTGCGGACCGATCCCGGTGCAGCCCGGCCTCTGTTTCGTTGCCATTCGGCCCGCTCCCAACGGCCGAACCAACATCTTCGACAGTTATGCGACGTGGCAGGCGACCCCCAAACTGATCCTCCAAGTCGAAGCCGACTACGAGATTGAACGCCTCTGGAGAAACAGCACCCCCGGCGAGTCGTCCACGCCCACCGAGGTCTCCGGCGGCGCCGCCTACGTGCATTATCAGTTGAACAAGAAGCTAGCCTTGGCTGCCCGCTCGGAATATATGTCGGATGGCGGCCTCTTCAGCGGCATTCACCAGGATCTGAAGGAAGCCACCGTGACCTTCGACTACAACCTGGGAGACGGCTTTCTCACCCGCTACGAGTGGCGCCGCGATTTCTCCAACCAGCCGTCATTCCTGACCGACGTCCAGGGAGCCCTAGCCAAACAACAGAGTACGGCAACGGTAGGCCTAATCTGGTGGTGGGGCCGAAAAGAAGGGGCGTGGTAGTGTGCGACGGCTTGACCGTTCGCTGAAAGACTCAGTTTCGTATCAGGGTATCGCTTCAGCGATACCGCAAGTCCTTCGAAATCAATTGCCCCTTCAGGGGCTGAGACACGAATTTCGACTTCTTCGGCAAACCGTTTAGCCGTGTGGCAGCCTAGTCGAGCGCGAAATTTGTGCAGTCTATGTATCTGATTATACATTGGTTATTGTTGTTTTTCATTAATGTAGTTGACAACCACCCGCTCATATTCCTATAATTAGCACTCGTGGCGTTCAAGTGCTAACAGTCCTCAGCTTTGGGAAGATTCAGAATCCGAATTCAACCTACTCAAAAAACCACTCTTGAAAGGAGTAAGCAACTATGGCAACCAAATTCACCCCGCTGCATGATCGCATCCTGATCCGTCGGGTCGAAGAAGCCGACACCACCCGCGGCGGCATCATCATCCCCGACTCCGCCAAAGACAAGCCGCAGGAGGGAGAAGTCATCTCCGCCGGCAAAGGCAAGATCAACGAAGAAGGCAAGGTTCGTCCCCTCGACGTAAAAGAAGGCGACCGCATTCTCTTCGGCAAGTATTCCGGCACCGAAATCAAGATCGACGGTGAAGACTTCGTCATCATGCGCGAAGAAGAAGTGCTCGGCATCTTGACGGGTGCAACCAGCTCAGCCAAGAAAGAATCCGCCGGCTCGCGCAAGTAAGGGTTTTTGGGGTTGCTTGCTCGAAACTCGTAGCTCGCAGCCAACCAAGTTCGCAGGCACCGCCTGCATCAAAAATTAAATTTAGGAGCAAACGAAAATGGCAAAGCAAATTGTTCACGGAGAAGAGTCCCGCCAGGCCATTCTCCGCGGCGTCAATCTACTGGCTGACGCTGTGAAGGTTACTCTTGGCCCCAAGGGCCGCAACGTGGTAATTGAAAAGAAATTCGGTGCGCCGACCATCACCAAAGACGGCGTCACCGTAGCCAAAGAAATTGAATTGAAAGACAACCTCGAAAACATGGGCGCGCAGATGGTCCGCGAAGTTGCCTCGAAGACCAGCGACATCGCCGGCGACGGCACCACCACCGCAACCGTTCTGGCCCAGGCAATCTATCGCGAAGGCGTAAAGACGGTAGCTGCCGGAGCCAATCCGATGGCCATCAAGCGCGGCATCGAGAAGGCGATCCTGCTCATCAATGGCAGAATCGACAAGGACGGCAACCGCGAGAAAGGCGAACTCGACAAGCTGAGCAAGCCCGTCACCGGTGACATGATTGCCCAGGTAGGGACGATCTCGGCGAACAACGACGAGACCATTGGCAAGATCATTGCCGAAGCCATGAAGAAAGTCGGCAAAGATGGCGTCATCACCGTAGAAGAGTCGAAGACGCTGGAAACTCAGCTCGACGTGGTCGAAGGCATGCAGTTCGATCGCGGCTATCTCTCTCCGTACTTCGTCACCGATCCCGAGCGCATGGAGTCCGTTCAGGAGAACGCCTACATCCTCATCCACGAAAAGAAAATCAGCTCGATGAAAGACCTGCTTCCCTTGCTCGAGCAGATCGCCAAGGGCGGCAAGCCGCTCCTCATCATCGCTGAGGACGTGGAAGGCGAAGCGCTGGCGACTCTGGTAGTCAACAAACTCCGTGGCACGCTGCAAGTCTCGGCCGTCAAGGCTCCCGGCTTCGGCGACCGCCGCAAGGCCATGCTGCAGGACATCGCAACCCTGACCGGCGGCAAAGCCATCACCGAAGACCTCGGCATTAAGCTCGAGAACGTTACTCTAGCCGATCTAGGCCAAGCCAAGAAAATCACCATCGACAAGGACAACACCACCATCGTCGAAGGCAAAGGCAAGCCCGGAGACGTCCAGGGCCGCGTAAAAGAAATTCGCAGCCAGATCGAAAAGACCACCAGCGACTACGACCGCGAGAAGTTGCAGGAGCGGTTGGCCAAGCTGGTCGGTGGCGTAGCGGTAATCAAAGTAGGAGCCGCGACCGAAACCGAAATGAAGGAAACGAAGGCCCGCGTCGAAGACGCCATGCATGCAACTCGTGCAGCAGTCGAGGAAGGAATTGTCCCCGGCGGCGGCGTAGCGCTAGCGCGATGCGTCAACGCTCTCGACAAGCTGAAGCTGGAAGGTGACGAGCAGATCGGTGTCAACATCGTGAAGCGCGCCATCACCGAGCCCTTGCGCCAGATCGCCGAGAATGCCGGCGAAGAAGGTGCCATCGTAATCGGGAAGGTCCACGACTCGAAAGACAACAACTACGGCTACAACGCCCTGACCGGAGAGTACGAAGATCTGGTCAAGGCCGGCGTGCTCGATCCGACGAAGGTAGTGCGCACCGCACTAACCAACGCCGGCTCCATCGCCGCGTTGATGCTGACCACCGAAGCCCTGGTAGCGGACATTCCAGAAAAGAAGGAAGCTCCCATGCCCGGCGGAGGCCACGGCGGCGGCATGGAAGGCATGTACTAGGTAGCTGTCAGCTATCAGTTGTCAGCTCTCAGTAAGACCAAGCCCCGCTCGCGAGAGCGGGGCTTTTTCCTAGAACACCGTTTTCGTGATCTTCGCGACGCCTGCAATCAGATCGGTCACTTGCGCGACGGTCGGCTCGACCTTTTTGTCATGGTCACACAGATTCCGGATGTCAGCTAGAAACTGAACGGAACGCCACTGCGGTACGTCAAATACGTTCGCGCTCTTGAGAAGATCATTCAAGTCAGAGATCGAAGGGTCCTTTTTTGTCACCTTAACCCCGTGATTGTCACACACTTGCTTGAGATGTTTTTCCAGAACCACGCCTGCTAGCGCACCAGCCGCACGTGTGAACTTGTTCTTTCATAGCTCGCCGGCGGCATCCAGTTCCGAGTCGAAGAGGTCGGCTTGAACCAGCTGACGAATGTCAAAAAGGGAACTTTCAAATCGCGCCCGCACCGCCCCCAAGATAGCCAGCTGCTGGTCGAACTGCGGGATCGCGGCGTCCGGCCCAACCACCTTCTCCTTCTCGAATCCGCGAGTTACCGTGAGTCCTTGAAGATAGTCCTCGATTCTATAGTTCTCATAGCTAATACTCTTTCTGTTTCTTGGTTTTTGATAGTGGCTAATGAAATCATCGAGCCGATCTGGTAAGAGTTGTCTGATCAAGGCCAGCCCTTCCGAATACCACGCCTGATAGGCCTTCTTAAAAGAGGGCAGCGTTTCATAAAACGCGGCTACCAGTTCCGGCTTCTCGGCAACTTTCTTTACTTGCGCCTTGAACTCTGCAGGGTAGCACTCAGCCTGGATCGCATTCTGTAGTTCCTTGCCCTTGTCAATTAAGGATTCTAGGTCCTTCTTGTAGCGGTCCAAATTTGTCGGCATCCGCACCCCCCCAGGCCGTCGAAATAAGTGAGTATCTCCCTGAAGGATACAATATGGCCAAAGATCGAAGTTCGCGCGTGTTCTCACGGCGCCAACCTCAGAGAGTTTTTGGGTGGCGCAGCGCTTTCAGCG
>JBAWFQ010000170.1:0-2072 GCA_049592035.1 Terriglobales bacterium
GGGAGCCGGTGTGTGGGAGTTAGAAATATAGGACGGCACAAGAAAGCACAAGAATGACGAAGCACACAAAGCGGCGCGGAGAAAATAAACGGCGCAAGCGCATGGAATCGAAATTCATTCCCGATCCGCCGTGGGGCGGGCTGTTTACGCATCCGGCTTATCTGTGGCAAGCGAAGATCAGGGAGAAGAGAGAGCATGAGCAAACGAAAACGGCACGCTGAGACGCCTTGTCAAAAAGCGGACCCGAACGACCGCAAGATCACCTGTGGTTCGCCGCGCGGCCACATCGGGCCGTGCCAGTGGGCGAGGATGCCGCAGATTGATTGGAAGGCACGAGCAGCAAATGACGCAGCGTAACAACGCGCAATGACTGAACTGGCGAACAACACGAGCGAAACGCCGAAAGAGCGCAAACAATGCTCAGCTTTGCGCCCTGCAATCTCGGCGCGACGATTGCTCCGATTGAAGCCCGCGTCTGAATACTTGTCCATCAGTACAGCGCAGTTGCGCCGTCTCGTGCAGAGCGCGGCCTTGCCAGTCATCAGGCTCGAGGAAAATGGTCACGCGCCGTGGCTGCTAGACATTCGCGACCTTGACGCATGGATTGAGCGAACGAAGAGAAGTTTGGAATGATGGGCATAAAAGAGGCACGCGCACGCGCAAACCCGCATGGATACTGGCGATTTGTGGGAGCATTGGACGCTGTATCCGAGTGTCTATCGGAGCAGAGCGTATGAGCGACCGTCTTTCAAAACAAGAGCGTTGGATTCTGGAGAACGCGCCGCGTGGTAGGTGTTGGGATCTGGCCGACCTTCGGGAGAAATTGCCGAATGACTCTCGGAGCCGCACCGTGCAAGCTGCTTCGTTGTCTCGGAGCGTTGCTCGTCTCGTAGAGCGCAGACTAGTGGAAAGATTCAATCGACAGCTTTGCAGCAATCACGGCTTCTATCTTTACGAAACGGTTAACGGAGTATCCACGTTGCTACCGCGTTAACCGTTTGGGAGGGTTGTTTTGAACTTTTCTTCTCAGCTTCTACCTGGCGAGAAAATCATCTGGTCGGGCGCACTGGAAAAAGCGCGTCACGATGCAGCAACGAAGCCCGCGCCGTCGCTTGCCGAATCGAAGCCGCGAATGTGCGGCACTCGGGATGACTGTGTAGACGTTGGCGCGTTCAAGGTTTCAGACGAGCGGGTGATCCGAAGCCTTCGTGAAAAGTGGGGCATACCGTGAGCACAGAGACAAGGTTTGATCGCGGGTGGCGATCACTGACGAGCGAATACATACGCTCGCGGCTGGAACGCCTTGACGAGCAGATCGCGGACCCGCAGAACAGCCACAGGACCGCCTACCTCACCGAGCAGCGCGATTGGTGGTCCGCTCAATTGCCGTTTGCTTATAGGCGCGAGGGACTGCTGTCAAGATGAGTCAAGAGGCATGGAAGGCTTGACTCCAAGCTGTAAATTTACAGCTTGATAAAGCTGAAAAGGCCCGGAGAGCTTCGCCTGTCCTGTGCAGGCTAACCCTCGGCACTCTCCGGGCCGATCCGGGCCGGTACTACTGGGGGAAGTTGGCCCGGAAGCTGATTACCGTTTGCGATAGGACGAGAACGGCAAGAGCGGACCATGCCGCGACGATGACGAGTGTTACTGCGGTGCGGATCACGACTGGCCCGCTTTCACGACCGAAATTGAAGTCTGATAGTTTGCTGGCGTGCTGATCTGCTCAGAAGTCGCGAGGCAAAAGAAAGCCGCGCCGTGTTGATCTTCAAAGCGAACGATGAAGACCGGCTCTTTCGTCTTCACAGCAAGATTGCGGGCCGACTCCTCAGCGTGGCTGTAGTCTTCAAAGATTCTTGAGGGCAGGGTGACGAGTTGGACGGAGAGAAAATGCGTTTGGTTTACGAGCATAGATGCGCCTCTTTCTCGGTCAGTTGGACCGCGAGCGCACACAGGATTTTTGCGTGGAATGATTTAAGCTTAGCGGAGCCCGGACCTAGCATCCTGTGTGCTGGTTTGGGTCAGTGGCGGGTGGACGCTCCAACGTCTGCCCGTCACGCTGAATCTTATACCGC
>JBAWFQ010000171.1:0-14902 GCA_049592035.1 Terriglobales bacterium
GCGCAGCGGTTTACCGCTGCGATAAATGCCTTATTTTCAATGCCGCTTTAGCCGCTGAGGGCGCGACTCCCGCGCGAAACCGAGTTTTTCAGCAAACTGTGAAGCCGCACTGCTTCAAAGCAGGGCAAAAAATTGCGGTCCCGGTGTTCCGGGACCGCAGGTGGAAGACCTCGTTAAATTAGAAGACAATCTTGGCTTGGAACTGACCTTCGCGGCCAGCCGGCAGACCGTTGAAGAACGAGCCGTACGGGCCGGTCGGCGGCGCCGCTTGGCCGTTGATATTTCCGCAGGTGACTGAACCTCCTGTCGAACCTGCTGATGAACAGGGCGAGGAGGCGAGGGGATATTGGTTACCCTGCGAGTTGTACTGACTCCAGCCGGTGTGCGGGTTTTGGAAGTTCGGATGGTTAAGTATGTTGTAGATGTTCGCACCCACCGTGAACGTCATGCGCTCCCTGATTTTGAAGTTCTTATTCACCGAGAAATCCGTGTCAAAGAATCCCGGTCCACGGTACTGGTTGCGCACTTGTGTCGGGAAACGCCCTAGCGGCGTACCCGCCGTTCCCGGCGCCTCCCCAAACGGATAGTTTTCGCCCGCACTCAACAAACTCGAACCGTTGAAGCACGTGCTGAGTCCGTTCTTGCAGGTTTGCTGCACAGGCCCGGCGACCTGTGTCGGCACGACCCCGCTGGGCCCGTTGCCAGGAGCTATAGAACCGTCGGTTACGGTGAAAGGCAGGCCGCTGCGGACGATGAAGTTCTCCGACGCCAGCCAGCCTCCCAGAATGGCATTCAGGATTGGGTTCCCGAAGTGGTAGGGCTCGGTCCAGACATAGTTGGCGTTAAAACTATGCCGGATGTCGTAGTCGGCATTGCCGTAGTTGTTGCAGGCAAAGCAGGAGGGGTTGAGTTGCGAGAGAATATCCGTGTTTGCACCATAGTTCAGAAGCCCTCCGTTGGAGATTTCGTCGAGAGTGTGCGACCAGCTGAAGTTGGCATTGACGACGAATCCATAAGTCATACGGCGGCTATAGGTTGCGGTCAGGCCGTTGTAGTTGGATACGGCACCTGACTGCCATTGCGTAACCTCACCGAAGCGACCAGAGGGCGAACTGCCTGGGACGCCGGTCACTGATGGGACGTAGGATGTTAGGCAGCCAAGGACAGGGTCGGGAATCGAGGAACACTGGGATTGGGATGCGTTCCCCCAAGAGTTCGGCCACGCTTCCAGAATGCCATGGTTACCCACGTAGGCGATGGTGAGTCGGCTTCTGCTGTCGAGTTCCTGCTGGATCTGGAAGTTCCATTCCTGGTACTGCGGGGTTCTAAGCTTGCTCGTGAAACTGGTGACATTGAACGGTGCACCTCCCACGCACGGGCCTTCAAGTTGCGCTAGTGTCATACCGTTGGCGAGAGAAGGAACTCCGCCGGTGCAGGCCGAGGACGCGGGAACTCCGTTCCGAATGGCATTCGCGGTATTGGCAGTAACGGCCGCTGCGCCAGCAGTATCGCCCCACACTATGGGTGTGGAACCTCCAAAAAGTGGACCGTACTGATTCACCCCTATGAGGTACGGAACATTGACGAAACCGTCGGTGATATACGCCGGGAAAGCGTCATAAAAGATGCCAATGCCGCCGCTGACCACGGTCTTGTTGTTCGCCAGAGGCGACCAGGTGAAACCTAAGCGCGGAGCAAAGTTCACAGCGTCGGTAGAGTTGAACGCAGACTTTCGCCCGATGGAAAGCGCTTGATTATAGGGTGTGCTATCGGTCTGCGTCGCCAAGAGCGTGGACCATGGGGCGCTGAGGTTGGTGAAGCAGTTGGTGTCGCAGGTCGGGTTAAAGTTATGCTCCAGGCGCAGCCCGACCGTCAGCTTCAATCTAGATGTTATTGCCCATTCGTCCTGACCGTAGATTCCGAAACCGCCGGTATTCTCGGGCAAATTCGCGTGCAGGGGGTTGGCCTGACTGAAGTAATCGGCTGTTCCGGCCCAGAATTCGTTCAAAGTCGAGTCTACCAGCGGGGTTACATACTCGGAAGCGTCGTAGTTGGTGATATCGTAGCGCCGGAAGGAGAGGCCGAACTTCAGGTTGTGCCGCCCGATGATCTTGGCGAAGTCGTCCACAATCATGGTCTGCGTGACGTTGCGGCCCTGCGGAAATGCAAAGTTGAGACCGTTCAGTCCGGTAAGGCCTGGAAGATCGAAGAGGTTGAAGTTGGGAACTGCGGCATCTACGTAAAGCGAGTACGGGAAGGGAGAGTTACCGCCGTTAGCCGGGTTTCCGTTCGTGTTCTCATCGAAAATTGCCCTGTACCAGAGGAGCGACACGCTAAGCTGATTGGTGGCGGTGCCACTAAAGACGTGGTTCCAGGTAATTCCACCGTTGTACGCCGGCTGGAAGCTGGCAGCGGAAAAGGCAGCAGGATCCAGCGGGTCGGCGTTGGTTGCCTGAATGCCGCGGTCAATGGTAAAGCGGAAGAAGGCGCGGTCCTTGTTTCCGATGTTCTGGTCAACGCGGCCGATCAGCAGCCATTCGTGCGCGGGCACAGCCGGACTCGTAAAGTACGACTGGAAGCAACCGCCGGGGACGTTGTCGGGAGTGCTCCCGAAGAAGGGATCGGTGCAACTGCCTGCGATTTGAGTGCCCCTCTGAAAGCCGGGAGCCGCCTGCCAAATCGCGGAGGCTGCCTTGTAGGTGGCGACCGTGTTCGCGGACGATCCATTGGTTGACACGTTGTTGATCAGGTCAGTGAGGAAGCCTGCCGTGCCAGCCGCGTTTTCATAGGGCGTGAAGGCCTGTACCGTCGACGGCACAACGTAGCGAATACCCTCGGTGTCGAGAAAGAAGAACGTCTTGTCCTTCTTGATGGGGCCGCCGAAAGAAGCCGCCCACTGGTTGTTGTTGGCAAAGGGACGGGGCACGGCTGGTGAGGTTTCGGTGTTGAACCAGTCATTGGCGTCGAGGACGCGACCGGTCCACTGGTATTGCAGGTTGCCATGGAAATTATTGGTGCCGCCCTTGCTTACGAAGCTGACTTGGGCTCCAGCCTGTTGCCCATACTGGCCGCCGTAGGCGTTGGTGACGACCGTTGCTTCTTCAATGCTGTTCTTGCCCAGCATCAAGTTGGTGGGACCCGAGTTGTTCAGGTTCAGGAACGGGTCCATGTCATTCATGCCGTCGATGGTGAACATGTTCGAGGTGGCGGGGAGGCCGTTGACGTTAAAGTTGCCGTAACCGCCGCCGTTGTTCTGAACCACGCCCGGAGCCGTATAAGCGACGGCAGTCAGGTCGTTGCCGCCGTTGGGCAGGTTCTCGACCAGACTCTTGTCGAAGTTGGTGGTCATGTCGGCCGCTTCGGTCTGCAATATTTCCGCCGCAGCGTTGACTTCAACCACGGTTCCGGACGCGGTGCCGACTTCGAGCTTGGCATTCACGACAGTCGTTTGCCCTACGTTCACCTCACCCTTCGCCGAGAATGTTTTGAACCCGGCCGCAGTGACTTCAATCGAGTAGGGGCCGGCGTCGGCCAGAGGGTAGGTATAAACGCCCTGCGCGTTGGTTTTGAACTCGTGGGAATAGCCTTTGGCCAGGTTTGTGATCTTGACAGTGACGTTGGCGACGACTGCGCCTGTTTGGTCCGTAATCGTGCCGCTGAGGGCGCCTTGCGTCGTGCTCTGGGCCACCAGCATGCCGGGCAGCAAAAGGGCTACTACCGCCAACAGGGCCAGAATCCTAATCGATGTCGTAAATCGCATTGTCTCTTCTCCGTTTTGAAATTCGCTGGCTAACCTTGGAAATCACGATTTCCTGAACGGTTAGCGCCAACCACAACCCAATAACGAAAACTGCCGGGCTTTCACACACAAACTGATGCGGGAACACACCTACCACTAATCCGGTCACTGAAGTGCAATCAGCATTCCAAAACGGAACATGGCAAGTACCATATATTTCAATGACATAGGTTTTGTATTTGGAAGACTATACATTTTTATGGAGGTTCGTCATCGATTGATATATGGGAATATGTAGAAATCGGGATCGGCCAACACAATCTGGATGCGAAGTGACAATGCGCGTGGGTAGAGTGACACAATCGATGGAGAGAATCCGGCTCTGATTACGACTCTGAGTAACGAGAGCTTCGGCTTGGGGATTGACCTCTTCAATCGCGGTCATTTTTTCGAAGCCCATGAGGCTCTGGAGGACGTGTGGCGCGCTCTGCCTCGCGACTCGCCTTCGCGTCGGCGGTTCCGGCTGCACTTGCAAGGGCTGATTCAGTTGGCGGTCGCTTTTCATCACTACTCCACCGGCAACCTTGTCGGCGCGCGTTCGGTGCTTGCCCGCGCTCTGCGGAATCTTCGTGGGGGCGAGCGCTCGTTTCCCGATCTCGATTTCGACAAGCTGCGCGCGGAACTGGTGGATTGGCAAAGGCATTTTGCCGGCAGCGGCTTGCGGCCTCGGGCGGCGCACATCTCCTTCAAGGTCGGGGCATCACGCTGACAAACCAAAAAGCAACCACAGGGGACCCTTCGACTTCGCTCAGGGCAGCCTCCGAGAGACACAGGGACAACCTGCTAGAATTTCGTTCTAGTGAAACCACATTCGACAGCGCCACATCCAACAGCACCGCGCACTGCAAGGGTCGAATCCGTCCCGCTCCTTGACTTGCGCCGCCAATATGATGGCATTCGCGAAGAAACGCTGGCGGCGATCACGCGTGTGTGCGATTCGCAGGGCTTTATTCTCGGTCCGGAGGTCGAGGCACTCGAGCGCGAGATTGCTGCGTTTACGGGTGCGGCCGGCGCCGTTGGTTGCGCATCGGGAACCGAAGCGCTTTGGCTGGCGCTAGTCGCCGCCGGGGTGAAACCTGGCGACTCGGTGATCACGACGGCATTCAGCTTCTTTGCCTCGGCCAGCGCAATTGTGCGGGCGGGCGCAACTCCGGTGTTCGTGGACGTCGATCCCGGCACGCTGAATCTCGATGCAGAGGGCGTTCGCCGTCAACTGCGGGATCGTCAATTGCGCGGCGGCCAACACCGCGCGCAACCGCTCGAAAATCTTCGCGCGATTCTTCCCGTGCATCTTTACGGACAATGCGCCGACATGGACGCCTTCGAGCGTATCGCGCAGGAATTCAGCGTTGCCATCGTCGAGGACGCCGCCCAGGCGATTGGCGCCGAGTGGAACGGGCGCGGCGCGGGGTCGCTCGGCGTAACCGCTGCTTTCAGTTTTTATCCCACCAAGAACCTGAGTGCCTACGGCGACGCGGGGATGGTCACTACGAAAAGTCTGGAGATGGCCGAGCACATGCGGCAACTCCGCAACCATGGCAGCCCTCGGCGCTACTATCACCACGAGTTTGGCTGGAACGGACGCATGGACGCGATTCAGGCAGCGGTGCTGCGCGTGAAACTCGGATACATCGCAGACTGGAACCGGCGCCGACAGCAGCACGCCACAACCTACGATCGGTTGTTTGGCGAATCGGGGCTGACTTCTGGTGGGATTTCGAATCAGCTTCGCGCGCCGGTGCGCTTGCTCGCGCGCAGTCCGCAAGCCACGCACGTGTTTCACCAGTATGTGATCCGCGCCGAACGCCGGGACGAGTTGCGCAAATTCCTGGCGGAACGAAACATTGGATCGGAAATTTACTACCCGTTGCCGCTGCACTTACAGCCAGTCTTTTCCTACCTGGGGCTGAAAGCGGGAGACTTACCGGTCGCCGAACAGGCCGCTCTGGAAGTGCTGGCCTTGCCCATGTTCCCGGAGTTGACCGAGGGCGAGATCCGGTGCGTGGTCGAGAGCATTGCCGATTTCTACAGTTGATTTTTTAACGCAGAGGTCGCTGAGGGCGGGATTTCTAAGACTCTGCGCGCCGGCAAATTCGCGATCCTTCGTTCTCAGTGGCCTTCTCAGTGGGACGCATCGAAGTCGATGCTAACCACAGTCTGCGTCCGCGAACGGCCTGCGGCGTAAACCCATTGCTTGATGGCAGTCATGGCGGCCTCACCCAACACCGGGCTGCCTCCGAGCAATTCGACTTTTTCGACCGCACCGTCGGAGGCGATGGTCACTTGCACGCGAACGGTCCCGCCGATGCCGTTATTGCGCAGCACGGCCGGATAGGCGGGTTCCGCCCGGGAAATCAGCCTTCTTTCTTTTTCATCCTCGGACTGATAGACCGTTAAAGTCTTCACGCCGTTCAACGCCGCCGTGGAACTTACATATCCGATGGCGCCTCGCGTTCTGGCGACGTAGGCAACTACCTCTTCGTCGGAGCGCAGGGCTTTGGGCATCGAGCCTTTGCCCGTAAATACCAGGGTACGGTAGTAGGCTTGGAGGGTATCGTCGCTTTGGCCGAGATACTCCTGCAGAAACGCGGCGTACGCCGGTCCGCTTGTGGAAAGCACCGGTTCGACATGGGTTCCGTTGCGCAAGGAATTGCGTTCCTCCAGAAAGACACTCCTGATCTCACCCCTCGAAATGGTTTCCGCTCTGACACTTGGATTGGCAATAATTCTGACGTTGCCTGCGAGGGCGTGGAGGGAGCCGAACACCGCGATGGCCACGACGAAAAGTAAGCTTGGTTTCCTCATCGCATTCTCCTGTTTCCGTGTCTCCCTCGGTTCAGAAATTCAAACTGGATTTGAGAACCAGCGCATCGGTGTTGGGCTTGAAGCCCTGTGGATTCTGCTGCGGGTAAAATCCGTCTGGAAACGTGCAGAACCCATAACCATCCATGAAGTGGCCTTCCACTTTCACGTTCCAGAATTTTTTGAGGTCAACCCGCGCCGAGACCACTTTGTCGTAGACGTGATTGAGGGGCAGGCTGGTATCGGTTTGGTCGGGGGCATAAACGCCTTCAGGGCCTCCGGATACGCTGGTTACCGAGTAGCGGGAGTAGTAGGAGCCAAGCGCCAGCCGCTTCATAATTCGGTAGGTTCCTGAGACGTACCAGCCGCGTACATCGGTTTCGTTGGTGAGGGCGACGCTGCCCAGAGCCGTGTAGTAAGCATTGTGCAGAAAGCGGCGATACTCGGAATCGATCCGCAATTTCCCGACGGCATAACTCCCATAGAATTGGTTCGTCCAGTCCGCCTTCGAATGATCGATCTCAGGAAAGAACGGGGGCCCGATGCTGCTTGGATTTTTGGCTGTTGCTCGGCCAGTGATGTCTTCATTCATTCGAGAGGCTCCGAGCAATAGACCCTTCAGCGGCGTGTTCCATCGGAGATCGGCGCCATACTGCAGTCCGCCATAACTCGAGTAGTAGACGCCGTATTCCATCGCGAGGTACGCGTAGCCGCTATGCATGCTGTCGCTGCGATGCCCGGCAAACCCCGTGTAGGAGAGATCGCCGAGGCGGTGTTTGAGGGAAACGTTGCCGTAGATATCGCCGCCCACATGAGCGATGGTGGCGTCGCGGATATCCGTCGGATAGATACTTTGCGGCAGCAGCGCAAAAACGCGCAGAAAATCCAGGTCCTGGGCGTCGTTATAAAGTCCGAGCGTGGTTTTGACTTTGCCGCCGCGAATGCCGAACCAGGGCTTGAAGCGGTAGTCAGCCAACGCCCAGTCTAGCGAGGGATACCAGCGTCCGAGTTCACCGAGGTTGCGATCGTAGATCTGCGCGCCGATGCGAAACTTGTCGGTGATCTGGGTGGAAGCATTGGCGCCGAAATCGGTGAATTCGCCGCTGCCGACATTGCTGGTGTTCATGGTGAGCCAGTTGTTGTCGTTGGTGTGAACGAAGCCCTGCGACACAAAGCCGTGGACTTGGACTTGCCGGTCAAAAAGCGTGAAGTCCTGCGCCAGCAGACAAACCGGGGCGGCGCCTAGGCAGATGGACAGCAACAGGACGGCTCGTCGACACATAGTCTCCCTCGATTGCAGTGGCCAAGCATCTCCAGGAGTCAGGAAAGCCACGGTGATCCGAACCCAAGATGATCCAACTCAAGATGACCCAGCTTAAGAATCCGTCGGCAGGCGGGTAACGACTAGATCACTTAGGTAGAGGCTGAGCCTTTTGGGTGGGGTTATCGTGCTCGTCGCGGCTTCCGTCGTGTCGTCGGCTTCGAGGTTGCTCGCTTCGGTTCTTCTCCGGGCGCGAGCACGCGGCGCACGATGGGGGTGTTGAGCTTGTATTTGCGTTCGGAGACCTTGCCGCTGTCGTCCTTCACGCGAATTACGAAGACGGGTAACGTGCCTTCCTTATCGAAATTTTCCTGAGTCACGGTTACGGGCAGGACGCCTTCCATACGCTCGCGATAAGCCGTTTCATAACGATGGCGCCTCACGTTCCAGGTGAAGACGCGAATCTGGTTGAAGTCGAACGGCATGCCATCTTTCGGTTCGGTGACGACGGTGAGGTACTGTGCTACTTTTTTGTCTCCATCCTGCACCTGATTGAGCACGAAGAAGGCGACGATACGCTGGCCTTCCGCGTACTGGGCAACGTCGAGCGGGACGTCGAGATCGATCATGCGTCCGAGGACCCAACCGACTCGATCGTGGGAGTCGCGCACCAGCCACCAATCCTCAATTACGGGTGCGGGGATGACAGGAACTTGTTTGGGCGCTTGGTCTTTTTCTTCCTTGTTTTCTTCTTTGTTTTTTCCCGGCTCTTTGTTTTTGTTTTTGTTTGCCTCGTTCTTGGTTTTCTCGGCGGTTGCTTTGGCGGAGCGCGCTGGCGGCGTTCCTGCTCCCGGCCTCTCGGCTGTGCCTCGCTTCAGTAGCGACAACTTCTCGCCGGCTGAAATCTGGTAGAGATGTTCGGCGTCGCGTCCCGGCTCTACGTGCAGGTTCGTGTCGTTGCGGGTTGTTCCCTGCGCCTGCACGGGATCGTTCCGGTTGTCGGCGGTCAGCTTCTGGATCTGGTCGTAGACATCCTGACCGACGAGGTAGCGCTGTTCCACCCATCCAGTCGCGCCGGTGGCGGTGCGCACTTTGACGAAGCGGCGGTCGTGGTCGAGAACTTCGACGCGGTCGCCATTTTTTACCACTCCGGTTTTTTCGTAGACCGCCGCTACGCGGTCGCGGAGGATGGCTTGGACTCCGGAAACGTAGGCGATTTCGAGGACGCGTCCGCCACCGCGGTGGCACGCGGAAAGAAGCACAAGGCAGAGGAGCGGGATTGACGGCAGGAATCGCTGGCGGAAATATTTCACGGGCTCGCTATTCAATATAGCGCGAGAGCGAGTTTCAAGGCGCGGCCATCGTCGAACAAAATCCCCAGATTGACGGGACCGTGGAATCCCACTTCTCGAAAAAAGCGAGAAGTGGGGCCGGCAGTCGATTATTGCGGCGCGGGGACGTTTAGATAGGCCGTGGCCGTGAGTGTCGTACCTGTGTAGGTGGCAGTCAGCGTATATTTGCCTGCGGTTGCGCTACCGTCGTCCGTACAGTAGATGCCCGCGCCGCCCGAGGCGCCAGTAGGATTGGAGGTGTAATACGTGCAAGTGATGTCAGTACTCTGAGTTCCGTTGAGCGACGGGGTAAGTACTGCAACGTCGCTTATGTCGATCGTACCATTGGCAGTCACCGCAGTCACTATGAACGGGTCAGGCGTGTAGCTGGTGTTGGTAGCCAGGCTTTGAGAAGTGGGGGCGATTGTTAGCTGGGAGACAGTGATATATGCGGTGGCGGTAGCGGTGGAGGTGACACTTTGCGCACCAGCCGTGAGGGTTGCCGTACCAACCTGAAGCCCGGACAGCGTAGCGGCGCCGCAGCTTTCGGTGGCGCAATTGCCGGTGATGGCCACGATCGTGGGATCACTGCTCGACCAGGACACACCGCTGGTCAAATAGGCCGACGAGCCGTCGTTGTAAACGCCGAAAGCTTGCACCGTCAGATTCGAATTTACTTCGACGTTTGGAGAGCTCGGATTAATGGTGATCGAAGTCAACGTGGGATTCACGAAAAAGCCGCGGCAGCCGGCTCCGAAGGCCACGAGAAGTAGTCCAGCAAACGCCAGCGACAAAGCCAGTTTGCGCCCAGTCAACATATTATGATCGCCTCAATTTAGAGTAATTTTAGCAGAACGCCCGGCGGTTGCTCGATTCCCGGTAGTGCATGGCTGGGTCACACCTTCGCCGGCTAAGCTGGTACTCGAAGCGTTCTTCGGTACTAGAACGGGGCGCGGGGCGGAACTTGCACGGGGTTTTGCGGAGCTGCGGCGTAGATGATGTCGGTTGCGGGTGGCCCAAGGAAACTGATTGTCACAATTTCGGTGTAGCCACGTCACTGATTTCTTCGCGGTCGTCTAGCACAATCCAAGCAGTGTCATCCTGAGCGAGGCGAAGGACCTATGCACTTTCGCGACCACCGGCACTACTGCGTTTACATTCTGGCAAATCGCTCGAAGACGCTTTACGTCGGCGTTACCAATAATCTTCGGCGGCGAGTTTGGGAGCATCGGTTTGGAAATGGATCGGCTTTTTGCAAGCAGTACAAGATCGATCGGCTGGTTTACTACGAGGGCTTTGACGATGTGCGTAATGCGATTGACCGTGAAAAGAGAATCAAGGGCTGGCTTCGGATCAGGAAAATTCAGTTGATTGTTTCGGTGAACCCTTACGTGGAGCGATTTGAGCGCGGGGTGGTACGAACAGCATCTCTACACGCCGGAGAGTGCATAGGTCCTTCGCTTCGCTCAGGATGACAATTCATTTCTTGATGACAAAGTTGGGAGGGGTGACAAACGATTCGGCGTCGTCCGGCGAAGGTTCTACTGACAAAGCTTACTTCGGCCGCTTTTTCCCAGCATTCGCGATGCGCTGGTCGATCGGCTTGCGGCCGGCGAAGCCTTCGCTGGTTCCGTGCCAGTGCGTGATCCCGGACTCACCCAGCTTCCAGCACAGCAGGAGAATCTCGCCTTCGACTTTGCAAGGGAAATCGAGCAATCCTATGTCTAGATCTTTTACCTGCACTCCGGTGGCATCGATTTCGGCCAGGGCATCTTTGATGCGGCGGATTGCCCTTTCGCGCTCGGCTTTGCGCCGGGCCAGGTGCACCACGTTTAGCAGCGTGCCGCCGTTCAGAAAAACGCGGTGGGCCGTTTCCTGCAGTTCGGCGTCTACTTCTTCAATCAGCTTTTTGCCGTGAATTGCCTGGCGGAGGAGCGACTCCAGAATCGGCAGGAGCATCTGCGCTTCATCGAGGGTGAAGGTGCGGTCGGCCATGGTTCTATTCTACCGGACTTACTGCGAAAGGGGATTAGCTCTCAGCTCTCAGCGTGCTGGCCGGGCGCGGACGCCCGGCACTCCACAAGTCGAGCGTGCTATTTTTTGGAACGGACATGGACTTACTTTCCCCAGAGCATTCCCTATCCACCCAACGCAATGTATACGTGTTCGGTTTGACTTCGTTCCTCAACGACACGGCTAGCGAAATGGCGTACTGGGTGTTGCCGGCGTTTCTCGCGTCGCTGGGCGCGGGACCGGCTCAGCTTGGCATCATCGAAGGCATTGCGGAGAGTGTGGCTTCGTTTGCCAAGCTTTTCTCGGGCTACCTGGCCGACAAGGTTGCGCGCCGCAAGCCTCTCGTGGTCGGTGGATACGTTGTGGCTAACGCGGTGAAGCCGCTGCTGGCGCTGGTTTCCTCGTGGTGGCAGATTCTGGGCATTCGATTTTGCGATCGCTTTGCCAAAGGAGTGCGCGGAACCGCCCGCGATGTGATGGTGGCGGAGTCGGTCGAGGCGTCGGCCATCGGCTCGGCCTACGGGCTGATTCAGGCCATGGATTCGGCCGGCGCGATTGCCGGGCCGCTGCTGGCGTTGGCGGTGATTGGACGCTTTGGCATGCGCGGCGTGTTTGCGTCGGCGGCGATTCCGGGGGCGCTGTGCGTGCTGGTCGTGTGGGTGGGCATTCGCGAAGTGCGACGGGGCGCGCCTTCGAAGGCGGGCGCCGGGGAGGTGCTGCGGCCGGTGGCGGGCGCCGAGCTGCGCTCCGCCCGGACGGGCGAGGGCGCCCGTCCCTACGCGAGCGGTGGCAAATCCTCATGGCTTCCTCAACTGCCGTTTGGCTTTTACTACGTGCTGGCGGTGGTCACACTTTTTTCTCTGGGAAATTCCAGTGATATGTTCCTGGTTTTGCGGGCGGGAAATATCGGCATTCCGGTTTCTCAGGCGCCGCTGCTGGGACTGGTCTTCAACATCACGTTCACGCTGCTGTCGTGGCCGGCGGGCAAGTTCAGCGACCGGTTCTCGCGCTCGGGCATCGCCGCCGCCGGATACCTCGTTTTCGCCATTGTCTATTTTGTTTTCGCGCTTGCGCCTTCGCAACTGGCGATCTGGCTGACCATGGCTTTCTACGGACTCTTTTATGCGCTGACGAATCCCGTGCTCAAGGCGCTGGTGGTCGAGAGCGTCGATCGCGAGGTGCGAGGGCGGGCGCTGGGAATTTATTTTTTTCTGACCAGCGTGACTACTCTGCTGTCGAGCGTGATCACCGGGGCGCTTTGGAAGATCTACGGGCCGGCGGTACCGTTTTATTTTTCGGCGGGGATTGCGGCTGTGTCGGCGATCGCGTTGCTTGCCCACCGCTCGCCGGTGCGGGAGTGACTCGAACCCACCACGGAGGCACGGAGTCGCGGAGAAAAACAAGAAAGGGCTGCCTCCGCGGCTCTGTGCCTCCGTGGTGGAACCCTGCTTAGATCAGGTGACAGTCTCCGAGCGCCGCAACCAGATATACGCGACCACCAGAAAGGCCACGCCCGCTACCGTGTCGAGAGCGACATCCCATATCGTGCCGGTACGCGATGGGATGTAGCTTTGGTGCCATTCGTCGAGCGCGGCCACGATGGCCGTCCCCAGCCACGATAAGAGCACCGCGCGTAACAGTAGTTCAGGAACTCGACCGAACGTTGCCCGCCAGCCACGCAGCAACAGCAGACTCAACATGCCGTAGCCGACGACGTGTCCGGTCTTGCGCAGATAGTGATGGAAGACGTCGAACTTGTAGTAATCGATTGGGCCGAACAGATGCGTCAGCAGCGTGTATAACATGCTGCCGGTGTGCTCGGAGGAAAAGAAATCGGTGGACTCAAAGGCAATGAGGCAAACCCAAACGGCGGCCGGCCACCAGGCGCGCAGAAGATTGGGACGAGACGCGGTCGATCGAATCGTCAATTCGGCCTCGGACGTCATTCGGCCGCGTAGTTCGGAGCTTCGCGGGTGATCATGACGTCGTGGACGTGGCTTTCGCGGAGACCGGCGGCGCTGATGCGCACGAAGCGCGCCTTCTGCTGCACGTCAGCAATGGTCTGGCAGCCGCAATAACCCATGCCCGACTTCAGGCCGCCCACCATCTGGTGCACGATCATCGCCACCGAACCACGATAGGGCACGCGGCCTTCGATTCCCTCGGGCACAAGCTTGCGCAGGCGGTTCGGATCTTCGCCCATCACGGGCATGGCCGTCGACGCGTCGCCATCCAAATTCTGGAAGTAGCGCTCGCTCGAGCCCGCCGCCATGGCTCCGAGCGATCCCATGCCGCGATACGCCTTGAAGGTGCGACCCTGATAGAGAATCAACTCACCGGGACTTTCGTCGGTTCCGGCAAACATCGATCCGATCATAACCGCAGACGCGCCCGCGGCCAGGGCCTTGGTGATATCGCCGGAATACTTTATGCCGCCGTCGGCAATGATGGGCACGCCCGCGTCGCGCGTGGCCCGCGCCGCTTCGGCAATTGCCGTAATCTGCGGAACGCCTACTCCGGTTACGATGCGGGTGGTGCAGATCGAACCGGGTCCAATACCGACTTTGACGCCATCGGCGCCGGCCCGCACCAGGTCGCAGGCGCCGTCGAACGTGGCTACATTGCCGGCAATCAGTTCCACTTCCGGCAACGCCGCCTTTACTCTTTTCACAGCTTCCAGCACCAGCGCGGAATGACCATGAGCGCTGTCAATAGCCAGCACGTCGACTTTCGCCTTCGCCAGTTCCTGGGCGCGCTCCAGGAAATCGCCGGTCGCGCCGATCGCCCCACTCACCCGCAAACGGCCTTTGTCGTCCTTGGCCGCGCCGGGATACTTCAGTTTCTTCTGGATGTCTTTGACCGTGATTAAACCCTTCAGGATGTATTGGTCGTCGACCACCAGAAGCTTTTCCACGCGGTGCTCGTGCAGAATCTCTTCGGCTTGTTCGAGCGTCGTTCCCACCGGAACGGTGATCAGGTTCTCCTTGGTCATCACCTTGCTGATCGGAATGTCGAAGCGGGTCTCGAAGCGCAAGTCGCGATTGGTGAGAATTCCTACCAGCTTTCCATCTTTGAGCGTGATGGGGACGCCGGAAATCTTGTATTTCTGCATAACTTCCAGAGCATCGGAAACCTTGGCATCCGGAGACATGGTGACGGGATCGACAATCATGCCGCTCTCCGACCGTTTCACCTTGTCGACTTCATTGGCCTGCTGCTCGATGGACAGATTGCGATGGATAATGCCGAGGCCTCCCTGCTGCGCCATGGCGATGGCCATGTGCGACTCGGTGACCGTATCCATGGCGGCGCTGATGATGGGAATGTTCAGCCGGATGTTGCGGGAGAGTTGGCTCTGAGTGTTGGCGTTGGCAGGCACGATTGCGGAATGGGCCGGGAGAAGTAATACGTCGTCGAATGTCAGGGCTTCAGGTACCGGGAAGTGAATCATAACTTTTGGATGAAACTTCTATTGTAGGGAGGGCGTGGACATCAGGCAAATGCCCGCGTAGGGTCGGAGTCGAGCGCCTCGGGTTCACTTGACTTCTCCCACGGTCTTAGCCAGTCTTGTTCCCATGGCTGCTTCGTTAACAGACCTGCTCCAGTACTCCGAAACTTCACGAGAGAGCCAGCAATGAAGTCTCTCACCTCACCACTAGGCGAATCAGCGGCAATCGTCCAGAGAAGGACTGGCAC
>JBAWFQ010000172.1:0-12179 GCA_049592035.1 Terriglobales bacterium
TGGTGCGCAAGACCGGGGCGACCGCGCTGCCGGTATTTTTCTGCGGCCGTAACAGCGGGACGTTTCAATTGCTGGGGTTGATCAATCCGCGGCTGCGAACGCTCTTTCTGCTGGGAGAGTTTCTGCAGCAGCGTGAGAAGAACGTACAGATTCGTATTGGCAAGGCGATTCCATCGGAGTTGATTGCCGGCCTCGACAACCACGAGGAGGCGACGGAGTATCTTCGCCTGCGAACTTATCTGCTGTCGTATCGCGGCAAGAAGCCAATCTCAATTCCCACGAAGGTGCGGGCTGCGCTTCCGCGTAAGCCGCAGGAGCCGATTGCCGCGGAGGTGCCTTCGCGATTCGTGATCGCCGATATTGCAGCGTTGGCCGCCGAGCGCCTGTTGGTTGAAAACGGGGAATTCGCTGTCTATGCGGCGCGGGCTTCCGAGTTGCCGCACGCGCTCGAGGAACTCGGACGCCTTCGCGAAATTACGTTCCGCGCGGCTGGAGAAGGTACCGGACGCAGCGCCGACCTCGACGCGTTCGATGGCTATTACTGGCATCTTCTGCTCTGGAACAAGGAAAAGCAGGAATTGGCCGGCGCTTACCGGGCCGGTGAAACCGATGCGATCATTCGCGCCCACGGCATCAAGGGACTCTACACCAACACCGTGTTCAAGTATGACGCGCGACTTTTTCTGAAGATTGGTTCGGCGCTGGAACTGGGCCGCTCGTTTGTGCGTCCCGAATATCAACGCCAGTATGCGCCCCTGCTGCTGTTGTGGAAGGGCATCGCGCGTTTCGTGGCGGCGCATCCCGAAGCTCCGGTGTTGTTCGGAGCGGTCAGCATCAGCAATGAGTACAACAGCTTGTCGCGCGAGATGATTGTGCGCTACTTTGAGCAGCGCGAAGACGGCGAGTTTGCCGACCTCATCCAGGCACGCACTCCGTTCCGCACTCCCAAGCTTCGGCGCTGGGATTGCGGTGCGCTGTGCAGTTTGTTACGCGATCTGGAAGAACTCGCCGAGCCTATCTCCGATGTCGAAGAGGATGGGAAGGGGTTGCCCATTCTGTTGAAGCAGTATGCGAAGGTGGGCGGCAAGCTGGTGGGCTTCAATCTCGACCGCAAATTTTCGGATGTGGTCGATGGCCTGGTGATCGTCGACCTGCGCCAGACCGATCCCTCGGTTCTGGAGCGGTATATGGGCAAGGATGGCCATGAGAGCTTTCGACGCTTTCATGGGCTTGACTAGCGCGTCTGGATTAAATCAACACCCCGATTCTTGGTAGCATTGCCAAATGCCGCGTCCTCCTTGTAATATCTTGGGTTCAAATCGGCTGGATTGAGGTGACACAATGCGAAAACTCTTTTTGACCGTAGGCGTCCCCCTGCTTTTAGCGGTCAGCTCACTTGCGGGAAAGAACCTGGCCGAGTATCCGTTACAGATCCAGGTGATCGAATCTCATTGGCACCGGCACCGGAACGGCGGTATGGAAAGTGTGGATGGATGGGGACGGGCGGACGTCAGGAATGGCGATTCGGTCCGCGGGTTTGATTTCACTTACTCCGAGGCGCAGCCCTTCCAAAGGACCATCGGAGATGCGCATTACCTGGCCAAGTGGAAAAAAGAACCGCAAAGAATGGAGATGCTAGTCGGTGAAATCGGAGCCTCCGATAAATACAAAACGTATGATCTCAAGACGAGCCTGAGAGAGGACGTTTATGTGCCTGGACCCGACGGAGCAGTTGCGGTCTCGCAGCAGGAGTATAAGGATAAATGGGCGAAGTGACGCTGCGAAAGGCCTGTATCGGCTGCACTGCTTCGACCGACCAGATTTGCCCGTCTTGGGTGGCTCCCGCCCCGCAAGGGGAAGGTGAACGTGGATCCCCTTCCAAGAATCAGAAGACCGCCTTTGCTAAATCCGCCCGCCTGTTGAACAATGAATAGTCACAATGGTCGCGGCGACCGGTTTCGACACTTCGGCGCCGCGGCGAAAATAGCAAGGAGCCTTCATGCCCGCAACTGGAGAACTAATCCGCCTCATGAATTACATCGACGACATCGCCACCACCCTGCGCCGCATCAGCGCCTCCATCCCGATGATGACCAAAGAGGAATGCGCCCGCCTGGGCGAATATATCCGCAAGTCTGAACCAAGCTATGAGAGCGTGGTGCAGCACCTCGAGCAGGCGGGCAAGGAGTGACGGAAGTCCGCACGATTGCTGTGATCGGCGCGGGCATCATGGGCCGGGGGATTGCGCATGCGGCCGCTCTCGGCGGCTACCGCACAATTCTCGAAGACCTTTTTCCGAACGCGCTGCGCAAGGCGGGGACGGAAATTCGCGCCTGTCTCGACCACGCCGTTGAAAGCGGCCAGGTTAATGCCGCTGAGGCCGAGATGGCGTTTTCGCGCATCGAGTATGCCGGTTCGGTCGATGAGGCCGCGCGCCAAGCCGATCTCGTCATCGAAGCTGTTCCCGACGAGATGGAATCGAAGCTGGAAATCTTCATCATGCTCGATAAGTTCTGCCGCCCCGCAACGATTCTCGCCACGAATACCTCGTGGCTTAGTGTGACGGAAATCGCCAGCGCGACCTATCGCGCCAGGCAGTGTGCCGGCATGCGCTTTTCGAATCCCGTACAGGAAATGAAAGTGCTCGAGATTGTGCGCGCGTCAGAAACCGATGACGACACGCTGGCTGCCGTTGTAGAGGTCGGCAGGCGGATGGGCAAAGAAGTTAAAGTGTTACATGAAGTGCCGGGCGTTATTAGCAGTCGTATTCGGTGACAAGGTATGGTTGGACAATTGGAACCTCTCGGTGGAATCGACAAGAAACTGGAAGTCATCCGCGCCGCTGCTCGACACGCATATCCGGTTAGTGATATCGGCTGCATGTTGGCGGAGATTGAAAAAGGATATCTAACGGATGCACCCGCGCCGGATGAACTTCCGCCGGACACGCCGCGGTGTTCTTGTTGACTCCAACATTCCGGTTCAGTGCGCTTTGTCCGATTCCTCTTTCCCCTGCACCCGCGTCTGATCTGTAATCCAGTTCACTTCCCAAGTCTTGCCGCCATCGTCCGAGAATGACTGTTCAAAATGTGGGGTGCTTGTGTTCAGGTTTGTCCAATCGAACTTAATCAGGATGGTTTTGCCATTGATTGTGTCCTGCGCGAAGAACTCACCATGCCCATCCTTGAATTGTCCGACTTGAGGTGGATCCAGGATCCCGACTTTGCTGTTCGCCCAATAAAGTCTCCACTGGTGGGATTGTGGGTTATATACACGCAAGGTCAGGCCTTCGATGTGCCCGGTTGGGCCGTCGACTTCGATCTGGTCGATACTGGCGCCATCGTAAATCCTGTGGCAGACACCGGTGCCGTCGAATTCCACCCATGTAGTCGAACCGGTTAACGGATGCAGGCGTCGTTTCAGGTGATATTTCCAGGCACCGATCAGGGGGTCAAAATCGTGCTGTCCATCGCGTTCGGTGAGCGCCGGTTGAGTTGCGGTTTTCGCTGCGTCGGAATTCTGTTGTGCGAATCCTCGCAGAGGCTGCAAGAAGATAAGCAGGCTGCATACCATGAGAGCACGAATGTGTTTGATCTTCATCGCTGCCTCCGTTAACTTGTGGATTCTATCCCGCGAAAGCGGCTACTGGTTTATGTCCTGTTTCGCCTCCAACTTTTTCTCCAGACCATCCAGATAGCTCTTCTGGTTGTCGGGAGCGACCGCTAGCGCCAGTTTCATTTCTTTGGTGGCGTCGTCGAACTTGCCCTCGGAGCTGTAAACACGCGCCAGACCCGTGTGCACAAACCACTGATCGGGATGTTTCTTTGCGTTTTCGCGGAAGATGGCGAAGGCCTCGGCGCTCCGCTTTTCACCCTGCAGTTGGCGCGCATAGAGGTGAACCTGTAGCGGATTGGCGAGATCGAGCGCCTTCTTTTGTGCCGTGGTGGCTTCGTCCTTGCGATTGAGCGCGGTGAGGACCTTCGACTTGGTCAGCTCATTGTCGTAGCGATCTTCATTTTCAATCGACTTGTTGGAATAGATCAGAGCCTCATCCAACGCGATTTTTTCCGATAGCAGGTAATTCGCGGCGTCGTCCCAGCTCATCCAGGTGTACTGCGAAAGATTGCGCAGCTGTTTTTTCAGGCTGGCCTCGACCACGTCGTGCACATCCACCGAGACCTTGAAGGGGACGGCGATCTTCTCCCACTCCAGTTTCACCAAGGCCGAATCGGGCTGCAGCTGGTCGAAGTCGTAGGTCAGGGCGTTATGCATGTCGGCGGCCTTGGGTTTTACCGTTACGCGCAGGGCATCTTCGGCCTGGTCGTAGGTGAACGCTCCCCAGGACGTGGAGTTCTTCGAGAAAATAATCGTCCATTCATCGGCGTTCGGGATCATGTGCAAACCGTAGGTTCCCTTGTCGAGTGGCTTGCCTTCAATCTGGACGGGATCGCTGAACGTGATTGTCGTATTTTCATTGGCGCCCGCGCGCCACACCTGTCCGTAGGGAACCAACGCGCCCCAAACCTTGCGATCGTTCACCAGCGGCCGGTGATAGCTGATCGTGATATCGGTGATGCCGATGCGTTGGGAAATCTCCGCGCGCTGGCTTTGCAGCGGCAGATCGAGCACGAACGATTGCGCCGAACCGATAACCGGCATAGCTGCCAGCAGCAGACAGAACAGGGCTGCTTGCAAGGATGCTCGAATCGTTTTTCCATAAATTTTCCGAAACATGGGAATGCCTCCTTCGATATGCGCTTATCTGAATTGTCTGAAACAGGCCGCGAAACGCGGGCCCACCCCTGGTTGGCGGGTTAGACGCGCTTCAATCCCGATGGTGAGCATCAGAGTTTCGAGGCTGCGGTGTGTTTGACGGTTCGCAGCTAACCCCGAGGCCGCTTCCAACGTCTAAATCCCAAGGCGAAGGTGTGTGTTTTTCGGGAACTACTCCGTTTCCGATCCCGTACTACATAAGTGAGCGCACGATGCAGGATTCGCCTCCCAAAGGGGCAGCCTGGTTTGGACCAGATCATGCGGATGCTTATCGAAATCGTTCGGCAGTCGCTGGCCACGCTCTGGGCCCACAAACTGCGTTCGTTTCTTACCATGTTTGGTATTGCCTGGGGCGTCGGATCGCTGCTGCTGCTGGTCGGCCTGGGCGAGGGCTTCCGCAGCGGGCAGGCGAAGCAACTGAAAAACCTTGGCCAGGACATTATGTTCACTTTCCCGGGGCGCATTCCCGCCGTTGAAGGCAGCACTCAGTCTGGCCAGACTTACCATTTCACTTATCAGGATTACCTCGCCCTCCGCAGCGAGGCTCGTTCGCTCAAGTATCTTTCGCCCGTGCTTAATCGCGAGGATATTCGCGCCGTCAGCGATTACGGTTCCACCAACGGCCAGGTTTTCGGGGTTGCGCCCGAATATAACCAGATCCGGAACGTTCCCGTCGGTCCGGGGCGCTGGTTCAATGATGAGGACAACACTGAAACCCGGCGCGTAGCCGTCGTCGGCTGGGAACTGCTGAAGAATATATTTCCTGGACGCCCGGCGGTGGGCTCGCCGATTCTGCTGAATGGAATTCGTTTTGAAATTATCGGGGTGCTCAGCAAGGTCGGGCAGGACGGCAATAACGGCACCAATGCCCGCATCTTTATTCCTATCGAGACCATGCGCAACCTGTTTCGGCTGAAAGAGCAGAACAGCGAAGATGCCATTTCATTCCTAAACTACCGTCCCTTTGCGCCGGCGGATCATCTGGCGGCGAAACTGGAAGTCCACGAGATTATTGCCCGGCGGCATGGCTTCGATCCTAAGCTCGAAGAGTCGTTCGATGACTGGGACACCATTGAGAATAACCAACGCGTCGCCAAGATTTTCGACGGCATGGACTATTTTCTTGGGGTAGTCGGTGTGATCACGCTGGCGCTCGGTGCGATTGGGATCATCAACATCATGCTGGTCTCGGTCACCGAACGTACGCGAGAGATTGGACTGCGCAAGGCGCTCGGTGCAACGCATCGCGCGATTCTGACTCAGTTTTTTGTGGAAGGCGCGTTTCTGACCGCGCTTAGCGGCGGGATCGGGCTGGGCATAACCACCGCATTGGTCGCGGTACTTGCGGCTTTGCCCTCGCCGGAAGGATTCGATACTCCTCGCATCGTTCCGTCGTCGGCGGCGATTGCGATTCTATCGCTCGCGCTGGCGGGAATTGCCGCGGGACTTTATCCGGCGCGGCAGGCCGCGCTGCTGCAACCGGTGGAGGCTCTGCGGCAGGAGTAAGTTCTACGGTAGAGACGGGGCTAGTCCCGTCTGCTGTGGACGCTGCGGAAGACGCGGCAAGCCGCGTCTCTAAGGGAAAGTAATTATGCTGCTTGAACTCGCTCGCCAGGCCTATGGAGCGCTCCGGCACAATCGCCGGCGCAGCATTCTCACCATGCTTGGCATGGCGTGGGGGATCGCTACCGTTGTGCTGCTGCTGGCTTACGGTTCCGGGTTCGAACGCGGCCTCTGGGTTGCCTTTCGCTCCTGGGGCACGAATCTGGTCTTCATCTTTCCCGGACGCACTTCGCTGCAAGCCGGCGGCACCAAAGCCGGCAGCGAAATTAAACTCACCGTCAACGATCTTGATTACCTGCAGGCCGAAGTGCCTCTGCTTAAGCGCATGTCGCCCGAATGCTTCAAGCAAAGCACCGTCGCTTATGGAACGCGGAGCGGGAGTTACGGAGTCAGTGGAGTCTATCCGTATTATTCGCGCATGCGCCGCATGGACGTCGCGGACGGCACTTTTTTCACTGAACTGGATCAGAATACGCGCAGCCGCGTGGCGATCCTCGGCGCCGACGTCAAGAAGAAATTATTTTCGGGCGAGAACGCTGTCGGCGAAAAAGTGCGCATCGACGGCATTTCCTACGAAGTCGTTGGCGTGCTCAAGCACGTCATCCAGAATGGCGACGACGATATGAATAGCCACTTATATATCCCGTTCAGCGCCATGAGCGACCTCACCAATACTTATTACCTCAATTCCGTTGCCATGGAATACGAAGGCGACCACGAAAAAGTCACGGAAGCCGTGCGCCGGTCGATGGCCTTTCATCATGATTTCGATCCCAAAGACAAGCGCGCTGTTTTTGTTTTTGACGTGTTTGCCGATTTGCTCGACCTGCGTGTAATCACCACCGGCATTAAGATTCTGCTGGCCTTCATCGGACTGCTTACCCTAGGCATCGGCGGCGTCGGCCTGATGAACATCATGCTGGTTTCGGTTACGCAGCGCACCCGCGAGATTGGAGTCGAAAAGGCGCTCGGGGCGCGCGGTTGGCACATCCTGGTGCAGTTTCTCGCCGAAGCCCTGGTAATTACCCTACTCGGCGGGATCGCGGGAGTGGTGCTTGCTTACATCGTCTCCTGGTCGGTCGGGTCGCTTACTCTATGGAGCGCCTTCGTAGAGAATGGTAGCGAAGGCGACATTCATCTCACCATCGATTCCACGACGCTGATCGCGTCCACGTTGATCCTCGGGTTCGTCGGAATTATCAGCGGAATGCTGCCCGCCATCAAGGCCTCGCGCCTTGATCCCATCGAAGCCCTGCGTTACGAGTAGAGCAGGTCTCAGGTCTCAGGTCTCAGGAAAACGCCAAAACCTGCGCCGTGAGCTTCTCCTGACACCTGAGACCTGACACCTTGTGTTATATTTCCCCTAACTTTGGAGGAGTTATGCGCCCACTTGGTGTTACTCTGGTCGGCTTCTATCAGATTCTGCGGGGTCTGTTGTCGCTGCTGTTAGGGCTTTCCCTGTTGCTCTTTAGCGGACTGGCCGCCAAGTTGGCGTCTTTAGCCGCCGAAGGCAGTGCGGTGGAACGCTTTATGCACTCGGCAGGGCACGTGGCTGGTTTGTCCGTCATCGTCTTTGGCGTGATACACATCCTTGCCGGCTACGGCGTGTTGCAGATGCAGAACTGGGGACGCCTGCTCACTCTGTTTTTTTCGGCGGTCGGATTAGTGTTGGTTCTTCCATGGCTGGTTCACGCGCACCTTCCTTCGTTGTTCTTCGGAGCGATTAATGCGGCGTGCATCCTTTATCTGGCCATGCCTCCGATCAAACGTCTCTTCCACGCCGAACGCAGCGGCGCGATGCGGATGGCGGCCTGAAGGACAGTTCTCAGTACTCCGTTCTCAACACTCCCTTCTTTACTGAGCACTGGGAACTGAGAACTGATTTCCCCGCCTGAGTACAATGGAGCCGTGTCCGACTCCCTGCAGAAAGTCGTCGATCACTTGCGGCTCTACGAGCATCCGCTGCTGGCTTTTTCCGCGCGCGAGAACAACGGCGTAATCGAGGTGTTGATCGACCTGAAGAACTCGTCCGTCCCGGTGCACACCTACGTGCTTCCAATTCATCCCCGCGATCTCGAGCATTCCCAGTTCGCCTGGCATCTGCAGCGCCAGCTCTACGATGGCTTGCACGACTATTTCATCGAGATGTTTACCCGCACTCCGCAGCAGCGTGCTGTCCCGCCCAGATCGACGTCTGGCGGAGAGGGAAGCTAACACCTTGTCCGTCCGCGAAACAATCGAGCAGGAGATTCGTCAGCACGGTCCCATCCCGTTCTCGCGCTATATGCAGATCTGTCTTTACGATCCCGCCCATGGTTACTATTCTGCTAATGCCGAACAATTCGGCAAAGCCGGAGACTTCTATACCGCGAGCGACGTTCACGCCGTCTTCGGACGCCTGCTGGCGAGGCAGTTTGACGAGATATGGCGGACGCTCGATCGCCCGCCGCAAATCGAAATCCTCGAACTCGGCCCAGGCCGTGGCCTGTTCGCCCGCGATGTGCTCGATTGGTCGAACAAGAAATTCCACGACTTTTTTGCTGCGCTCACTTACACGTTGCAGGAATCGTCGCCCGCGCTGCGCGGGAAGCTGCAGGAAACCCTGCGCGAGCACCTGGATTCCGGCAGATCTCACGTAGGGGCAGAGCCTGCCCTGAGCTTGTCGAAGGGTGCCCCCACCTGCCCAGCCGAGCGTTGCTCGGCGGACGCAGACATCCACCGCACATTGGCTTCCGACGTGCCCCTCATCGTCTTCGCCAACGAATTCTTCGATGCTCTTCCCGTCGAAATTCTCAGCACGCAGGGTAAGCTTCACGTCGCGCTCGATAACCATCGCCTGCACGAAACCTGGCTCCCGCCGCTCGCCGAAGAACTGGAATTTCTCGATCGCTACGGCGTCCATCCCGAAGCGGGCGAGCGCATTGAAGTGCCGATGCAAGCGCAGAGCTGGACCTCGCAAATCGCGCAATCAATTCAACAGGGCATAGTGCTGGTGATCGATTACGGGTACACGCGCGATCAACAACTGGCGGGTCGTCACCGTGGCACGCTCATGGCGTATCGCCAGCACTCCGCCAGTTCCGATCCTTACCAGGCCCCCGGCGAGCAGGACCTCACGGCCCACGTCAATTTCACCGCACTCGCCGCGGGGTGCGAACAGGCCGGGATGCGCTCCGAAAAACTCCGCACGCAATCGCAATTCCTGATGGGCATTGGCGAGAAAAACCAGTTTGCCGATGCCTTTGAAGACTGCCGCGTCCCGCAAGAACGGGCGAAAGTGGCGCTGCAACTTAAGCATCTAGTTACTCCAGTCGGCATGGGGGAGAATTTTCAAGTGCTGATTGCCAGCCGGGGAATAGATAGTAAGAAAATTGCCGATCTGAGCGGACTGGGTTTTGGGGCCGATTAGTATGGCATTCTGGAAGTCGCTGGAGTGGGCGGCAACGGCCAGAATTAGCCCTTTGCGCCCCCGCTACGCTAAAAGGGTGGGGACCAAAGGTATGCACCATTTTCGCTGCATTTAACATTCCTGAAATATCTTTGCAGTAAACTGCAGACGATGAGCTTGCCTCGCGTCTCTCGGTTTGCGTTGCCGCTGCAGGTGGCCGCTGTCTGTTACCGGCGGGTTAATGCGCATGCGGAGTTTCTGTTGGTTCATACCAACGGCGGCAGCAAGTGGACTTTTCCCAAGGGAGCTCCGGAGCCGCGTCTGTCGCACAGCCAGGCGGCGGAACGCGAAGCCAAGGAAGAAGCGGGTGCAATCGGCATTATCGAACCCCGACATTTCCACATTTATGTGCACTCCAAGGGCGTCTTCTGGCAGCCGGGAGGCGTGCAGGAATATGTGGTCAAAGCCTTTTTGATGGAAGTACGGCAGACTCGGCATCCCGAGGAAGACTATCGCGATCCAACCTGGTTCGATGCGGAAAGAGCGCGCGTGATCCTTGCGAAAGGACGCGAAGTGAAATACGCGCACGAACTCCAGACGGTAGTCGACCGGGCGCTGGAACATATTGGCGTGGCGCGTGCGGCCACGGCTCGCTAGCGTTTGTGTAAGGACGGCGCATGCTGCCGGCACTCAGCCGGTCTTCATGCCAACCGCCAGCGCCAGTTTTGCTTGCTGCGCGTCGAAAGTCCAAAAATGTTTCGCCTTTAATTCGAGCGCTGAAGCAACATGCAGGGTGTCGAGAGTTCGGACGCCCAACCGCCCAGCGTGCCGATGGGCGAGTTGCGAGCAAACTTCGAAAGCCCGATCGGGCAGCAGCGACTCCCGCCACAGATTTCGCGCGCGATGTTCCTGAAATCGCTGCAGCAGACGGTCGGCCTCACTGCGCGAAATATCCTTGCGGAATACGTGTTGCTCGATGGCGTGCGTCCACTCGGCCACGTGAAGCGGAGTCATCCACAGCGACGGCCGCGAGCTGAGTCGGCGCTCGACCTCCGATGTGTGCCGGTCAGGGAGATAGAGGGAAACAAAAAAGGAAGTGTCAGCGTAGATGGTCACTGGGATGGACGATGCGACGGTCGTCAAAGGAACCTCAATAGCGACCGCGCTCTTCAATCACCACATCGGCTCCGGGCAAAATGCGGTCGCCAAAAATTTCCTTGCGCGCGGCCGCGAAATCAGGCCAATCGCCGCGCTGCGGAGGTGATCCTTCGGGCACAATGCGGGCGATGACTGCGTCGCGCTCCCGGAGTTCCACCGTCTTGCCCGCCCGCAGCCAAGCCTTCAGACGCTTGGTGTCGCGAAGCTGGCGAATGTTTACACTGGGCATATGACCATTGTGCCACAACATGTGACACATTGTCAAAGCTTGCGCTACACCTTTAGGCCCTATTCAAACTCAAGCGTGATGAATGTAGCCGGGGAGATTCCTGCGTTTGTAGTCGCATGGCTTACACCCCGCGGAAACCACTTGACTTCTCCAGCCTTCATTTGGAACTCGGAGGAAGGCTGCCCAGCAAAGTCGTCGCGGAGCTTCAAATCAGACACGGCAATTAGCAGCCTATCGTAGTTCTCGTCGTGTCTTTCTGTGTGGCCGCCCGCCGCGATGGTCATCGAGTATCCCCGCATCGCGGGAGAGTCGAATAGTTCGCCGAATGCCGCATCGTGAAATCGGAATCCACCGATTGGCGTGGAAAAACCGGCGCCGTCGGACTTTAGTGACTCGATGACAAGCAGTTTAGCCGGCTCAGACGACTTGTTCCTCTCTGCGAGCGTGAATCCACCCTTCGAGGTATGCAATTCGCCGCCCTCAACCGTAACGACCACGGGTGATCGACCCCGCACTTCATTTGCAATCGTAATAGAGCGGAGGCTCAGGTAGGCGTAAAAGCTCCTATGGCGATGAGGTGCTGTTGCTTCGCCGGGCTGAAGTTCCAGACGGAAAACTCTAACCTGCGAGTTTTCGAACAGCACTTTATGGTGTGGTTCGTCTGCTAGGTCAACGGGTACCGCGTCGCTCTTCTGCGCTTGTACGGCTGTACATAGGAGCAAGGTAACAATCACCAAAGCAGAGATTTTCATTGAGGAAATTATAGTTCGTCCTCACTGCCTGATTCCCGCCGTTTGTGTTTAGATAAATGCAAGATGATCCAACTCTCTGGCGCCGGCAAGCGCTACGGACACAAACTCCTGTTCGAGAACGCCGACTGGCTGATCACGCCCGAATCCCGCATTGGTCTGGTGGGAGCGAATGGCACCGGCAAGTCGACTATCATGAAAATTCTTGCCGGGAGCGAATCGCTCGACTACGGCACGATCTCGCGCGCCAAGGGTATTTCGACTGGATATCTTCCGCAGGACGGCCTGACCCTCACTGGGCGCACCATCTTCGCCGAGT
>JBAWFQ010000173.1:0-9486 GCA_049592035.1 Terriglobales bacterium
GCATTTTGGCAAGCGGGCGTATGCGCTGCGGTCAGCCTACCACCTTCTCGATGCGCAATTGCCTTCTTCCGCCGTCCTGCAAAGCAATCCATACACGCAGGATCTCATCCTGCACATGCTATATTCCGGTCACGATTCCGCCGCCGGTGATGGCGGATGTGGGACAGATTTTGGTGGTGACGCTGGTGTTTGCGCTGAACGTCTGCGTACACTCGTTGGTTTATTCCGGCGTCCCGATGGCAGCGACTTAGATGCCACCTGCCAGGAATACGGCATCGATGCGCTCGTAGTGGAAGATGCAGACCCGGTATGGCGGGAGCCGTCCTCCTGGGTGTGGAGTCGGCGCCCAATCGTCGCCAACGATTATGTCAGGGTGTTTCGCTGCGGCGCGGCCGCGGATAGTATTCAACGTTAGCGAAAACGGAATTCCTCGCCCGCTCGTTGCGCGTGCGCAGTTCAGCAGAGACTCACATGTGAGTGTGATCTCTCGCACAGACAGCTGCGTGGCGCTCGGCTAAACAAAATAGGGCATACAGTCGACCCGTTATAGCTTCGTCTGAAGTGAAGCGCTCGAAGGCCATCGGACAATCAAGGGCGGCTGTCGGTGATGCCAGATTGCGCGCATGCCAAAAAGCGTTATCGGCAGTTTCCGCAGTGTGCTTGGAAAACATCCCCGGTTGGAATGGCTGATCCCGACGCTGCTTTGTACTGTCATGTTTGGGCAGTTGCTTCTCATTGGACACCAGCTCTCGCAAACCGCTGATGAAGCAACCCATTTGTATTCGGGCTATCGATATCTAAAGTGCGGCGACTTGACCGTTAGTCCTGAACATCCACCGCTCGCCAAGATCGTCGCGGCCGCGCCACTGCTCCTGATGAACGAGCAGGTAGATTGCACGCCGTTTCAAGGCAGCGACGTCGCCCAGGCGTTCGCGAGCCTGCAATGGTTCTATTCGCAGAATTGGGAATCAAAATTATTTTGGACACGCATGGCCGTGTCTGTTTTTGCCATGGGGCTTTGCGCGCTCGTCTGGATTGCCGCGCGCCGCATGTTTGGCTTTGGCGCCGCAGTCGTTGCAACACTCCTTGTCGCCTTCGAACCGGACGTACTCGCCAGCGGAGCCTTGATCACGACCGACCTTGCCGTCACAACGACATTGATGTTTGCGGTGTTTGTCCGGACGGTGGCCGTGCGCTTGCGGCCGAGAGTTCGGCCAACAGAAAAGAGAGCAAGAAATGCTCGGCAACAATGTAAACAACACGTCATGGAAAAGTCAGTGACAAAGTTCACGTCACGAGGTGACGTCGCCTACGCGTTGATTTCTCGTCACGCACGGGTTCGCGGGCCAACGCTTTACTGATTTCCCAGCGTCGTCCATCGAGCTGCAGTTGGCCTTGCGATCCCAGAGGTTGAACTTCCGCGCCCTCCGGATAGCGCCACGGCGGCGGATTCGGGTGGTAACGGCGCGGGCTCGAAAACCAGCGCGTGGCGGGGGTTTGCATGCCCAGCGCCTCATGGGGGCGGACATAGTTGTCCTCGTAGCGGAACTGGTCGAGCCACTCCTGGTCCATCTCGTTCTCCTGTAAACGCCCCGAGGCGCCATCTCCAGCGCGAGGTGGAAACGTTCGACCTTAGCTTGGGTCTGGGGATGGCGAATGCCGCTAAACACGCACAACAAACTCCACGCGTTGATCGCGTACCGCCATGGTTCGCCACGCCATTCTCGTCCGCCTCCCGGCGGACGCTTTACACTGCCGCACTCGCTCCGCTCGCGAGGCAGTGTAAAGGATGTCGTGATAACAACTGTAAAGAATGTCATGAAACGGAACAGGATTACCGCTGCGCTACCCAAAAACAAGCCCAAGATCGACTTTTTCCGCAGCCTGAGGCCGTGCCCTTTCAAAACATTAAAACTGACCCACGACGTGCCGGCCACGTCCCGGCTTCGCGCAGGCGATCGGCGATGCCCAGGGTGAGATGACAAGAAAGGCAAATCGGGATAACAATATGTAGCTTGCATCTGTTGAAAATGAAAAGAGAGGAACGTATTCCATGAGCGACTCCCGCGTGTTGTTGCGCCACACTCTTGCCACGCTCGCTTATCGCGGAGGGAAGGCGATCCGTAACGCTGGGCCGAGCTTTGCCGACTATGGGATGCCCGAGACTTCGCGCACGCCGGCAAAAATTCTGGCGCACATTGGCGATCTGATGGATTGGGGCCTGGCCATGTCCGAAGGCCGACGCGAGTGGAAGGATTCGTTGCCCCTGCCGTGGGAAAAAGAATGCGAGCGTTTCTTCGCCGCCTTGAAAAAGTTTGACGATTACCTGGCGTCGGAGAAGCCGCTCGAAGTCTCCGCCGAGAAATTGTTTCAGGGGCCGATTGCCGACGCGCTCACGCACGTAGGTCAGATTGCGATGTTGCGGCGCATGGCCGGCGTTCCGATGAAAGGCGAAAACTATTTTGTCGCCGAGATCACCATGGGGCGCGTGGGCGCGGATCAGGCACCACCACGCAAGGAGTTTTGACGCGGAACTAGTCGTGTCACGGAAATACGCGAACAAAGTCGGGGACTTAGTCCGAGGCTAGGCGAAGAATTTCCTGGTGCAAACAAAATACATAGGTCCTTCGCTTCGCTCAGGATGACAATTTAGTTTAATGCCGGTTAGCTTAAATGCCACACTACCTGCTGGTTCCCACAATCTCTCTCACGGCGCGATGGGCCTGATCGATGGCGGTATTAGTGTAGGCGTGGCCGTCGGCGTCCGAGTTCGCAATCTTGATTCTGCCGAAGGGCTGCCTCCCAATCACACACGGCCGTTCTGACGCCGCGCGGTCCAGAGGCTCGAACAATTCGTTGTACTCGTAGGCGTATCCGTGAGGCCAACGGTTGACGGTAATGGCCTGAATGTCGCGAGCGGGGTCGAAACCTCCGGGTGAGAGCATGCGGCCGAGTTGGTCACGCACATTACGCTCGAAGGTTTCGAAGGGCGTGTTGACCAGTTCGAACCGTCCTGCGCGGTACTGGTCCTTGCAATCTTCGCCGGGCGCGCAGGGAGTGCGCAAAAGGTGAAGCAGACAGGATTCGTCGGGCGAGCTGGGATAGTGGTAGTCGCCCATCGAGACCGGGAAATCCAAGGTGACGTTGGTGAAGTACGATCCCGGAGCGTAGACGGCGCTCACTCCGAGTTTCTGAAACGCCTTCCAGTTGCTGATTTGCACGTTGGTGTAGACCAGAGGAATCTTCACGCCGTACGCGAGAGCTTCTTTTTGTTTGGCGGACATTTCCGGACACAGATAGGGAATCATCATGTTGTAGCAGGCGAGTATGCAGTTTGCGCCGCGGACGCGATGCGCCTGGCCGCCACGAACGTAAGTGACTTCGACTTCCTTCGCGGTCTTTATGTTTGCATCGGTGTCCGCATCGGGACCTCCGACGTGCCGCACTCTCACGGCGGTGCTGTTCAAGCGAATGCGGATCGGGGACGAGGCATCGTCGAGGTGCGCATAGTTCGCGCGGGCGGTGACGATGTCTTCCATGGTGTGGCCGAGAAGAGTGCCGGGCACCAGCGATCGCACCAGCATTCTGGCAATGGAAGCGTTGCCGTCGGGAAAATGGAAAATGTACGGCTCATCGAGTTCGGGATTTTGTTCGTGGCTCTTGGGGAGAGTCATTCCCTTGAAGCCGGGGAATCCGTTCACCGCGCAGTCCTTCGCGGAAACGGCATCGATTCCGACGGCATAGATATCGTGGGTTGAGGTCTGAAGGACTTTGACCACGTCGGGGTGAACCTTGGCATGTTGCAGCAGGAAATCCTTGTAGCTGGTCTTGATCAGCTTGCGTCTTTTCTGCTCCGGAGTAAGGTCGGCCATGTAATCGACGCGGGCGTGCTGCAAACGCAGCAGATCCTTGCGGGCGGCCTCGGCGATGGGCATCTGGGCGACGTTCTCCATGGTGAAAGCTAGGCCAAAATAGTGGAGGCCCTTCTGCAGCACGAGGCGGTCGGCGCCAAAGGTTTCCTTGTCGAAGAAGACGCCTTCCTGCAGATGCATCGAGTCAAACAATTTCTGGTCGTAGTACTTGAAGAAGCGGTGCACCTCGATTCCCAGCTCTTTCAAAAGGCCAATCGACACCTTGCTGTAATTGCTGGGGGCCTCGATGGACTGCGTCCCACCGTATCCGAGCAGCAATCGCTTGCCGGCCTGGAATTCATTGCGCTTGGCGTGGCCGCCGAAATCATCGTGGTTGTCGAGGAGAAGGATTTTGGATTTTTGTCCAGAAAACTTGCGGTAGAAGTAGGCTGCCGCCAGGCCGCTGATTCCGGCGCCGACCACGACCAGATCGTAGGACTCACCGTCGTCGACTGACTCAGCCCAGGCGTTGTCCTTGCCATCGCGCAAGTCGTGCGCTACTTCCCATGAGCCGTCGTGACTGCCGCGCATGCCGGTCTTGGCGGGCGGGTAATAGGCCGGGTCCTTCTCCGGAGCGAATGGGGATTCTGGGATACCAAAGGCGTGCAGCCATGTGGAGTTCGCCACCAGGGAGGTTCCGACAGCGATGCCGATTCCGTTCAGAAAATCGCGGCGGGTAATCTCGCGCCCCATCCCCAGTTCATGATCGCGGTTCTTGTCGCCCATTCAATTTGCTCCCCCAAATGTCGAGTCTCTGAGTTCGTGCTGATTTATCGCCAGCCATTGTGCACTCAGCGGGCAACGGATGTCGATACGAACTCGGGTGGAGACGCGAACAGACGCAGTTGTGGGCTACTTCGAATTTCTGAACGTTCCTAGTGCAAAGCCCAAGACTGCCCCCAAAGTGGCAAAAGCCCAGTGTTTTTCCTGTGGACTTAAGCGATCAGAGAAGATCATCGCTATCGCATTCAATGAAAGGCCAATTGAACCAAGGATGTGGTATAACGTGCGTCGTTCCTCTGGAGGTATCGTCTGCAAGAAGGACTTGCGAGTGACAGCCGAAGCAATGCCAAGAGAGATGGTTAAGACGAAGAAAAGAACCGGGCGGTAATCCATTACTTATGCCGCTCTTTCTGCCCTGCGCTATTCGTAGTCTTCCCAGAGGGCAAACAAATCCTCCACGTTCCGCAGTCGATCCGAAACGCCAGCGGCCATAGCTGGCGACACGCGCAGTGTACGATGATTTTTGATGAAGTTGTAGGCGAAATAATTAAGGGCTGTCGCAGCCCTAGACGCAGTTGCCTTGGCCTCCGGACGCGGGCTGAGTAGAATAACAGGCGAGCGGCCTTACACGGCGCACAGGAGAATCCATGGCTTCCGGCGAGACGGCAACTGCTGCCACCAGTACGATTCCGCAGCTTCCGAACCACAAGGTCAAGATCAAGAAGCTTGACCAGCGTTCCTGCAACGAGAAAAACGAAAAGGGCAAGTTCTGCGGCGGACACTTGAAGCGCTGGTTCTACTCCGTTGACGTGCTCGAAAAGGAATGCGGCTGCGTGGAGAAAGCCTGGGGGACGGATGCCGAAGTGTATCGCTGCGAATTTTGCCAGACACTTTATTTGCCCAGTCCCGACGATGCACGTGGGGTGAACGTCGCGGGGCGAGGCCAGATTTCGGTGTTTGGGCTGACGGTTCCTCCGAAGGAAGAGAAAGCGAAGTAAAGGTCTCAGGTGCTAGGTCTCAGGTCTCAGGCGTGGAGCGCACTTGCTTCTAATCCGCTACCACTGCTTCTTTTCGCGTGCTGCTGAGCACGGCTAAACTCTTCTCCAGATCGGCAATCAGATCGTCGACGTGCTCGATGCCTACGGAGAGGCGGATCATCTGTTCGGTCACGCCCATTTTCTTGCGCAACTCGGGCGCGATCATGGCATGCGAGGTTAGCACCGGGATGGTCACCAGCGAATCTACCCCTCCAAGGCTGGGCGCCAGGGTAAACAGATTCAGGGCCTCGGCCACGCGGCAGGCGTCGGCGCCCGTGCCGTCCACCTCGAAGCTCACCACGGCGCCTGCGCCCGCCATTTGCTTCTTGGCGATGGCGTAGTCCGGATGCTGCTTTAGCAGTGGATAATGGGCGCGCGCGACTTTCGGCTGCCGGCTCAGAAACTCGGCGATCCGCAGCGCGCTTTGGTTCTGGCGCTCGACTCGGACGGCTAGCGTCTTGATTCCGCGCAGCAGCAGGAACGCGGCGTGCGGATCCATGCAGCAGCCGAGCGTGGTGCGCGTGGAATGGATCTGCTCGATCAAATCGCGGCGTCCGGCTGCGATGCCGCAGATCAGGTCGGAGTGTCCGCCAAAATATTTTGTTCCCGAATGCAGCACCAGATCGATGCCCCATTCCGCGGGGCGGCAATTGATGGGCGTGGAAAAAGTCGAATCGATGGTCGTGATGAGGCCGTGTTTACGCGCCAGCGCAGCAATTTTTTCCAGATCGACGACCCGCACATTGGGGTTCGTCGGCGATTCGATGTGCAGGAGTTTTGTGTTGGGGCGGATCGCGCGCTCGTGCTGCTCGATGTCGTTGGTATCGACGAACGTGGTCTCGATGCCAAGTTTCGGCAGCCATTGCGACAGGAACTTGATTACGCCGCCGTAAATATCGCGCTGCGCCACGATGTGATCGCCCGCCTTCACCAGCGAGAGGATCGAAGTCGTGATCGCGGCCATACCCGATGAGAAGAGCAGGGCCGCGTCCGTGCCTTCCAGTTCGGCGATGGCATTCTCGGCGACCGTGTTCGTGGGATTGCCGTAGCGCGTGTAGAAGCTGTCGGTAGGGGTGACGCGCAACTGCTCCTGCATGTCGGTGACTTCGAAAGTCGAAGTCTGATAGATCGGCGTGGAGAGCGGGCCGTTCTTCTTGGTCAGGTCGGTGCCGCCGCGCACCGCCTCGGTTTCCTGACGGAATGTGTGCTTTTTCATTTTGATTCTCCTGTAGAGACGCGGAATGCCGCGTCTCCCGCCGCGTCCAGAGCAGACGGGGCAAGCCCCGTCTCGACACGAAACCCGCCGCCTCTTATAAAGATTACCTGTGCCGTTCGGCCCCGGCAATACTTTAGACACGGCCCGGCGTCTGTAATATCCTTCTTTGAGCCACCGCTATGAAAAAAAAGAAGCTGAAAACCATCGCAAACAATTCTGCGGCCAGGAAAGCGAACACGGCGCGCCCGGCGCGGAAAGTCGCGCTCAAAGCCACGGTCCTGAAAGGCAAGCCCAAGGCTGAACTGCGCCACATCCCATGGAGTTCGGTCGCAGTCGAATCCCTGAACCCCTTGCTGGGCCGCCACTTCGTGGTTGGACAGAACGTCATGCTGGCCCGCGTCCTGCTCAAGAAAGGATGCGTCGTGCCGGAGCACAGCCACCACAACGAGCAGATCACCTACATTCTCGAGGGCGCGCTGAAGTTTGGCATCGACGGTAAAGAGATCGTGGTGAATGCGGGTGAAGTCCTGACCATTCCGCCAAACATGCCGCACTCGGCCGAGGCGCTGGCGGATACCGTGGATCTCGACATTTTCAATCCGCCCCGCGCCGACTGGATCAACAAGACCGACGCCTATTTGCGGTAGAGAAATCGATTAGAAAATGCCCAGATGGGCCGCTGGGCGCCCGTGGTAACATGTCGGGTCGGAATACCTCAGGAGATACTTTATGTTCCGCTGGCTTACTTGCTTCCTCCCGCTGTTGCTGATTAGCACGCTCACGTTCTCGCAGGATCTTGCGAAACCTTCTCACCACGTTGCGGGCACTGTGCCCGTCTCCTCCTCTCGAATCCAGCTTTCCGCCGAGCGTTCGTCGGCTCCGCACGCAATTGCCCAGCCCAACACCAGCCGCGAAGTCCCGGGCAATACCTGGCAATTACTCGCCACTTTGCCTGGAGTGATTATTCACGACATTGATTTCCCCACCGCCAAAATCGGTTACGCCGTGGGTGAAGAGGGCCAGGTTTGGAAGACGACCGACGGTGGAAATAGCTGGGTGCAACAAGTCCCGGGCAATGCTGGGAGCGACTACTTTTATGGCGTCGACGCTATTACGGCGAAGAAGGTCATCATCTCCGGCTTCTTCGATGGTTCGGGCGGCGCTTACGGCGTTTTCCGCTGGACGGAAGACGGCGGCAGCACCTGGAGCAGCGACATGAGTCCCGGTCCGGAGTGGCTGCAGCAAGTCCGCTTCGTTAAGAAACAAGATGGCATCATATTGACTTTGGGCCCCGCTGGCGGCAATCCTAATACGCTCGCCGAGTACACGACCGATGGTGGCGCGGGCCTTGCCGATTGGGATAGCGCTGTTGCCAATCCCGATGGCGGTTGGTTCGGCGCGCAATTTTCGTTTCTCAACAACCTGCACGCTCGCGCGTCCGGCATCAACTTCTGCACCAGCCTAACGGGTGGTTCCGAGTGGACTTGCGTGCCTTCGGTCGATTCCGTCTTCGATGGTCCGGTTTTTTTCCTGAACGATAAAGATGGTTGGGTTGGCGGCGGCGAAATTTCTCCCAACGTGGAAGGCTGGCTGCACGCGACTACCAATGGCGGCAAAACCTGGAGCGGCCGCACTCTGGACGGCCCGTGGCCGATTCGGTCAATCTTGTTTCTGAACAAAACGACAGGCTGGGCGGGCGGCGGCAATGTTTATACCGACGTGGGCGGGATGTATTTCTCGACCGACGGTGGCAACACCTGGTCGGTCGACGTCACCACTAACTCGGAGATGGGATCCTGTGCGGGCCACACCATCGCCGGTGGGCATCATCAGATATGGTGCGCGGGTTTCAACTACAACGGAAATTTCAACAGCGTGATTTACAGCACCCAATATTAGCTAGTGTGGATATTAGCCCGTGTGGCGCGGACGCCCTCGTCCGCGCGGCAGCGCCCGAGAATTTAGTCATCGACACAGGTGTGCCGTATCATGTCTTTGGCGAGCGCAATCAGGCGCTGAGCTCGGGATCGCAAACTTTGTCGACCACTCCAACTACCGAAATTACCGCTCGTCTGCGCTGCATCGCTTGCAAAGCCACTCCCAGTTCCGCCGCGCAGGACTTCCGTTGCACCGCGTGCGGCGATCTGCTGGAATTCTTTTTCCCGGGATGGACGCTCGACCAGCGGGACGGGGCAGAGCTCCGTCACCACACGGATGCCGTGGCGCTGAAGGCTCTCTGGCTCCAGCGCCGCACTTCACGCGAAGAGCTTGACCAGAGCGGGGTCTGGCGTTTCCGCGAGCTTCTTCCTTCTATTCCCGAAGAGCACGCTATTACGCTGCGCGAAGGCAATACGCCGCTCTACCACCTTGCGCGGTGCGCACGCGCGATTGGGGTCGAGAACCTTCACGCCAAGCATCAGGGCATGAACCCAACCGCGTCGTTCAAAGATACGGGCATGACGTTCGCCGCGTCGTCCGCGCACCAGGGCGGATTCAAATGGGTGGCGTGTGCCTCCACGGGCAACACTTCGGCCTCGATGGCCGCTTATGCAGCGCGCGGCAACATGCATAGTTTGGTGCTCATTCCCGACGGCAAAAT
>JBAWFQ010000174.1:0-7575 GCA_049592035.1 Terriglobales bacterium
CCATTGTCGTGGTCGAGCTTCTTGACCCGCACTCAGCCGACGCGTACAGTTTTTAAGCAGGGGTGGGGTTCTGTATGTCCAGTGAAAGCAGCAAGTATCTTAAATTCGGTTCTGTCACCGTCTTGATTCTGTGCTCGCTCGGCTATCTCGCCTACACCGGCGTGCAGGATAGCAAGAGCTACTACGTCACCATCAAAGAATTGAATGGCATGGGCAATGAAGCTTATGCCAAGCGTCTGCGCGTGGCCGGCAACGTGGTGCCGGGCTCGATTAAGCGCTCCGGAACCAGCGTCGATTTCATGCTGAAGGAAAACGATCTGACGCTGCCCGTGTCCTATACCGGAACCGAAGCTCCGCCCGACACTTTCAAAGACGACTCGCAAGCTTTGGCCGATGGCAGTTTCGGACATGATGGCGTTTTCCACGCCAAGCAACTACAGGCCAAGTGCGCGTCGAAATACGCGCCGCAACCCGGAGCCACTCCCGCGGCAGAACCTGGTAAGAGCATGTCGCAAAATCAGGGTTCCGGATCGAGCGGCAGCATGACCAATTAATTGCAATGAGACACTGGCAGGTGTTTACTCATTTCCTTGCTATTGTTGCGATCCTGAGCATTCTGCTGTGTGCAACCGCGACATCGCAGGATCAGAAGGCGGCTCAACCAACCTCCGATTCGCAAACAATAAAACCTCCCGAACACCCGGTCACCGAGGAACAGCTCCGCACGTTTTTCGAGTTGACCCACTCCCTCTCCGGCCACCGCGAACGAATCCACGAGCAGTTGAAGGTGCTGCAGAAGCGGTTGCCTGAGTGGTATCCGCAGTCAGTATGGGACGAGATTGCTAGCTCGGTAGAAGACATTGACGTGATCGCGGTAGCATTGCCCGTGTATCAGAGGTACATCAGCGAGGACGACGAGAAATACCTGAACAGGTTCCTGGCCACGCCCCTGGGTCAAAAGGTGGCCCAAGCCGTTATGGCAAAGCACGAGCAGGTGCAACGCATGGGTACGGACTCTGAAGCGGCACATGATAAGGCCATAGCGGAGTTGGTGCGCGATGGAGGCGCCGAGGTTGAACGTAGCTTATCCGGCATGAGTCCAACGGAATTGCAAGAGGCCAGGTCACTAATTGCGCACTGGAAGCAGATGCAGCCAGTTCTTCGGCAAATCCAAGGCGAAGTGTCACAGGCGCTTGCCGCCAAGCAGGTAGAGCTGGCGAGGACAATTAAGGCAAAGCATCGAGCGGAACTGATTGAGGCCGAACGCAGCTACGAAGCTAACCACGGGTCAGCCCCCAGATCGCAAAAACCGCAATAGCTGTACTGTTGTACTCTTAGTCAGATTCTGAGTACATACATTCATACAATGGCGCATATTTCGGTACTTCCTGTTTTTATGCCCCGATGAACATCGCTGAAACCGCGCCCGTCATTACAGTCACGAATCTGATCAAGCAGTTTGGCCGTTTTGCCGCGCTGCGCGGTGTTACTGCGGAATTCTGCGGCGGCAAACTCTATGCCATTCTCGGCGACAACGGCGCCGGCAAGACCACCCTGCTGCGCACGCTCGCAGGACTCAATCAGCCGTCAAGCGGCGAAGTCACAATTCTCGGGGCGAAGAAGTTTCACGACATCTGCCACCAGGTGGGCTACATGGCGCATCCGTCGCTGCTCTATGACGAGATGAGCGGGATGGAGAACCTGGAATACTTTGCTCGGCTTTACGGAATTACCAGCCGCACGCGCTGCGCCGAGGCGATTCGCGCCGTTGGTCTCGATCCCGAACTCGTCCGCCCCGTCGGTCAGTACTCGCAAGGCATGCGGCAGCGAATGTCGTTGGCGCGGGCGTTGCTCAATGACCCCAAAGTCCTTTTGCTCGACGAACCCTTCTCGAATGTGGATCTCCATTCCGCCACCGACATGGTCCACCTGCTGGCCGGTCTCCGCGATCAGGGCAAGACGATTTTCGTCGTCACGCACCAGGCCGCGTTGCTCGAGGGCGCAGCTGACGAGTTCGTGTGGATGGAATTCGGCAAGATTGTCGAACGCACGCGAGACCTGAAGCGATTGGAGATTTCGGAAAAAAGTCCGGGGGGAAATTCAAGATGAGCGCGCCCGCCGGCATCACCCGCGTCACCTTGCTCAAAGACCTCCGCCTGGAGTGGCGGTCCAAGGATGCCATCAACTCCATGCTGTTTTTTTCTCTGCTGGTGGTGGTGGTGTTCAGTTTTTCGTTCGATCCCAGCGCCGAAGAATCGCGCCAGATCGCGGGAGGCCTGGTCTGGGTAGCATTCCTGTTCGCGGCGGTGGTGGCACTCAACCAGACCTGGGCGCGGGAGATTCGCAACCAGGTGCTCGATGCCTACCGCGTGTCGCCGGCTCCGGCCAACTCCCTGTTCATCGCGAAGACGCTGGGCAATTTTATTTTCGTCAGCGTGCTCGAAACTCTCATGACCCCGCTGTTCATCATGTTTTACCGCCTGCGAGCGCTGGGGCCGGCATGGCCTCTGCTGCTGGTGGCGGCGCTCGGCACCTGGGCTCTCGTTGTAAACGGAACCTTCTTCGCCGCGATGTCCCTGCGCACCCGCAGCCGCGAGATCATGCTGCCGCTGCTACTGTTTCCCATATCGATCCCGGCCCTGCTTGCTATGGTGCAGGCGACAACCGCTATACTCAATGGCGAAGGCGCTCGTTTCTGGATCGTGTTGCTTGCGACGTACGATCTGGTGTTTACTACGGTGTGCCTGCTGTTGTTTGAAACCGTCTTGAATGCAGAATGAATGATGGACCGGAATCATCGGCGGTTTCGAGGTGTGCCCTCAGGGGCTAAAGCCCACGAATTTTACTGGTTTAATGGCACGGCTAAAGCCGTGCCCTACCCAAAATGAAAAAACTCTTCCCTATCCTCGGAGTCCTGACTGCGATTCTGCTGATCTATGCGCTTTACCAGGCGTTGGTGGTTGCTCCCACTGAACGGACCATGGGGGACGTGCAGCGGATTTTCTACTACCACGTACCATCGGCCTGGACCGCGTTCATCCTCTTCTTCATCAATTTCGGAGCTTCGGTCTTGTATCTGATCAAACGCAACCCGACTGCCGATATCGTGGCGCTTGTCACGGCCGAAGTCGGTGTGGTTTTCTGCACGGTCGTGCTGGTCACGGGCCCGATCTGGGCGCGCCCAGTCTGGGGCATCTGGTGGACCTGGGACATGCGCCTGACCTCGACCCTGGTGCTGTGGCTGATCTACGTGAGTTATCTTTTTCTGCGCCGCTTTTCTTCCAGCGGAGAAACTCCCCTGCTGGCGGCTGCTCTCGCCGTTCTGGGCGCGCTGTGCGTGCCGTTTGTTTACTTTTCGATCTGGTTCTTCCGCACCCAGCATCCGCAGCCGGTCATGGGCGGAGGCGGATCGATCGATCCGCGCATGTTGCACGTCCTGCTCATCAATTGGCTGGCGTTTTCCTGCTTTGCGTTTCTGGTTTGCTGGTCGCGCTACCGGCTGGAAAAACTGCAGCGCGAAGTCGACCATGCCCATGCTCTGGAATCGCTGATGAATCCCCGAGGAGGTGGGCGATGAGAAACGGATATCTTTTCGCTGCTTACGCCGTCACCTGGATTATTCACATCACCTATTTGGGTAGTATCGTCCGGCGGTACGCGCGGCTGAAAAGCGAGATAGGGCAGTTGAAGAAATGAACGGTCGCGCCTTCACCGGCTGCTAAGAAAGTGCTTTTTCGAGCCACAGTTTCCCCTCGGCGGCTAAAAGCCGTCAGTGAAAACGGTTCGTGATCGCAGCGGTGAACCGCTGCGCCACCCAAAATCGAAACCTGAGACCTGACACCTTCCTTACAACCATTTGCCCCTCTTTCGCCTTCTCACTATGCGGCTCATGCTGTCTGTCCCGCTTGACAGCGTATCTCTTGGATGTAAAAGTATTTGCTTGGCTCAATCCCAGTATTCTGGTGACAGGTACGCATCCGCTTCCTAAGGGCGTCGAGTGGCAGTTCTGTTTGTGTGCCAGTCTCGTTCTCACCCCGTGAAATTGGGGAACCCGGAGAAGCGTCGTGAATCGGAATTACCCAGTGTCTGCAGGAGGTTCGGTGAGACGTTCAGTTACAGAGAAAAAGTCAGCAAAGACAGGGAAAAAGATAGGAAACGGGATGAAAGCTGCGCTTCTGGCGGCGGTCGTCCTCGGTGCCGCGGGTGTCATGCTTCATTTTGGAACCTCGGTACATGCCGCTAAGGCCGCCACGAGCATGCCATCTTCGCAGTCAGAGCTGAAGCCCGTGGCGCACTCGCTGTCGCTGCCTATGTTCTTCGAACCAAACCAGGGACAGACCGCCCCGCAGGTAAAATTTATGGCGCGCGGCGCCGGCTACGGCCTGTTTCTGACTGCGGACGAAGCGGTGCTCAAACTCCAGCAACCAGTTCCCAGCCCGCGGACGGCTACTCCCGTTCCCAGCCCCAAGCCTGCGTCGGTGATTCGCATGAGGCTGGAGGGAGCAAATACGTCCCCCCGAGTTTCCGGCGCGTCGCCTCTGCCGGGAAAGAGCAACTACTTTATCGGCAATGATCGCTCCAAGTGGCGGCAGAACATCCCGCAATTTGGGCGCGTCCAGTATCAGGCGGTTTATCCCGGCGTCGATCTGGTTTACTACGGCGATCAGGGACAACTCGAATACGATTTCCGCGTCGCTCCCGGCAGTGATCCCAACCAGATCGCGTTGAGTTTCACGGGCGCAGACGTTCACATAGATTCCGAGAACTCGGGCGACCTAGTCCTCTCCACCGCCAACGGAGACGTCCGCTTCCACGCGCCTCACGTCTACCAGTCCGGCACTGTGGAAAAAACGGTCGCGGGAAGCTTCCGCCAGCTCGCGGACAACAAAATCGGCTTTGCCATCGGAGACTACGACCACAGCCGCGAACTCGTTATCGACCCGACCTTGAGCTATTCGACCTACCTTGGCGGCGGCGGCGAGAGTCTGGTGAAAATCGCAGTCGATAACGCCTCCAATATTTATGTCGCGGGTTCGACCACTTCGCCGGACTTTCCGGTGAGTGGCTCGTCGGCTCCGTACATACCGCCGCTACAGACCACCCTCAACGGCGCACAAAACCTGTTTATTTCCAAGATCAATCCGACACCGCAAGCGGGCTACCCGGAGCTTGTGTTTTCCACCTACCTGGGCGGTTCGGGGACTGACGGCCTAGCTGGCATCGCGGTCGATTCGGCCGACAACATCTACGTTGCCGGTTCGACTACATCTCCCAACTTTCCGACCACGACCACTGGCTACCAGCAGTCCCCCCAGACCGGCTCCCACGGATTCGTCACGGCCATCGCTTTCAGCAGCCAGAACAACCTCTACAGTCTCACCTATTCCACGTATCTCGCCGGCAATGGCGTCGATACGGTGACGGGTCTGGCCATCGACAACAGCTGTAACCCGACTTGCAACGCCTACGTCACCGGCGTCACCACTTCGACCAACCCTGAAACCCAAGTCAACCCGTTCCCCGCTAGTCCCGAGGGTTTTCAGACAGTGTCGAACTCTCCCTCCAACGCGGTCGATAACGCATGCCCCGCCCAGTGCCCCCAGTTCTTCGCCACCAAGATCGATACGAGCGGCACTGGTTACACGAGTATTGCTTACTCCACTTACTTCGGTGGCGGAAATTTTGGAGCCACCGACATTGCTATCGGCGGCGGCATTGCCGTGGATCCTTCCGCGAATCAGGTCAACATGTACTTCACCGGCACCACCAACCAGTTGGGGGTTTCGGGGCCTGGGGGCTCGTTGCCGTTTCCGCTTTTCGATGCCCAGCAATCCTGTCTGAATGAAGCCGGCCAGACCAATTGCAACTCTCAAACCCCGACGACCACGACCGACGCTTTCGCCGCCAAGATCAACCCCAACGTGGGTGGCTCCATCCCCGTGTACTCCACTTATCTAGGCGGAAGCAGCAATGACAATGGCATCGCCATCGCGGTGGATACGTCCGGCAACACTTACGTCGTCGGCTCGACGAGTTCGAGCGATTGGATTGGCGTTGGCGGCGGCTTTCAGACCGTCTATAACGGCACGTGCAATCAGAATGGCTGCAATACCAACGCATTCATCGCCAAGATTGGCCCCAGCAACGGCACGCAGTATCCGATTATCTACTTCACCTATTTGGGCGGTGCCGGGCCCGACCTCGCCAATGACATTAAAGTGGATTCGGTGCAGGCGGCCCACGTGGCGGGCACAACCCAATCCACAAACTTCCCCATCCTCAACCCCATCGAGCCGACGCCCACAAACTCGTACAATGGAGGCGTGTATGGGGGTGGTGCATCCGACGCCTTCGTCGCCCTGATTTCCACCACCATGTCGGGCACACTTTCCCAAGGCACCGCGCCCCCGGGCGATTACACAACTTATCTCGGCGGCAGCCTGACGGATCAGGGCACAGGAATCGCACTCGACCCCTATAATCTCGCCTACGTGGCCGGTGTAACGCAATCCACAGATTTCCCGGTCTCGAGCAATGCCTACCAGTCAACGTTGAACACAACGTCCGGGCCTCAGGATGCTTTCGTTACTAAGGTCGGCGCTAGCAGCGGGCTTATACTCACCTACCCCAGCTCCAGTCCTAATCCCCTCGATGTTGCGGCCGGAACCCAGGTCGCCTTTACCTTCGACATCGTCAATCAAGGCCCCGACAACGCAACCGCCGTTATTTTTACTGCCACGGGAGTGCCCCTTACAGGACTGACAAAACCTGCCACCGCCCAAGTCACCAGCAATGCGGGTAGCTGCGGTGCGGTGCAAGGTACAGGGAATTTTGGGACAATCACCTGCTCTATCCCAACCCTGGCGGTATGCACGCCTCTCCCCTGCGCGAACCCGGCGACGGTCGAAGTCGACTTGACACCGAGCAGTCCCGTCATCAATTCGACAATTACTGTCTCGGGCAACGTCAGCGCGAACGGAGGTCCCGTGTCCGCAAACGTGACGCAGCCATTCGCCAACGTCGTCGACTTTTCGGTCCAGGTACCGACCTCCCCCTCCCCTGTTGTTGCGGGAGACATCGCCCACATCGGAGTCGAGTTCTGTCCGACCAGTTCGTTAGGCTATAACGCCAGCATAACGCCGAGCCAAACCACGTCGCCATCGATGGTGACCGCATCCACTCCTACCTTCAACCCCACCCCCGTCACCCTTTCGGGGACGCAGTGTGAAGACACGGTGCTGAACATCCCCACCGTACCCCGTCCCGTAAACACCGGCAGCCTGCTCCGCCGCTTCCCGTTGTACGCCGCATGGCTCCCCATCGGAGGCCTGAGCCTGGTCGGACTGGGGATCGGCGCCGGCCGCAGGCGATGTCGCTGGCTGATGGGAGCTGTGCTGGGTCTGATCGCGGGCATCATCTTGTTGCAGCCAGGCTGCGGAAAGTCCACCAACAGCGCCACCACGCCCGGAGGAACGGTGGCGGGAACCTACACCGTCCAGATTACCGGCACTTCGGGAACTGTAGCCCACTCGGTCGATGTGCTGTTGCAGATAAACTGAAGCGGCGCGTTCGTGG
>JBAWFQ010000175.1:0-7615 GCA_049592035.1 Terriglobales bacterium
GCATCGCTGGAGCGATGCCCTGATACGAACTTGAGTTACCGCTGGCGGTGCGCGATTTGATCTTTCTCGCCTTTTCTCGGCGCACTCGGCGTCTCGGCGGTAGAGCTTGCTTCTTGTCGGGCAGCTACCGAGTGCAAGTGCGCTTGGCCAAGTACGCTCCACGCGACGGCCTGAATCTGGGGATCGGTGGAAGCGCGCAAAACCGAATCGCACTCCTCGGCTGCCTCCTGCGGATGTCCAACTCGCAATTCGTACAACGCAAGTTCCAGCACCTGGGCGGGTGGATATTTATGCAGCGCGTTGGCCGCCCGGAATTCAACCACCGCCTCGTCCGATCGTCCCTGCTTGGCAAGAGCCAGAGCGAGATTGTCGTGCGCCATGTAATTGCGATCGGTTACGCTTAGGGTGTAGCGCCATAGCGTTTCATCGTCGCTCCAGTAACCGAGCTGGTGATGGGTGAGACATCCCAGAACGGAGACCGCAACAACCGCGGCGCCGCCGATCCACACGCTGCGGGCGCGATAGGCGTTGCGCTGTCGCGAGGCCGGCGCAGCCACAACCCACTCCTGCAAAGTCCAGACTACTGCGACGAACACCCCGATGCAGGGGATGTAGGCGAAGCGATCGGCCATCGCCTGCTCGCCGACCGTAACAATTCCGATCATCGGAACTAAAGTTCCCAGAAACCAGAACCAGCCCACCTGCAGATACCGGCGGTCGCGCCATCGCAACACCAGCGTCGAAATCAGAAGCAGCAAAGCCACGGCTGCCGCCACATCCAAGCCGGAAAGCGAATTTCCGGGATGCGGATACATGGGAGCAAGCCGGACCGGCCAAAACAACTCTGCCAAATACCGTACGTACGAAACAAAAACATTCTCGAAACGCGACGCGAGCGATACTTCGGCTGCCGTCCGTACCGCGGCCCCGGCGCGCTGCGCGATCACGGTAATGACCGAATCCGCGGCGGCCAGAATAAACAAAGGCCACTTCTCCCAAACCAGAAAACCGAAAGAACGTGGAGCAACCGTGCCCTGTGAATCTGCCGTCGCCCCCATAAACATGCGCTGCAACGGCCAGTAATCCCAGAGCAGCAGCACAAAAGGCAGAGTGACGATCTGCGGTTTCGCCATCAAGCCCAGCGCAAACAGAACAGTTACCCACCAATACAGGGATCGTCTGCCGGTGCGCGCATAGCGGTCGTAAGCGTGAAGGGCGAGCAGGAAGAACAACATGCTGAGAACATTCTTGCGCTCCGCAACCCAGGCCACCGATTCGACATTGACCGGGTGCAGCGCGAACAGCGCACTCACCACCAGACTGGGCCAGGTAAGTCCAGTCGCTCGCCACAGCAATAAAAACAGCAATACCGCATTCGCCGCGTGCAGGAACAGATTGACGTAATGGTGGCCGGTGGGATTGAGGCGAAAGATCTGGCAGTCCAAGGCATGCGACAACCAGGTCACGGGATGCCAGTATCCGGCGTGAAAGGTAGTGAACGACCACTTCACAGTGTCCCAGGTGAGGCCGGTTTGCACCTGGGAATTTCTCAGAATGTAGACGGAGTCATCAAAATCGGTGAATTGGTTATGAGCGACGGGATTATAGAAAGCGAGAGTCGCAGCCACCACCAGCAGGCAGAAGATGACGATCCGTTTTTCGCCGGAGGCTGACATGAGATTTGCTGGAGGCGACTTTGCGGGCAGATGGTACATGTTGCTGGACGACATCGCTTCGGTCGTCGATGGTCAGTCGTCGGTCTCTGCCCCTGCCGAGGCCGATTTTAACGCGATGCCCGCGAAGTTAAACGACCCGTGTTGCCCAGGACTAATCGACAGTAACTAACTCCCCAGCAACAACACGTGGTTTATCAGCGGTGAAGGGACGCGGGCGAAAGGACGAGACCCAGGAAGCGGTTACCACGGGAACTTACGCTTGGCGGTTCTTTCCCGAGATTCACTGTCGGTGGTTCAAAATAGTTGAACCCATGAATTCGTCTGCTGCTGCCGTGGCGCCGAAACGTCTCGAAGCGCCATCAGTCTCGAGTTCCTCCCGCGCGTTTCCGTCGCCGGGGCAACAAACTTTACTTTCGTGTCTGGTGCTGGCGGCGGTTGTGTTTGTGTGTTACTCCCCAGTGCGTCAAAACGGCTTTCTCAACTATGACGACGAAAGTTACATCACCAACAACGCTCACGTAAGAGCCGGCCTGAGTTGGGCGACGGTGAAATGGGCCGCGACCGCCTATGATGAGGCGAACTGGGCTCCGCTGTCCTGGCTTTCTCATGCCTTGGACTATCAACTTTTCGGTCTGAATCCTGCGGGCCATCACTTTGAAAGTGTGCTGCTCCATGCGGCCAGCGCGGTCCTCCTGTTTTTGTTGCTGCAAAGCGCAACCGGATTCCGCTGGCGAAGCCTGATGGTGGCTGCGCTGTTTGCGCTTCACCCAATCAACGTGGAATCGGTGGCTTGGGCGGCCGAGCGGAAAAATGTGCTGAGCATGCTGTTCTTCATGCTCGCTCTATATGCCTACACGTGGTACACGCGGAAGCCCGGCGTTCTCCGCTACGCGGTGTTGTTTTGTCTATTTGCGTTGGGACTTCTGACTAAGTCTCAAATCATCGCGTTTCCATTTTTGCTTTGGTTGTGGGACTACTGGCCGCTGTGCCGGATTTTCCCGCCGGCCGGTTCCCAGACTCGCGGCGAAACGCCGCACCCAGGAATCCCGACCCGCTGGTGGAAAGGGTTGGTGGTATGGGAAAAAGCGCCGCTCTTGCTGCTCTCCGCCGCCAGCGCGGTGATTACGATCAAAGCGGAAAAGGCCGGGGGCGCGGTCGCTCAGTACAGCGTGTGGTTGCGACTGGAGACGGCTGCGATCTCCTATGCCCACTACCTGCTCGATGCCCTCTGGCCGGCCAGGCTGGTGGCGTTGTACCCGCACCCAACTCGGCTCTACCCGCTGTGGCAAGTGGGCGCGGCTGTGCTTGCGTTGCTGCTGGTCACTGCTTCGGTGTTGCGCGCGCGCCAGCAACGCTATCTTGTCGCCGGATGGTTTTGGTTTCTAGGAAGCCTGGTACCGATGATCGGGCTGGTACAGGTCGGCCCGCAGGCGCGAGCAGACCGTTTCGCCTATCTTCCCCTCATCGGAGTGTTTTTCATGTCGACCTGGCTGGTGGCCGACTGGGCCCAAGCCAGGAAGATTCCAGCTCCGCGGCTCGCCGTTCTATCGGTTATTGCGGTTGTTTATGTGCTGGTGCTGGGGGCGTGCACGTATCGGCAAGTTGGCTACTGGCACGACATTCCGTCCTTTTGGCAGCGCACTTTGGCGCTCACCAAAGACAACTACATTGCGGAAAACAACCTGGGTATTTATCTATTCAGCCAGGGCAGAGCGGAAGACGCCGCGGCGCACTTCCGCTCCGCCCTCGCCATTCGTCCCGACAATCTGATTGCCAACATGAATCTGGGCGCCTACGAAGATAGCCGCGGCCACATGCCAGCCGCCATCGAGCGCTATCGGATGGTGGCGCTGCACGCACCCGACATGGTTATGCGGGCGGGAGCCGATGCCAATCTGGGGTTCGCTTATCGGCAAATGGGGGACTCGACGACGGCAAAGCGATATTTCGAAACGGCGGCCACGTTGGCGCCCGACCGGATCCGGCCTCTGATCGGACTCGGCTTGATTGCTGAGCAAAATGGCGATCTGGCGGAAGCCATTCGCCAGTACTCACATGCCGCGGCAGTCCGTCCCACCGATGTCGGGTACTTTCTGCTGGCGCAGGCTTTGCAGCAGGCTGGGCGGAAGGATGAGGCCAAGGCGATTTCCGGGCGCATCGCAGATCTGGCGGAGGCGCAGAAAACCGCGGAGGCGTTTTTCGCCACGGCCGGCCCCCAGGTTGCGGGATCGAAGTAGGGGCCTTTGCTCGGCGGACTTTTTTCGGTGCACATTTTCCGGTGCACCCGGCGTCCCGGCGATGGAGAGTTCCGCCCGCGCAAGATCAGCGGTATCGCGCGTTCCAGAAATGGGAGTTGCCGCGTCTGGCGGGCGGTTTCAGGGTAATATAGAGAACCGGCGCGACTAGCAAAATTTGTCATTCCGGGTCTCTGAAAATGTCATACTTGGAGTACCCGGAGTGACCGGCGAGGTTACTATCCCGCGGAAGAGCGCTGAAAACGTTGAGTTTGTATCCGGAAGGACATCTGACTTCCGTCACTTGGGCCTCTGGCCCTTAGAGTGCGATAGTACTAGCGAGTTGGTCATCCAACCAAACCAGTCAAACGGAGACGAGGAAACTATAAATGCGGAAACAAAAGGGCTTCTCACTGATCGAACTGCTGATCGTGGTGGCGATCATCCTGATCATCGCCGCGATTGCTATCCCGAACCTGTTGCGTGCACGTATTGCGGCGAACGAGTCGTCCGCCGTGGCATCGGTTCGCACCCTGAACACAGCTCAGATTTCGTACAACTCGGCTTACCCAACGGTGGGATTTGCGTCCACCCTCGGCGCTCTTTCCGGCACGAGCTGCACACCGCCTAGCTCCACCGGCGCTTGCTTGATCGATACCACGCTGGCAGCCGGCACCAAGAGCGGCTATACGTTCCAGATGACGGGCGTGAGCGGCACTCCGTCTTCCACCTATCAGGCGATCGCAACCCCGTTGACCGCTAACCAGACGGGCGTACGGTCTTTCTGCTCGTTCGCGGACGCGGTGGTTCGCTACAACATGGCGGCCATCACCTCCTGCGATACCACGCAGACCCCGCTGCAGTAAGTTTGATTTTGGCAAAGTACCTGGGGGAGGGTACGAGCCGGAAAAAAGCAGAGGAGAAATCCTCTGCTTTTTTTGTTTTTACGGGCGCTTCCCGGTGGAGGTTCTTGAATGAATACTCGTTCCCTGACAAGATTTGTCAGCCTGAGCCTCCGAAAAATGTCATCTCAGCAGAATCACGGATGAACGAATAGGTTACTATCCCGCAGAATGCCGCTGAAAACACTGAGCCTTTGTCCAGAAGGACATCTGACTTTGGTCACTAAAGACGCTGGCCCTCAAGGTGCTGTATTCACTCGGAGTAGTTCAAGAACCAAAGCCGCTCGACGTGGCGAAAGGAAAATTTTAGATGCGGAAACAAAAGGGCTTCTCACTCATCGAGTTGTTGATCGTGGTCGCGATCATCCTGATCATCGCCGCGATTGCGATACCCAACCTGTTGCGCGCGCGTATTTCGGCGAATGAATCGTCCGCCGTGGCCTCGATTCGCACCCTGAACACAGCTCAGATCTCGTATAACTCCGCCTACCCGACGGTGGGCTTTGCCTCCACCCTGGGGGCTCTATCGGGCACGGGTTGCAATCCGCCAGACTCCACCCAAGCTTGCTTGATCGATACCACCTTGGCGGCGGGCACCAAGAGCGGCTATACGTTCACCTTAACGGGCGTGAGCGGCACTCCGTCTTCCACCTATCAGGCGATCACAACCCCGTTGACTGCCAACCAGACGGGCGTACGGTCTTTCTGTTCGTTCGCGGACGCAGTGGTTCGCTACAACATGGCGGCCATCACCTCCTGCGACACCACGCAGACCCCACTGCAGTAAGTTTGATTTTGGCAAAGTACCTGGGGGAGGGTACCAACCGGGAAAAAGCAGAGGAGAAATCCTCTGCTTTTTTTGCTTTTGCAGTTTGGTTTTGAAGTTTGACCGGGCCTTCCGGCGCCGCCGGCGCCCTTGTCCCTTCACCCCGGCAGTCACTTCTGGAACGTGAGTTCGACATGGTAGGTTGGATTTTTCCTCACGCCATGTCCAGTGTGAACTCAATCCGCGAAGCCCGTCTCTCCCTGGCGATTCGCGCCTCCTTGTGCGCCCTGCTCGCCGTGCTTGCCCTGACCGCGGGCACGCACCTGGATTTCAGGCAGCCCTTTATCGGATACGGCTTCGGCGGCGCCTTCCTCCTTTACCTTGCCGCGGAACGCATCCCAAAGCGCCTGACAATACTCGCAGGCCTGGGGGCCTTGCTCACGGCTTGGGTGGTATGGGGACGCTACCAGGATCTGACGACGCTGCTGGTGCAAGTCCTGGGCGCCTTCGGACTGGCCAGCCTGCTTCTGTTGAGTTGCGTGATCGTTTGCAATGGCCGGGATGGCGAACCGGCGGCTTGCCGGGCCTTGTTGCCAGCGGCCGTGCTGGCGTTCTTTGTGCTGGCGTCGCAGTACTCGCTCAACATGGCTTCCCTGCTCCATCGCCAGACTTTCGATCTCTATGCGTTCGCCTTCGACGGCAGTCTTGGCTTTGAACCCAGCTTTGCGCTGGGACGGTTTTTGAATGCCCATCCGTATCTGTTTCCGTTTATGAAGGTGAGCTACGAGGGCATTCTTTTGGCCATGGCAGCGCTCTACGCCGGCTTCATGCGCCGCCGGGACAGGCCAATCTGGGAGATCATCGAGGTACTGTTTGCCTCGGCGATGGTGGGCTATGCCTTCTTCAGCATTTTTCCGGTATGCGGCCCACGCTATGCCTTTGGGCGCGATTTTCCCAACCTGGTCGTTCCGTACGCGGCCTTCCATCAGTTGGCTTTGGCCAAGGTGCCAGTGTCATGGCTTTTTCCACGCAACGGCGTACCCTCCCTGCACCTGACTTGGGCGCTCTTGATTTGGCTCAATACTCGAAGCCTGCCTCGCTGGGCTCGATGGGCGGCTTGGGCGCTCGTACTGGCCACCGTTTTCGATACCCTCGCCAGTGGAGAGCACTACCTCTTCGACCTGGTGGTGGCTTTGCCGTTCACCTTGTGGATGCAGGCATGGATGGCGCGCACCGTCAGCATCCGAGACCGGCAAAGATGGCTGCCCGCGCTATGTGGATGCACCCTGTTCCTGGCCTGGCTTGCGATAGGCCGATTCGGCTTTCGCCTGATGATGATCGGGCGGACCGTGCCGTGGTTGCTGGTAGCAGTGTCTTCGACAGTCTCCGTCGTCTGGGCGATGATGCTGCCCGCCATGATCCCGGAAATGCAGGCTCATCCCAGAGATGCAGGCGCGGCGCACCTGCCGGACTCGGACCGGCCTGCTTGCTGACCAACCGCGGCTCACCCACAGCCTGGAATTCCAGTGACAAAATTTGGCACAGCGCTTCCCGATTGATCTGTCAAAGTCTGTCAGCCAGCGCCAGCAATGTCTTCACCGAAAAGTCTCCCAAGCGCCGCCCGCGCAGCCAATTCTTCGAAGAATGCAGCTTTTGATCGGAACCGAGTTACTTTTAGCCAAGCCCCCACGAGCGGTTCTTTAACTGCTACTAGTCTTGCGTCGGGGCAGTCGCAGGATTTCCGTTTTGGCTAAGTGCCTGGGGGAGGGTACCAGCCAGAAAGAGGCAGGGGAGAAATCCTCTGCTTTTTTTATTGCTGGCCATTTGGTTGGTAGCAGGGCCAGGATTTTGTTCCGAAATCCTGTAACCACTGACATAAATTGTCATTTCCGACCTCCGGACGGTTGAGAAAAGCGGCGCTCCCAGACTAGAGCCTGCCAATTGCATAGCATTTCCAAGGGCATACGTTTAAGTGGCGGGAAGATGAGTCCGGCAGGAAAAATGCAACAACTGTCTGGGATTTGGTATTAATGCGCG
>JBAWFQ010000176.1:0-13971 GCA_049592035.1 Terriglobales bacterium
TTCCTCGCCTGATACCAGCGGCGCACGGCCACCACCGACCAGATGGCCTCGACTACTCCAAAGGGCCACGCGCCTTGCAGAAATCCATAAGCAGAACCGAGCGCGCAAGACGCGGCGAATGCCAGGATGAACCAGGGGCTGCGGCTTTCCAAGGCGTAGGTGACCAGCATTGCGGTCACCGCGAACAATCCAAATAGCGTCAGCATACTCATAGGGCTGCGTGCTCTCCTGGCCCGGCCTACCATCCCCGTAGTGAATCATCCTACCAATTCTTGCGTGTCTAAATTTGCGGTAACCTCAAGCTTTCCGCTTCGGCGGCGGGTTCGCGGACAAGAGTATCCGCGCCACACAGGCTATGCCTGAGGCTTCAACAATTCGAGAACCGTCGCTCGGGGAGATTGCTCTGGTGTTTCTGAAGCTGGGGACGATTGCTTTTGGCGGGCCGGCGGCGCATCTGGCGATGATGGAAGAAGAATTCGTGCGGCGGCGCCAGTGGATTACCGAAGCAGAATTTCTGGACCGGCTGGCGACGGCGAATCTGATTCCGGGGCCAAGTTCGACCGAAGTTGCGATTTTTGTGGGGCAACTGAAGCGTGGCTGGCGCGGCCTGATTGTGGCAGGTTGCTGCTTCATCATTCCGGCGGCCGTGATCGTGTCGGTGATTGCCTGGGCGTATGTACGCTTTGGCTCGCTGCCGAAAGCCGAAGGCGTACTCTACGCGATCAAGCCGGCGGTGGTGGCAATCGTGATCCAGGCGCTGGGGAAGTTGGGGCGAACGGGCGTGCGGACAGCGCTGCTCGCGGTGATTGCCGTGCTCGCCGTGGTGCTAAGTCTATTGGAGGTCAGTCCGGTGATGGTGCTGCTAGCTGCCGGGTTGGTATCGGCGGCGGCTTTGACGATGAAGAACCGGCTGCTGAGTGCGGTTGGGTTTCCAAAAATAGTTGGACTTCAGAAAGTTGGCGTGCTTCCGAAGGTTGTTGCTGCGGCAATGGCAATAGCGGCTGCAGGCGCGGCGTTTCCAGCCCAGCTCTTGCGGTTGTTCTTGTCGTTTCTGAAAATTGGCTCGGTGGTGTTCGGCAGCGGATATGTCTTGCTGGCATTTCTGCAATCCGAGTTTGTGGAGCGCCTGCATTGGCTAACCGATAAGCAGTTGATTGACGCGGTCGCAGTGGGACAATTTACACCCGGTCCTCTGTTTACGACCGCGACGTTTATCGGATACGTGGTGGCTGGCTGGGCGGGAGCGGTAGTGGCGACGGTAGGAATTTTCTTGCCGGGCTTCGTGCTGGTCGCGATAAGCGGGCCGTTGATTCCGCGACTGCGAAATTCTCCCGTGGTGGCCGCAGCGCTCGATGGAGTGGTTGCGGGTTCGCTCGCCCTGATGGCGGTGGTGAGTTGGCAGTTGGGGAAGGCGTCGATAGTGGACCGCACCACCCTGGCTGTGTTTGCCGTGAGCCTGATCGCACTGCTCCGGTTCCGAGTGAACGCGGCTTGGCTGGTGGCGGCGGCCGCAGTTGTGGGCTGGGTGATGCGATAAGCGCGGAATTGAGATTCGAGAATAGCCATGAATGAGACGCGAATTCGGACGGCCGAGCGCCGGGATCTGGCGCGCATCACCGAGATTTACAACTATTACGTTTTGAATACTCCGGTGACGTTTGATGTTGAGCCTTACACGGTGGAGCGGCGCGAGGCCTGGTTCGCGCAGTTCAGCGCGACGGGAAGGCATCGGCTGATTGTCGCCGAAGAAAATGGAATCGTGATGGGCTACGCGGGCACGACGCGGTTTCGTCCGAAGGCGGCCTATGAAACGACGGTTGAGACGACGGTCTATTGCGCGCCCGAGGCAGTCGGGAAGGGCTTGGGAAAGCGTTTGTATGCGGAGTTATTTGCGATTTTGAAGGGTGAAGACATTCATCGGTTTGTTGCGGTTTATGTGTTGCCGAACCCAGCCACCGAGGCTCTGCACCGAAGATTTGGGTTCCGCGTGGTGGGCGTTTTGAGCGAAAATGGGCGGAAATTTGGCAAGTATTGGGATGTTTGCTGGGTGGAACGGGCGGCGTGAAAAGGGGCGTGAACACGGGCTTGTGGTTATTCTGTTTCGTTTGTGAAGGAGAGGTTAAAATAGGTGATTCCGGCTGGTTACTTAGCCAGACTGTGATTGTGTCCGGATATTAAATCGTGGAACCTGTCAGCAATCTCGAAGGGCAGTCGACGGCGCCTGGAGCCAGAGCGTCAGTGGCAGACGTGGCGTCGACTCGGCGCGTTGCACCAGGCACTTCTTCGTCGAGCGTCTCCGAGCCCCTTCGGTCGCGGCCTTCATCGCCGGTTTACTGGCGGGTGGAAGGAAGCCTGCTGGAGCTGACCACCGTTCGTCCCATTGCCTTCTTTACCTGGAACAGCCAGACCTATATTGCGCGAGCAGCACGCCGCAGCCTGGTGCTCATGATGGCATTGCTGCGGCCATTTTTGTATGCGGCGAACCGCGTGGCCGCGACTCGAATCGTGCACGCTGTGTTGCGCGGAATTACTCGCGACCGCCTCGATCTGCTGGGCGAAGAAGAATTCGAATACAAGCTGAAGCCGCTGCTTAAAGAAGAAGGAGTGCGGCACCTGAAGGCGTTGCAGGCGACCGGCGTCGACGTGGTGCTGGTGAGCCAGGGGTTAGAGCATGTGATGCGCCCGCTGGCGCGCCATCTGGGCGTGCGGTGGATTATTGCGAATCGCCTCGACTTCCGCGGTGGAGTTGCAACAGGTCGGCTGCTGAGTCCGGTGATCCGCCCGCGGGGATTATTTGCGCGCATGCGAGAAGCGGGGCCGGACGGGCAGCAGAGTCCGGCGCGCTGGGTGCGGGCGCTGGGGTTACGCGGTCCCAAGGCGCTGGCTTCGGCGATTGTGCCCGCCGTTCGCGTGGAGACGCCGCGGGTTCGTCCGATTGTATATTTCGACGAAAAGCGGTATCCGGCGCGGTTTTCGGTGCGAAAGGCGCTGGGTGGAAAGCATGTGATGCTGATCGGCGTCACCGGCTTTATCGGCAAAGTCTGGCTGGCAAATACCCTGATGGATTTGCCGGAGATTGGGAAACTTTATTTATTAATCCGGCGGCAAAAATCGAATCCGGCGCAAACGCGCTTCGAGAAAATGATTGAAGGCGCGCCCGTTTTCGATCCGTTGTTCGAGAAATACGACAACCGGTTGGGCGCATTGCTGGCGGAAAAAATTGAGGTAGTAGAAGGCGATGTTTCGCAGCCCGGCCTGGGGCTGGACCCTGAAACCTCGGCGCGGCTGCGTAACCAACTCGATCTCATCATCAATAGCTCGGGATTGACGGATTTCAATCCCGATCTGCGCGACGCGCTGGCGGTGAATGTGGATTCGACGGTCCACCTGATCGACTTCATTCGCGGGTCCGATCACGCGGCGCTGCTGCATCTTTCGACCTGCTATGTCGCGGGACAGCGGGATGGGCGCGTGAGTGAACGGCTGCATCCGAATTACACGCCGCTGCACCTGAAGGACTTTGACGCGGAAAGAGAGTGGCATCGCCTGCATGAACTGGTGGAGTCGGCGGAGGCGCGCGTCGAAGGGCCGGAAGTTACCGATGAACTCAAGCGGCAGGCGTTGGGGAAGGAACACGCCGCAAAAGGCCTGAGCGGCCAGGCGCTGGAAAATCAGATCCGCAAGAATAAAGTGCGGTGGCTGAAAAATTATCTTACCGAAGAAGCTACCCGGCGCGCGCAGGAGTTGGGTTGGCCGAATACTTACACCTTTACCAAGAGCCTGGCGGAATCGCTGATCGCAAAACATATCTCGAAAGATGGTGCGGGGTTGCCGATTGCGATCGTGCGTCCGGCGATCGTCGAGACTTCGGTGTCCAAGCCATTTCGGGGATGGAATGAGGGCATCAATACTTCGGCGTCGCTCTCGTATCTGTTGGGAACGGCGTTCCGGCAACTGCCTTCGAACGAACACAAGCGGCTGGACATCATTCCGGTGGACGCAGTGTGCGCCGGCATGACGCTGATTGGCGCGGCGTTGGTTGAGCGTCGGCACGATCCGCTGTATCAGCTGGCCACGTCGGTCACTAATCCGTGTGACATGGGTCGGTCGATCGAGTTGACGAGCCTCGGTCATCGGCGTCACTATCGGGCGCAGGAAGGCTTGGAGTATTGGCTGCGCCTGCGAATGGATGCGATTCCGGTTTCAAAAGAGCGTTATAACCGGATGTCGGCGCCGGCGCAGAAAATGATTATCAAGTCGATTCAGCGGGTGATGTCGCCGCTGCCTTCGGCGATGACAAAGCCGCTCGCGAAAACCGAACGCAACCTCGAGCGCGTGGAAAAATTGGTAGGCCTGTTCGAGCCCTTTATTCTGCTCAACGAGCATGACTTTGTGGCCGACAACGTAGAGAAGCTGTCGCAGGCGCTGACGCCCGAGGAGAAAGAGATTTTCGGATATGACACTGCGGGGCTGGACTGGTGGGAGTATTGGATCGACATTCACATTCCAGCATTGCGGCGGTGGACCTATCCGCTGATTGAAGGACGGCCGCTCGAAGCGCGCACGCCGCGGGTGTTGCAGATGCCGGCCTCGCCGACTCCAACTCCAACGACTGAAAATGGCGATGCGGTGAAGACAGGGACGAACGGAGCAACGTGGCGATATTCCTGACCGGGGGAACCGGCTACATCGGAGCGCATGTTGCCGCTAATCTGCTAGAGCAGCATGACGCGACCTTGAATCTGCTGGTGCGAGGGCGCGATCCGCGGGAAGCCGAGCTGCGCCTTTGGCAGGCCTTGCAGTTGCATTTACCTTTCCCCAAGTTTTACGACTACTTGCAAGCGAAGGTGCGAATTTTTCGCGGCGATCTCACGTCGCCACAGTTCGGGCTGGAAGCTGGCGATTACGACCGGCTCGTGCACACTACCGATTCGGTGATTCACTGCGCGGCCTCGCTGAATCGGAAGTCGGAAAAAAGTTGTTTGAATGTCAATCTGCGCGGAACGCTCGAAGTCGTGCAACTGGCGCGGCAATCGCAGTATTATCACGGGTTGCGGCGCTTTTCGAATGTGAGCACGGTGGCCGTGGCGGGGAAGCGCAGCCACGAAGTGGTCTTGGAAGACCGGGCGATTGACTGGGAGCGCTCGGATTACGATCCGTATGCGCGAACGAAAAAATTCTGCGAGCACATGGTCCGCGAGTTGCTCCCAGACGTGCCGCTGACGATCTTCCGGCCCAGCATCGTGCTCGGGGACAGCCGGTATCCGCAGACGACGCAGTTCGACATGGTGCGGTCGTTCGTATTTTTGGCGGGCTTGCCGGTGCTGCCGTTTCGTCCCCATGACAAAATTGACATTGTGAATGTGGATTTCGTAGCGGACGCGATTTCGACTTTACACATGAAGGCTGAGCCCGCGTACGATACCTATCATCTTTCCTCGGGCAACGATTCGCAGACATTTCGGGAATTGACGCGGGCGCTGGCCGCGGAGCAGAACAAGCGCGGGCCGCTGTTTCTGCCGATTCTGGAAAAACCGTTCGCGTCTATCGTCAATACGCTGGCCAATCGCAAAGGACCGACGGGGCACGGCGCGGCGCTGATGAAGGTCTTCCTGCCGTATTTGACGTGGAATACGGTCTTCGACAATACGCGAGTCACGATGGAGATGGGCCGCAAGCCAGCGCCATTTTCGCAATACAGTTTTCCGCTGCTCCGGTTCAGCCGCGAGCACAATTTTGCATATCCATATCAAGCCTGGCCGGAGAGCACAAAAGCGGGAGGGTCTGCCGCATGATGGACTTCGTTCTGGAAGCGTGGGTATCGAGCATCATCGAGGGCAAGAAGATTCAGTGGATGATGGGCAAGCGCGAACCTTGGCAGCGGGGCGAGAAGTTAAAGCTGCTGTTCGCGGGTTACAACGGGACGCGCAATACGGGGTCGGATGTGCGCGTGGAAGAAATGCTGCGGCAGGTCCGGCGGATTCTTGGACCGGAGAACGTTGACCTCAGCATGATGACGTTTAATTTTGACCGGTCGCGCGGATATTTCGATGGCACCTCGCAAGTGCGGCTGCCGGATATTTTTCCGCCGTTCCTGGCGAATGAAGTGCCGAAGCATCATGGCGTGGTGGCGTGCGAGGGTTCGATGTTCAAATCGAAATTTGCGAACGCGCTGGCCACCATGATGATCGGCTCCCTCGGCATTGCAGCGGCGGAAAACAAGCTCTCGATCGGGTACGGCGCTGAGGCGGGACACATGGATCCGATGGTCGCGAAGATGTGCGCACGCTTTTGCAGGAATTCGTTGGTGATTACCCGCAACGAGGAGTCGCGGAAAATCCTGCGTGAGCTGGGCGTGCCCACGGAATTGGGCACAGATACGGCGTGGACGTTTGAACCGCTGGGCGCGGAGTATGGGCAGAAGGCGCTTCGCGATGTGGGTTGGGATGGGAAGACGCCCGTGCTGGTGGTGTGCCCCATCAATCCGTTTGAGTGGCCGGTGAAGGCGTCGGTGGCAAAAGCCGCGCTGCACAGCCTAACCGGAGCATACAAAGAGAGTCACTATCGCGGACCCTACTTTCATAACGCTGGGCCAGAAGCGGACCGCGCCTACGAACATTATTTGAGTTCGATTGCAAATGCCATCGCCGCGTTTCGAGAAAAGAAAAACGTCTTCGTGATTATGGCGGCGACCGAGCGCATGGATGCACGGCCTTGCCGCCGCATCTCGGAGAAGCTAGGCGGAGTTCCGATACTGACCTCGGACGACTACAACATGTACCAGCTAGTCAGCATTCTGCGCGCTTGCCGCATGATGATATCTTCGCGCTACCACGGGATTGTGACGTCGATGCCCGCGCTGGTGGCGTCGGCGGGGATCACGATGGATGAGCGCATCCGGAATTTGATGAACGAACGCGGGCATCAGGAGTTGCTGATGAACGTGGACGATCCGGACCTGGAGGCACGGACTCTAGCGGCGCTCGAAATTCTCGATCGCGATGGAGAGCGGATCACCGACGGAATCGCGCGAACCACGGTGAGGAATTTAAAGTTGATGGCGCGCATGGGTGTGTATTTTGAAGAAGAAGTGCAGCGGCGGTACCCGGACTTTCCCACTCGGCGCGGAGAATGGAGCTGGGAGGATTATCTGCCTCCGCTGAGCGAGGGATTGAAGGAACTGGTGGCGGCGTACGGGTAAGTGTTTGCTTTTCAAAACACCACTTCATCCAACGAATTCGTAGCCAACGCATGTCGTTTCTTGAACAAATCTTTGCGAGCCTGGAGCGCAGCGGCGATGCTGTCGTGCTGCAGGAACTGCGTGATGGGCATGTGGCTTCGCTGACCGCGCGGCAACTGCTGGCTCAGGTGCTGGCGGCGCGCGCATATCTGCGGCGGCTGCGTCTCAAGAAGGGCGACCGGTGCGCGCTGCTGGCGCATAACTCGATGCAGTGGGTGGCGATGGATCTGGCCGTCATGGCGGAGGGCTTGACGGTGGTGCCGCTGTATGCGCGGCAGGCGCCGTCAGAACTGGTCGCGATGATGAAGGACTGCTGGCCCTCGGTCATGGCCTGTGGCGAGCAATCGCTGGCCGATGCGATCGTTGCGACGTGGCCCGACGCGCCGCCGCATTTCTGCTTCGATAACGTTTTCTCTGCGGGCCGCCAGGCGGCAGAGAATCCGGCACTGGCGGTGGCAGAAGAAAACGTGGTGAGCATCATCTACACTTCTGGCACATCCGGCGAGGCCAAGGGCGTGATGTTAAACGCGGCCAACATCGGCCACATGCTGGGCTGCACCTCAGCCCGGCTGGATCAGTTGATGGGGAGACAAGGGATGACGACGCCTGCGAGACAGGACGTCGTGTTCCATTACCTGCCGCTTTGCTTTGCGGGTTCGTGGATCATGATGCTGACCTGCCTGCTGCGGGGCAGCAAACTGACCTTGAACACGGACCTGGGGAAGATTGCCGCCGAAATGCGGCAGGCCGCACCGGATTACTTCCTGAATGTTCCCGCGCTCCTCGAACGCATGCGCAAAGCGATCGACGAGCAACTATGGAAGACCGGCGGATTTCCCCTGAAGGTGTACACCAAGGCCAAAGGTGCATGGGTGCGACGGCAGGAGGGCAAAGCCCGTGCCGGGGACGGAATCTGGCTGGGTGTGGCGAATCGGCTTGTCTTTCCTACGATTCGCAAAAAGATGATTGGCGGCAAGCTGCGCGCGCTGATCTGCGGTTCGGCGCCGTTGAGTGTGGAAACACAGCTTTTTTTTATGATGCTCGGCATCCCCGTTTTGCAAGTGTACGGACTGACCGAGACGACGGCGATCTGCACCATGGACGATCCCGAAGGACCGGTAATTGCCGGACGCACGGGACCTGCGATTGCGGGCGTGGAGATGAAGATCGCGGAGAACGAGGAGATCGTGGTGCGCGGGCCGAATATTTTTCCCGGATACTGGAGTCGTCCAGAGGAAACCGCAAAAGTGTTGCGCGATGGGTGGTTTCATACGGGCGATCAGGGCGAAGTGGACCAGAATGGAAACTGGAAGATTGTCGGCCGCATCAAGAACCTGATCATTCTTGGGTCGGGGCATAACATTGCTCCGGAGCCGATTGAGGATAAGATTTTGCGTGAATTGCCGGATGCGATTCAGGTGGTGGTCGTGGGCAACGGTCGCGGATATCTGGCCGCACTGATCACAGGCAAAGTGAGCGGCGAGAAAACGCAGGCGGCGCTGGACCTGGTGAATCCCGAACTTCCGCATTACAAACAGGTGCGGGCGTTTCATCTGGAGGAGGAAGCATTCACTATCGAGAGCGGATTGCTGACAGCGAACGGCAAGCTGAAGCGCGATCTGATTGCCGAACGCTTTCGCAAAGAGATTGACGCGATGTATGAGGCTTCGAAAAACCAGGTTGCAAAGAACGAGACGGCGGCAACCACGGTATGAACGAGTTCAAAGGGCAGACGCTTTCGTGGCAGATCGTCAACGGTGCAATTGAACTGGCCTTGCATCGCGATCCCTGCAATGAAATTGGGTCGCTGACGCTGGAGGAATTGGAGAGATTTGCGGAGGCTTTGCCTGGGCTGGGGAATGAAGCGCAGGCGTTGATTATCCATTCGACGTTGAAGGCCGGGTTTTCGGCGGGCGCGGATTTGCGCGAGTTGTTTGAGCACGGGCAGGAGATGGATAAGAACGCAGCCTTACGCGGGGTGCGGGATTTTTTGGAGCGCATTCACGCCGTAATGAACGCGCTCGATGCGGCTCCGCTGACGACGATCGCAGCGGTACACGGGGTGACCTTCGGCGGCGGGTTCGAACTGGCATTGGTTTGCGACATCATGATTGCAGATCGCATGGCGCGATTTTGCTTTCCGGAATTGCGGCTGGGGTTGATTCCGGGATTCGGCGGGATTCCGCGTTTGAAGCGGGATTTGGGCAATGCAGTGGTGCGCGATCTGCTGCTTACAGGCCGTAGTTTCAATGTAATGAAAGCGCAGCAGGTTGGCCTCGTGAGCCAGATTGCCGCTGAAGGCGAGGCGCTGCGAGTGGCGCGCGCCACCGCCAGCCAAGTCGGAAAATTCGACCGGCATACGGCGGCGGCGGCGAAGGCTTTTGTGAAGCCGATTCCCTATGACGAGTTGAAGCGGGAGATTGATATTTTCTGCGAGTTGTACTCGCGTCCCGCCGTCGCGGAAGGACTTCGCAAGTTTGTACAGAGCACGGACGCGCAGCCGTACTTGCCGTGAGTTTGTAATTGGTGATGTGTAATTTGTAATTTTAAGGATGCTTAGTTATGTCAGCGCCTACTATCGATCACACGCTCGACGAGATTTTGAATCTGGCGGCTTCACATTTCAAGGTGCCGCGGGAGAAGCTCACTCCCGACGACGACTTTTTCAAGACCCTGGGCATCGACAGTCTGCAGGCCCTGGATTTGCTCACGCGACTGGAGCACCACTTCCGCATTGAGTTGCCGGATTATGAGTTGCAGGGCGTATCGGATTTCCGGACTTTGGCGAATCGGATTCAGGCGCGGCTTTGAGATAACGATCTGAATGCTTGATCTCCGACAATATGCCAGCCTGGGTGCAGCGCTCAATGACGCGCTGGAGCACTGGCCCAATGAAACCTGCCTGATTGAAGCTGATCGCGATCGCGAAAAAGTTCGGCTTACTTACGCCGACTTTAAGACGATGGCGCGTCCGCTTTGCCGCGCGCTGGAAGACGCCGACTTCAAGGCGGGAGACCGCGCGGCGATCATCATGACGAATCAGTCAAAGTGGCTGATTTCGGCATACTCCATTTTCTTTTGCGGCGGAGTCCTTATTCCCCTCGATTACAAATTGACTGCGCCCGAGCACCTGCAACTGCTGGCGCATTCGAAGGCGCGGTTTTTGGTGGTTGAATATTACTTGTGGCGGGCAATCACGCAGTCGCCGGAGTTCACGAATCTAACGGCGGAGATTGTGCTGGTGACGGAAGCGCCGGCCGGAGCGGACCTGCGCGGCGCCTATCGCTGGGAGGAATTCAAACGTAAGGGCGAGCCGCAGTTTGTGGTGCGGCAGCGCGAGGATACTGCCTGCATCGTCTATTCGTCGGGCACGGGCGGGCGTCCGAAGGGTTGCGTGCTCACGCACGACAGCTATCTTGAGCAGTGCGCTTCGCTGACGGCGTGGTATCCGTTTTGGCCGGGGGTGCGCTATTTGAGCATTCTGCCCACCAATCACGCGATTGACTTCATGGTGGGGTTTATCGGGCCCTTCATCTGTGGAGCGTGCGTGGTTCATTTGCGGACGCTGCGTCCGGAATTTGTGCGCGATGCGTTTGTGCGTTATCGCATCACCTATGTGAGCCTGGTGCCGATGGTGTTGAAGAACCTGGAACGCGGGTTGCGCGCGAAGTTCGACGAACTGAAGCCCCCGAAGCGCTGGATGCTGGACCGGCTGATTGGGTTGAACAAAATGCTGACGCGCGCACGTCCGCGCGTCGAGATCAGCCGGCGTTTGCTGCCGCAAGTGCACAAGGCGTTTGGCGGAGAACTCCGCGCACTGATTGTGGGCGGAGCGTTTACAGAACCTTCGACGTTGCAGTTCTTCTACGACCTCGGCATTCCGGTGGCGTGCGGCTACGGACTCACGGAAGCGTGCACCGCTGTGACGCTCAACGATCTCAAGCCGTTTCACGCCGACACCGTAGGCAAGCCGCTGCCCGGAAGCGAAGTGCGTGTGCTCAATCCCGATGGCGATGGGATTGGCGAAGTCGCCGTGCGCAGCCGCGCGGTAATGTCGCACTATCTGGATGACCCGGAACAAACGGCGCAGACGATTGTCGAAGGTTGGCTCCTGACGGGCGACCAGGGGCGCTTTGAGGAGCATGGGCACCTGCAACTCTTCGGGCGCAAGAAAAATATGATCGTCACCGCAGGCGGCAAAAATATTTATCCCGAGGATATCGAGACGGTGTTTGATGGTTTGCCGGTTAAAGAATTCTGCGTGTTTGCCGCGAATTATTTGTGGCCGCAAAACGGACTCGGCAACGAGATGCTGGTGCTGGTGGTGCGGCTCGAGCCGAATCAGCAATTCGACGATCGCTTGCGCGAAGAGATGGTGGCGCGCAACCGGCGACTGGCGGACTTCAAGCGCGTGGGCGGTTATCTGCTGTGGGAGAAAGATTTTCCGCGGACAGCGGCGCTGAAAATCAAGCGCGGAGAGTTAGCGACGGAGATTGGAGCGGAGGCGGCGCGGGCATCTGTCGTGGAGATTTAGGCCGAAAATCTACCACGGAGACACAGAGGCACGGAGAATAGACAAACAAAGATTTCAGTTCGCACGTCTCAGAAATCTGATGTATGGATTTGAACCTGGGAACCAGCTCCTGAGACCTGATACCTAAGACCTGATACCTAAGACCTGATACCTAAGACCTGACACCTGACTTGTGAGCGAAACTTTTCTTGCCATTATCAATCCGGCGGCGGGTGGCGGACGCTGCGGCGAGCGCGTGGGATCGGCGCTGAATCGCCTGCGGAGTGCGGGAATCGTAATCGAGACCGCGGAGACCCGCGCCGCGGGCGATGCCACTCGGATTGCGCGCGAGGCCTATGGGCGCGGCTATCGGAAGTTTCTGGCGGTCGGCGGAGATGGGACCTCCTATGAGATCGTCAACGGGATCATCCCGGAGAGCAGGTCTCAGGTTTCAGGCGTCAGACTTTCAGACGAACAGATCCCTACGCTGGGATTTCTTCCCTTAGGCACGGGCAATTCTTTTCTGCGCGATTTTGTCGAAGGCCGATCGAGTCAAGATGGTTTGGAGCACGCAATGCAGGCGCTTGCGGCGCGACGTTCGCGCCCTTGCGATGTTTTGCAACTGACCCACAAGGATGGCACGATCTATTACACCAATCTCTTAAGTGTGGGATTTGCGGCGAATGTAGCGGCGCTGCGCCATCGCCATTTTCAAGGGCTTGGTCAGTTTGGGTATCTGCTCTCTATTTTTCTTTGTCTGGCGCGGCTCGATCGGCGGCCGTTCCCGGTACGATTTGACGGTCAGCAGGAGTTCGACCGGCGGCGCTGCCTGTTTCTGACATTCAATAACAGCAAGTTCACGGGCGGCACCATGATGATCGCGCCCGATGCGGTCACCGACGACGGATTGATTGAATATGTGCGCTGGGGGCCGATTGGGCGGCTGGGGCTGATCCGGAATCTAGCGACCCTTTATGATGGCACGCACACACGGCATCCGCTGGCCGAGCGTCAGGCGGTTCGGCGCGTCGACTTTCAACTCGACGGCCCCGTGGATGTAATGGTTGACGGCGAAGTGCTGACGGTGGAGTGCCGCACGATCGAAGTGCTGCCGTCGGCTCTGCGAGTGGTGGTGTGAGTTCCTGGCATACTGCGGCGGATTGAGTATAGGGCGCGACCCGGTTGGCGTCGCTGTAAAGCGATACAATGAAAAGGTGCGCATCGGATTCCTGATTCTTGTTTTAGCGCTGCTCGGGACTTTTTCGCGGGCCCAGGATTCCCCGGACAAGACTGCTCCCGCTCAGGATAAGGATAAGCCCGCTGCGGATAAGAATGCCCCACCCGCCGCCCCGGAGGCCGGCGAAAGCTCCAGCCACGCCACTAGAATCGACCTCAGTCCGCCCAAGGACGATGCCAAGAATCATCCTTCCAGCAAGGCTGCCCTCGAGAATCTCGACATCCCCCTCGCTCCCGACAAAACAGACACGTCCGGCATCCAGGAGTTCCATCCCTGGAACCCGATGAAGGCGATGAAAGACGTTGAGGTCGGCGATTTTTACTTCAAGCGCAAGAACTACAAAGCCGCGCTTGAGCGCTACAAAGACGCTCTCTACTACAAAGACAACGACGCCGTTGCCAGTTTCCGTTTGGCTGTGTGCCAGGAAAAACTGGGCGACAAAGCCGACGCGAAAAAATACTACGAACAGTACTTGAAGATTCTGCCAGACGGGCCGTTGGCCAAAGAAGCGCATGCGTCGCTGGAGCGGTTGGCGAAAGCGCAATAAGGCAGCTGCGAGCTTACTTTTCCACCCGTGAAAAATCTCCCGTCGCTGCGTTCACGGCAACGCGCAGTTTCGCGGTTTCACGATCCGTTCCATAGATGACGTGCCATAGCAGTTCGTTGGTCTGGCGGTTCCAGTCGAGCACATAGAAGACGGGCGTGTCAGGTTCTTTTTCCAGCAGCTTGTCTCCGCCATGCTGCTGGGCGACTGCGAAGGCCTTATCGGTATCCACTTTGAGAAACTGGACGTTGAAAATCTGGGTGCTGGAATTCGTCGGACTGTAGTTGTCCTCGACACTGTGCGAAACGTCGCCGAGCGCCCAGGTATAGGGCCGGGTCGCGTGCTGCGACGGGGAGGCGAATAAGGCGCGCCACTCTCCCGCCTTGCCATCGCGGCCCTTGGAATCATTGGTCGGTTCCGACTCCGCGCGATAAGGC
>JBAWFQ010000177.1:0-77182 GCA_049592035.1 Terriglobales bacterium
GGCGTGCGGCGGATCGTTTCCTCCAGTTCGTGCCTTTGCATGGCGCTGTAACCCATGGCGGGCAAAAGATTGGTCAGGTGGCGATAACGTTCGTAGGTGCTGCGGATGGAGCCCACGGCATACGGGCGCGGGTTCACCAATTCTGCCGCTCCATATTGGCGCGCTGCCACCACACCGGCGCCGTAAGGCATCTCTCCGTGAGTGAGGGTGGGGCCGTCTTCGACCACGAGGACGCGCTGTCCCTTGACCAGACTTGGGTCGGGAATTGCGACACGGCAGGCCATCTCAAAAACCGCGGCTTTGGGGTTGTGGAGCTTTATGTTTTGGCGAACCGTCTCTACGTCGCGCTGCTCGGCGGTGTCTACCTTGTTGATCACGATGGCATCGGCGCGGCGCAGATTGACCTCGCCGGGGAAATACGACAATTCATGCCCGGGACGGTGCGGGTCTACGACTACGATCTCGAGGTCGGAGACGTAGAAGGGCGTGTCGTTGTTGCCGCCGTCCCACAAAATTACGTCAGCTTCTTTCTCGGCCTGGCGAAGAATTTTTTCGTAGTCGACTCCGGCATAGACCACGGTTCCATGAATAATGTGCGGTTCATACTCTTCGCGTTCTTCGATGGTGCATTGCTGCAGGTCGAGATCCTCCATCGTGGCAAAACGCTGGACGGCCTGCGCGGCTAGATCTCCGTAGGGCATGGGGTGACGAATGACTACCGGCTTTCGGCCCTGGCGACGCAATTCTGCCGCTACCAGGCGCGAGACCGGGCTTTTGCCGCATCCGGTGCGCACGGCGCATACGGAAATGACCGGAGCCCGAGACTTGATCTGCGTGTGCTCGGTTCCCAAGAGCCAGAAATCGGCGTCGGCGGCCACGGCGCGGGAGCCTAGATGCATGAGGTTCTGGTGGGAAATATCGCTGTAGGAAAAGACCACCGCGTCAATCTTGTATTCGGCAATCAGTTTTTCGAGATCCTTCTCTTCGAAGATGGGAATGCCTTCGGGGTAGAAGTGTCCGGCAAGTTCCGGCGGATAACGGCGTCCGGCTATGTCGGGAATTTGAGTGGCGGTGAAGGCTACTACGTGATAATCAGGATTATTGCGAAACCAGACGTTGAAATTGTGGAAGTCTCTGCCGGCAGCACCAAGAATCAAAACTCTCTTCACAGGTACACCTCCTTGAAGATCGTTTACCTGTTATTTTCTCGCTGGGCGGGCGGCGGGGCTGTGCCGTTCGTCACAAGCGGGGGTGACTTTTGATGCAATCAGAGATCACAAGTCCATGGTCGCAAGATCACAGACAGAGGACTGCCCAAAGCCGGACAATATAAGTGGGCTGGAAGAGCCTTCGTAATGCGGGAGGCAGTTATGAAAAGGACCATTTCTCTACTGACTTTACTAATGGCGGTTTTCGTCATCCTGTTCTGCGCGCGAGCGTTGGCGCAAGACAAAACACCGGTCAAGGTGAAAAGCTCGGAGGTGGTAACCGGAGTTGTGATTGTTCACGTGCAGAAGGGCGGGGAGACTCTGGAACTGCAGTGCAACCAGGGAGCGGGCAGTTGCAAAACCCTGGCGAGCGGCTACTACCTGATGGTCGAACTTCCCAAGAACTATGGGATGTACGATTGCAATAACGTTGAGATCTATAAAGGAGACGCGGACAAGCCCGAAGCCGCCGAACTGGTGGGCGCGTACTGCCTGATGGAGAAGTAGGGCGGAGGGATCAGTGCGTGTACGGGAGATCAGTCGTCCCTCCGGGACTTGGATGATTTCCTCTAGCTTTCCCAGCGCTGAAGCACTGGGCTAAGTTCGTTTATTTCACATCACAATGGCAGCGGCTCCGTCTATGGAGTCCTCTTTTACCGCAATCAAAGCTTCTTTGGCGGTGGCGAGGAAAAAGGCAGTTACTTTCGGGCTTAGACCAATCTCGGTTGCTACCTGGAGGAAGTCTCGCGCGTCGGCGCGGGTCATGTTCGCGACACTCCTGAGTTGGTGCTCGAACCACAATAAGGTGTCGTAGTCAAACTGGAGTATCCGGTCTAAGTGGATTGCGTTGATGTGAGATTAGAGTGGCGGCTTTCATAACTCACGCGAGAAAATGTTCTCCCGAACAAGCAACTGTCGCGAGATTAATATACTCCTCCCGCCGATCGATCTGTCTGAACACGTAGCGCCTGCTTCATCACGTAGGCTTGTGACTCGCGTTACGGTAAACCGTAATTGGGAAGACGATATTAGGGGTTTGCCCGGCTGTCTGGGCCTCAGGGGCTAAAGCCCGCATTTTTATTGGCTCAGCGGCACGAGTAAACTCGTGCCCTTCCCTTTCCGTGGAGGGTTCTGAGTTTTTAGAGCGTGCGGTGAGGCTGCGGCCTTGTCAGGACCAGTCATGCAACCAGTTCTCATCTCAATCTATGTCCGGAGACTACGATGGAACCGTTCCGCTTTCACCTCTTCGTCTGCACCCAGCAAAAACCTGAAGGCGTTCCCTCTTGCCCGTCCAGCGGGTCGTTCGGTGTGCTCGGCGCACTGGATCACGAAATACAGGCGCGAGGCCTTGGCAATGATGTGCAACTCACTACTTGCGGTTGCATGGGGCTTTGTGATGAAGGTCCGGTGATGGTCGTCTATCCGGCTGGGGTGTGGTACCGGCGGGTGAAGGCGGCGGATATATCCGAAATCGTGGGCACGCATCTGGGCGACGGCAAGCCCATCGAGCGTTTGGTATGGAACGATGCTCCAGCGATGAAGGCGATGGCGGTGGAGCATGGGGAAAAGTACCGCGAGGCGATGGCGGCGCGCGACAAAGCCGGGATACTGCCTGATCGACTCGATCAGATGATCCGTGGGTACTGGCCGAGTCGTTGCCTGCTTACGGCGCTGGAACTTGACATCTTTACCGCCGTCGGCGAGGGCGGGAATGCCGAGCAGATTGGGACCAAGATCCACGCGAATGCCCGCGCCGTTGGCATGCTGCTCAACGCGCTCGTTTCCCTTGGGCTGCTCTCGAAAAGCGGCGAAATTTATAAGAACACGCCGGAGTCAGCGCGCTTCTTTGTGCAAGGCTCCAAAGACAACCACCGCAATGGACTGCTACACATCGCCAACATCTGGCATCGCTGGAGCACGCTGACGGACGCTGTGCGGAGTGGCACCCGCGTTCCCATTAGTCGAGACGATACTCCTGCATGGACGCACGACTTCATTACCGCCATGCAACGTAACGCGAAAGATCGCGCCCCGCTGGTGGTGAAAGCGCTGGGGACGGCTGGGGTGCGCCGCGTTCTTGATCTCGGCGGGGGCTCGGGCGTTTACTCCATCGCCTTCGCAAAAGCTTCCCCCGAGGTGCGCTGCGAGATTCTTGACGTACCGGAGGTGGTGCCGCTTACCACCGAGTATGTCAGCCGGGCTGGCGTCTCGGCGCAAGTGAGCCTTCGAGCCGGGGACATGCTCCACGGCGATTTTGGCTCCGGTTACGACGTCATCATGCTGAATGCGATCTGCCATATGTTTTCGCCGGAGCAGAACCGGAATATTTTTGTTCGGGCACGACAGGCACTCGCGCCGAAGGGGCGCCTGGTGGTGCAAGACTTCATCCTCAATCCTGAGAAGACCGGACCGCAGCACGCGGCGCTGTTCTCACTGAACATGCTTGTCAGCACCGACTCGGGCGCCAGCTATAGTGAGTCTGAATATACCGAGTGGATGAGGAGCTCGGGGTTCACAGAGGTAAGCCGGATCGACCTGCACGGGCCCAGCAGCCTGATTATTGGACTAGTGAAATAGGCAGCCGCAATTCCGCCGACGACATCACATGGGTCTGTTACTACTGTCACCGACGGATGGCAGATCAGCGGAATATTGTTTCAGCGAGTCGCTTTTTGCCCAAGCGCTTCTTCGCCGGAGGCCACCATGCAGCGACGGGTGCCGACGCCACTTCTAGTCTTGCTCGTTTCCTTGGCTGTTTCCGCTTCCGCACAAATCAGCAACCAACAGCAACCGGCGATTCGTCCGGTGGAAGGAACCAGCATCTTTCGAAGTTACTGTGCTTCTTGTCATGGGATCGATGGGCGCGGGAAGGGGCCGGTCGCCAAGGCGCTGAAAAGAGACGTTCCCGACTTGACGAGGCTTTCGCTGCGAAATGGCGGCGCGTTTCCTGGTATTCATGTGCGGACCATCATTATGTTTGGCGAAGACGAACTGCTGTCGGCACACGGATCGAAGGAGATGCCGATTTGGGGATCGATTTTTCACGAGATCGAGTTTGACCAGGATTTGGGCAATGTGCGACTGGAAAATGTGACCAAGTATTTGGAGTCGATTCAGCGGAAGTAGGTGCAGCTCCAATCGGCGTGGTTTCGGTTTAGATACCCTCTGAGTAAGTCGCAGCGAGTCATGGAAGCAGTCCCCGGGGTTCGTGGTGAAAACTCCCTGCAAGGCCGCGAGTAGTGCGGGCGAGCATGGGGTCCCTCACTTCGTTCGGGATGACGCGGGGGGAAGGTTGTCGAGACTTAATCGGAAGTTCCTAATGGTCGTGTTCATGGCGCGAATGGCCGTGAAGGTGGGGATGGGAGTGCACGACTCCGCCATGGGAATGGCGATGGGCGTGAATTAGGTTTGCCCTTAGGAGCAGATCGGTGTTGGACAGAATCTCGGACGGAGTTCCTTCGGCAATTACAGCGCCTGCCTCGAGTACGAGAACGCGATCGGCAATATCTTCGACGATCTCCAGTTGATGGGTGGCTGTGACCACGGTCCTGGCCGTGCCTTTCCAATGTTGAATGAGGTCGATGACATGGCTCTGGCTTTTCGGATCCAGGGTCGCGGTAGGCTCGTCGAGCAAAAGCACTTCAGGGTCGAGGACGAGGACGGAGGCCAGGGCGACCCGTTTTTTTTCGCCGCCTGAGAGACGATAGGGAGAACGGTCTCTCAGGTGCGAAATGGACATGGTCTGGAGCGTTTCCTCCACTCGCCCAATCACGTCTTCCTTGCTCCATTGCAGTTGCAAAGGAGCGTAGGCGACTTCGTCGAATACCGTGGGATTGAAGAGTTGGACATCGGGATTCTGAAAAACGAGCGCGACGCTCCGCCGGAAGTTCAGAAAGAATTCGTCTTCCTGTAGACTTTTTTCGGTTAGCGCTTCCCCCTTGAATTTGACAGAACCTGCCGGGGGAAAGTAGAGCGCATCCAAAATTCGCAAGAGTGTGGACTTGCCGGAGCCGTTGGCGCCTAGCAACGCAATTCGATTCCCTGCTTCGATGTGGAGCGTGAGTTCACGAATGGCTGGGATCGCTTCGTAGGAGAAGCTAATGTCCTGCAGTTCGAAGATGGACGCCACTTCCCTTACCTCCCCATCCAAACGGCAACGCAGGCAGTGAGGAAGAAGGCAGTCAGGCTGACATAGTCGCGGGGACGAAGGCGAAAGTCAGTAACGAGACGGACGTCTCCGCGAAAGCCGCGGGACAACATGGCGAGATAGACCTCCTGGCTGAGTTCGATGCTCTTGCTGAGAAGCACTCCGGCGGTTCGGGTCGTCATTCTACGGCGTTCAGCGCCACTCAGGATGCCTACAGTTCGACTTTGCCTGGATTCGAACATCTGGTTCGCGGTTTCGATGAGCAAGAACACGTAGCGATGCGTCATGGCCAACATGGTCACGACTTCGGCTGGAAGGTGCAGCGAACGGAGCGCCTTCAGGATGTGAGTCCAGGCGGTGGAAAGAACCAGCACGGTGGTCAGGGTCGCGGCAGTTTCTACTCGCAGAACGAGCAACACGGCGGTTCGCACGCCTTGAACGGAGATGGAAAGATGCAGGGCGGGTACCGTAAACAGCGGCTCGCCGGGAGTTAAAAATAAGGCGGGCACGGCGATTACTCCCGAGAAGCCCAGGACTACAAGCCACACTCGTTTTGCCAGTGAGGTGAGGCTCACTCTCGAAGCGACGGCTATGGCGACCGCGACCAGGAAGATGGCGGCAATGGCCTCGGGCCGCCGGCAGAGGATCACCGATACAACCAGAGTCAGGATTCCGAGGACGCGGACACGCGGATCGAGTTGCTGCAGCAGTCCCGGTTGGGTCGCGGCTTGTTCCGATTGCAGGGCCTTCGATACGGCTCTGGCGAAGCCTTGGAGGGTCGATTCGAGGAAGGAATATCGGCTCATGAGCGGAGGGTCTCCGCCGACCATTTTCTGCCCACGGCTCGCGCGACGAGCGACGCCAGGACCAGGAACCCTACTCCAAAAATTGCCGAGAGCAAATAGCCGAATATCGGATTTCTGATAAAACTCGGGGCATAGCCGGGGAACGGCGCTGTCCACACGGTTGATAATCTTTGAATTCCGACAGGAACGGAGGATGGAGGCGCATGGTTTCCCGATGCGGCTGCGATCTGGTCGCGCGCGTGCGGATTCATGAAGGCAGACGATGACCACTCACCCCAGGCCGTGCCCGCGGCCAAAATGCCAAGGGGCGTGAACAACATCAGACAGGCTACGATCCACCAGAGGCGTCCCGGGGAGGGTTCGGCGGTTGCGCTGGCGATGATCGGCGTTGGGGTCGGGGCCAAACCGCCTACTCCACTCAAGAGACCTAAATCAGCACGCTGGAGATAGGACACCATCCCTGCTGCTATCACCGCTTCCGCGAGTCCTGCCAGCGTCAGATGTCCTATCATCATCGCTGGAATGGCCACGTGCAACGGATAGGGCGCGTAGAGCGGGGTGCCGGTGGCGTCATGAAAAAGCATGGGCTGAATACCGAGCTCAACTGCTGTCACCAAGGCTGAGACGTTGATGGCAACATAACCGGCGAGTGCTGCCGCTAATACGCGGCGGCGAGATTTCAGATTCGAGTTCGCCGCGACTAGCCGGTAGACGGCGTAGGCGGTGAACGACCCAACCATTGCCATATTGAAGCAATTCGCTCCCAAGGTGGTGATTCCGCCGTCGCCGAAGAACAGGGCCTGAATGGCGAGAGCGATCGAAATGGCAAGAATCGAACCCCACGGGCCGAGCACGATGGCGGAGACGCCCACGCCAACCGCGTGGCCGGTGGTTCCTCCGGGCAGCGGCACATTGAACATCATGACGACAAAACAGAAGGCGGCAAAGACCGAGATCAGCGGGATGGCGCGCGTGGCCAGAAGCCGCTTGATGCGCTTCAGAGCCGCATACCAGCCTGACACTGCGACCACATAGAAAGTGCCACAGGTCGACGGGCTGAGGTAACCATCAGGAATGTGCATGATCTGGTCAATTTCTACCGGGTTTGCCGGCTCGAACGCAAGGTGATTCCAAACCTCCATCTAGAGCTGTCGATGGAAACAGGCCCGTTACCGCAGCGCCCGCTGCGCACCCAAAAACAAACCCAACGCCGAGCTATTCTGTTGCACTCCTAACTGCAGGGCAGTTTCACTTGTACTCTGCAGCCTCGCTTCCCTGCCAGGTTGGCCAATGCAATCGAGCCACCGTGTGCTTCGACAATCTGTCGCGAGAGCGCCAATCCTATGCCACTACCCGCGGGCTTGGTCGTATAGAAAGGGACGAATGCGTTGCTTGGATTCAGAAGTCCCAGTCCGTTATCGTCGATGGTCAGGACAACATTCTGATCCTCGACTGCCCAATGCAACGTCACTTGGGGCTTATGAACCTCCACGCCGTTCGTGGAGTTTCCGGCGGGACGATCGTCACCTTGGCTCGGCTCGAGTGCCGCTTCGACGGCATTGCGGACGAGATTGATCAGCATCTGCTCGATCTGATCGGCATCCACCATCAGGATCACATCCGGACCTCGAGAAATCTCGACTGCCATGCGGGTCTCCAGAAACGCAACTCGCTCGACGATCGGAAGCAACGCGACTTTCTTGAGGGCGGGAGGGGGCATCTGGGCCAATTGCCGATAGGCTTGAAGGAATCGGTTGAGCGATCCGGTGCGATCCTCGATGATGGCTAGACCGCGCTCGAAGTCGCGACGGCCTTCGGGGTTGAGTTGGGACTGGGCGAGGCGAGTGCTTAAGCTTCCCGCGATCGATTTGATCGGAGCCAGCGAGTTGTTAAGTTCGTGGCCGAGAACCCGGATCAAGCGTTGCCATGCGCTGCGCTCCTCTTCTCGAAGTGCGCGACTGACGTCTGACAACACGATCAGAGTGTGCGGCACACCTTTCTCCCGGAATTTGCTTTGCCGTACCAGCCAGCGGGCTCTGGAACTGTTGGCGGGTAAGGCTACGAGCGCCTCGCTTGCGGCGCCGAGGCAATCAGCCAGTCCGATTTCGTCGGCGGTGCGTCCCAGAAGGCGAACCGCGGCTTGTTGAAGAAGTTTTTCGCCGGCGGGATTTACCAGTCTAAGCACACGATCTGGGTCAAAGGCGAATAAGGGAGCATCGATTTCTTCGACGACCCGCCGCAGCAGCGCCGTCGCTTCGATGGCTCGGATTCGCTGATCGGCGAGCAGATCGGCGAGTGCGTTGACTTCCAGCGAAAGCTCTCCCAAGGCGTCGTCGGCAATGGCTCCGCGGGCGCGAAAGGAATAATCCTCTTCGCGAAGCGCCGCCACCACGTTGGCCAATGTTTGCAACGGGCGAACCGTTTGATCGTGCAATAGCAGAGCCAGTATCCACCAGACAAACAGCTCCAGGAACGAGAGAGCTAACTTCGATTCCGTGGACCAGGGCTGGCGCCAGATAAAAATACCGCTGACTGCGATTCCGGGCAAGGCGACGAGCAATGCGTAGAGACTGATGCGATGCTCGTAGTGGAGGCGAAATCGCTTGCGAGGAGACTTCCGCATCGCTTGCTTGCCGCTGGTCTTTGTTTGCGGATGAGGAAAGACGGGAGGGCTAGAGGCCATATTTTTCCATGCGCCGGTAGAGCGCGCCACGGCTCAGCCCCAAGGCTTCGGCGGCCTGGCTGCTCCAAGCTTAGCTCTTCGAGGTTCTGAGCTTGCGGCCGGAGGCGGTAGAAGCGCTTCTCATCCGAAAGGCTCTGCAGCGTTTTGCCGGTTCGCGAGGTCGACGTCGGTCTCCAACAGTTCCGGACGATTCTGCAGTCCCGCCGCAATCAGGTCGAGAATCGGCTCGCTCGCGTCAGCCTTGGTGTCTGGGGCTTGCATGACATCCGTGGGGACTACGGGCATCTCTCCCAGGGTGGGATCGTCGAGGCTCTTGGTGAGGGCGTTCTTCATCAATGATTCCTCCAGTTGTAGGCTCGTCCTCGCCACGGTCAAGTCCTCGTCGCGCTTCGACGCCTCAGCTTCGGCCTTCATCACATCCATTTCCGGAATGCTTTCTAACTGCAATTGTTTCCTGGCATTTTCCAGGGTCTGATTGGCGAAGGCGAGAGATTGCTCATTGACGCGGGCCTGCTCATAGGCGCTGACCAAATCCCAATAAATGTTTTTGATCTGCGTCACCGTGGCAATCACCTGGTCTTTGAAGGCGATGTCGGAGATTTTCTTGTTGTTCTTGGCGATACGCAGGTAGCGCAGATTGGGGCCAAAACCAAATCCCGCTAGAAGCTGTTGCTGGAAAGTGAAGCGATAGTAGGAATTCAAAGCCGGTGACAGGAAGATTTCGGGGCTGTTCGTTGTCTGGCGATTGTTATTGAAGGCAAAAGAAATCGTGGTGCCGGAGGAAAAAGCCTGCGTGTAAAGGGCGTTCACGGTCGCCGTATTCAGTTGGAGCGAAGGGACATCGTAGAGCACGTTGCTCGACTGCGGCAACGTCAAGTGCTCAATGCCTCCGCTCACGCTGAGGGAGGGATCGTACGAGGAAACGGGAGTTCCCACACCCAATGTGGATTGCACCAATCCTGAGGCGCCCGCACCTGTGCCGCCCGCGCCGCTCGTTGTGCCGCCGGCACCCGCGCCGGGCGCTCCTGCCCCGAAGCCTCCGATTCCTCCTCCGGGAGTTCCTTGCACCACACCGGTATTGACGCCGCGAAAGGTTCCGCCCGCCTTGGTGCGGAGCACATCCGTATCGGCGATGGGCAAGTTGTAGCGGGCGATCGCGAGATCCAGATTGTTTTCCAGCGCGAGGTCGATCGCATCTTTTAAAGATAGACACAGCTTTCCATCCCGAATAAGGCGATCGAGGCGCGGCGAATTTGTAAGCACTGGCTCCGGCACCTGGTCGCCGATGTAGGCAGGCCCAGGTGCGCACTCCGGCTGCATTGGAAATGCCACAATCCCACAACCCGATCAGTCCCGGAGTGAGTCACTTGCACGATGGTTGTTCCCTGCCGGTTCAATTCCCGGAAGAGCTCCATGATTTCCTTGGCTTGGTCGCGTTGTGCGTATCGACCGACGCGGGCTCTCCAATTTGCACGTCGCGCGCCTGGGTCTCAGGGACCTTCAGAGTGGCCATCAGGTGATTGGGTTCCACCACCTTGGCCAGCATGGTTCCGGGCAGAACGTGCTGGCCAACTTGCAGCGGAAGATCGACCAGCACGCCATCGATTCCCGCTCGAACTTTCAACGCGTCCAATTGTTTTTGCTTGAGTTGAGCCAGGGTTCGCATCTCATCAACTTTGGCCTGTTGCACTGCCATCTGCGACGCGATGGCTCGTCGATTCGCGGTGAGCCGCTGCGTTTCAAGGTCATTTCTCGTGGTAAGCTCGTCCGCCTTGTCCTTCGAAGCCTTATAGGCCAAGCCCGAGATCACTCCGAGTTCGTACAGCGCCTTGTCCGTATCGGCCTGCCGTTGGGCTTGTGCGTCGTCGGCGTGCACAGTGGCGGCACCAGCCTTCTGGTTCATCAGATCGCTCTCGAGCTTCACGCGAAGACTCTGGTATTCGGCTTCTGAGGCCTGCAATTGAAGTTGCGCATCGACCGCAGCCTGCTCGGTCTGCGGATTACTCATCTCCAGCAGGATGGTGCTGGCTGTCACCAGAGAACCGGGAAGCATGTGAATGCGAACGACGGTCGCTTCGGTCTCTGCCGGAATCTGACGCACCGATTCCTGTGTCGGGACTAGCGACCCCAGTCCCCGCACCTGGCGCAACATTGGACCGCGCTTGACGGTGTCGGTCCAGACGGTTCCCCGCTCCACGGTCGGCGCCGCAGGCTTCAGCCGCAAGACAGCCACCGAAACTGCGGTCACCCCTAGAACCACGACGGCCACGATGATCGCCTGACGACGTCGTTTCTGAGTCTTGAACTCGGGTCGAGCGATGTCCATTCAGTTGCAGAGGGGCAACTGAGGTGCCATCTGTTAGCAAACACTAATCAGTTGCAGAGGGGCAACTGAGGTGCCATCTGTTAGCAAACACTAAGTAGTTAAAAGCATGGTTGATAAAGCTGATGTGGAGAATTAGAAGAAAGCTCTAGCTATCCTGAACTGGACGGTGGTGTCCAGAAACGGACATCGGCGTCGTGAACTAGCCAGACAGCGACTACGATATCCTTATATCAAAGAAAGCAACGAATTCCGATGGCTCGGCGCAATCGTCGTCACCGCGATTCCGTTCCCTTGTTGGAAATAACAAAGCTGACGCCGCTCGTCTGGCCGGCCGTGACCGTGACCGACTTCTCCCAGCTCTTGGGTTGGGTGAACATAGGCCGACCGACTTTGCGCTGGGATAAAACATCGTAGACTTGCTCTTTTCCTACAACGCCCCAGCCCTCATGCCAAGCCACGATCTCGTAAGTCCCCGGCGGCACGTCGGTAAATTCAAACTGTCCGCTTTCATCGGTGACCGCGTAGTACGGATGGGGCGCCACCATCATATCCGCGTTCATCCAGACATGACCGCCGTTGCATTGAATATGGACCAACCCCGCCGTGGACATGGTGCGCGACGTAATCTGGTGCGTGAACGGAAAAGGCAGGTTGAAAGTGGCCGCCCCCTCCATATGAATCGTGTGCAGCGTCGCATCGGAACTCTGCATTTGCAGCACGGCATCCTGCGGTACCAGGAGAATGTGCGGAACATAGCGGCAATGTACCTGGTCGAGATGGCGTCGGGGTTCGGGCAGATCAAACGCTTTTCCACTGGTGATGTTCTTGAGATAAACGATGGTGTCAGCCACGCCTCCCTGCGATCCGACAATCAACCGCTCGAGATCAACGGTCTTTTTGGATTCAGGGTCGCAGATCTGTGCGTCTTTGGTAACCGGCAACTCCAACGGGTGAGGCAATGGGCCTGACCATTTCACTGTGCCGGAGATGGTTCCACCGTTGGAGACGGGGACCACCCTGTAGTTGCTCTGCGCCGTCAGCAAGGCTGTGGTAGCGAATAAGAAGGGGAGGAGGCTTATTTGTGACTTCACCGTAATGTCCTCCTTGATGAGCTTGCGAGCTCCAACGCGCAAGTCGTGTTCAGCACGCGCGCCTGACGTTCGGTCCTGGGCAAGTTGCGCCCACGGAAGGCACACTTCTACCGGCTGCGAAACCCCATCCTAGATGTTGCGGACTCTGACCTCTCGCGGCAGACCCCACGTCGTGCCGCACCATTTGAACGCGTTCCGAAAGCCGGAGCTACCGGCGGGGGATTGGGACGGCGTTTGGAGGAGCTTAAGCCAGGCTGCTGCTAACTGGCTAGATTCCCTTAGGCCATGAACATTGGGTTGGTGAGACACCGAAGCTGGGATTACCAGTTCCAGAAAGGACCGCAAGCCGACAGCGCTGCCCATCCTCCCCGGCTACCCAATGCACTTCACGAGTCATTTTGAAAATAGCGAGGGGGCTGTGGCGTTCCGGAATCTTGAGGTGATACCATCCTATGCGGCTAACACGACGGAGGCTGATTTGGTCCGGTTATCAAATTGCCGCGCCCGAATGTTTCTCAGCACCGTCACAGCCAGCTCTCTGATTTTGGCAGCGCTCGTCGGAAATCCAGGATTTGCACAAGCTCAGACCGCGACGCCTGCCGGAATATTCCGGCATCCCCTGACCCTACCGCTGACGAACTTTTATGACGCGCCACATCCGCTGCCAGCGGGCAAGCCGGGAGAACTGATTCGGTCGGAAACGGTGGATCAGTACCACATTCCCTATGAGTTGTCAGCATTGCGGATTCTATATCACTCGCGGACAGTGAGCGGAGACGACATGGCCGTCTCCGCTGTGGTGCTGGTTCCAGACGGCAAGCCACCGGCCACCGGCTGGCCGGTGATTGCTTGGGCGCACGACTTCAAAGGAGCGGCGCGAAAATGTGCTCTCTCGCTGATGACAAATCTCGGGGTTGGGCCGCTGCTGGCGATGTACGCCAATCTCGGCTATGCGGTGGTTGCGACCGACTATTCCGGATTGGGGGCCGATTCCGGCAAGCCGCTGCTGGACATGCAGTCCAATGCTTTGGATGTTATGTATTCGGTTTCGGCGGCGCACGCGGCGGTCAAAGAGATCGGAAGTAAGTGGATTGCCGTGGGACCTTTCCAGGGAGGGCTCGCAGCGGTGGCCGTGGCAGAAAGCGACATACACGATCCTAATTATCTGGGCAGCATCGCTACTTCTGGATTGGTGGACGCGCAGGATGCCTATCAGCGCTTCGCGGAGCGCTCTTCCAATTGGATCCTGCTGGCTCTGGCCTCGACCGTCAAAACTCTTTACCCCGAGTTTCAACTGGGCGACATGCTGAAAGATACGGCTCTTCCTGGTTACCAGCGCATCGTTCAAACCTGTGGCGGAGAAACGGGAGCGAAGTCTAGCGCCGGAATGCTCAAACCGGGGTGGGAAAACAATCAGTTCGTAAAAGAGTTTTTCAGCAGAAACACTCCTGGGGGAAAACGGGCGCACAGTCCGCTCCTGGTGATCGGTGGCGAAGCGGATCCGATGATACCTGCGGACATGACCGGAAAAACGGTGGCCCGTATGTGCAAGGCAGGGGACCGCGTACTTTTCTTGAAATATCGGAATCTCGATGCCAGCGGTGCTATGGGAGCTTCCGTCGCGGACCAGATCAGTTGGATCCGGGCACGATTCGCGGGCGATGCAGCGCCCGGCAACTGTCCTTGAGTAGCTACCATTCGCGGCCAGAGTCTGGGCCGGCGGCCTGCCGGAACTGATTGCGTTTGCGATAGATGATAAAAATCATGCCCACTGACATACAGGTGGGTGGGACAACTAGTATCAAAATCCCGCTGCGCAAGGCCTGAATCATGCGAGCACCGGCGGAGGCCGCCTGGGTGTAGCAGAGCGCGCAACTCTGGGAAAAAGCCGGGAGTGGGGCAACGAGCATCACCAGCGCCAGCAGCGCAATACTGGCGAGCAGGAAGGGTTTCTCGACCCGCATCTTGTCTCTCAGCCTCTTACGTAACATCGCTCTCTTTCGCCGTTTCCCTTACGTAAATCATCTTGAAAATGGCGCCGCTCCGACCAGCATCCGAAAGGCATCAGTCCAGCCATATTGCATCCCCAACAAAACAGAAACCGTAAAAATGAGGACAAACCACAGAAACGCCCGCTTTTCATTCCAGAGATGCATGAAGAACAGTAGGGCCAGCCCGGCCTCGACGCAGGCCACGGTAAGCATGCGCCAGAACATTTGCGAGCCGTCGATATGCTGATAGGCAATGAGGAACTGCACGCCTGCGAGAGCCAACAGGCAAACATAAACGACCAGATCTTTTCCGATTCCGCTACTCTTGTGCTGCTCCGCTGTGGTCATAACATTCTGCTCCCAGGCTTGATTTAGTGAGCGAGATTCAAAAGGTAAACTAAGGGCACGACGAACATCCAAACCAAATCGACGAAGTGCCAGTACAGGCCCAAGACCTCGAGGTCATCGGCGTTGTAGCGGCCGCCTTTGTAGCGCACGCCAACAGTAATAAGAGCAATCACTCCGCAGGTTACGTGCGTGAGGTGCAAACCCGTGATGCTGAAAAAGGACGCCCCGAACAGTCCCGTTCCCCACGGATTCTTAAACAGCGTCATGCCCTGATCGATAAGCTCCATCCATTCCCGAATATGCAGCACCGCAAAAACAATGCCCAGAGCCGCGGTAATCATGGTCCAACGGAAAGCTCCAGCTTTGTCACCGGCCCGCGCCGAACGCAGGCCGATCAGCATGGTCAAGCTGCTGGTTAGAAGAATAAAGGTCATCAGCGCGACGTTGGTGATACCGGGGAACGGGCGGGGCCAGTTGGGAGTTCCATTGCGCAGAAATCCATAGGCCACCAGGCACGCGGCAAAAGTCATGGTGTCCGCAATAATGAACAGCCACATCGCCAGCTTTTTCGTAGGAATCGAAAATGCCGGTCCTATAGTTAGGCCGGGTGGGTGTCCTTCCATGGTCAAATCCGCTTGGCTCACGGCGCCTCCTGATGTCGAATTGGTTAAAGTTTCATCCACAACAGCAAAAGCAGGTACAGCCAAAGAATGCCCATGAAATGCCAGTAACGCGCGGCGGCAACCAACTGGTTTCGCCGTAGGCTTGACTTACTAAGTTTGCGAATAACATAGGTCAACCCGCCCAATCCGCCCAGCACGTGTAGCGCGTGCGCGGCGGTCAGCAAGTAAAAAAACGAACTGCTAGGATTGGTCGCGAGGTACAAACCCTCACCTCTCAACTGCAGCCAGGCAACATACTGACCAGCCACAAATATCAGGCCGAGAAACAAGGTTATGTAGAGCCAGCGCGCCGGGCTTTCAACCTGACTTCTCAGCCTGCCCATGAAATCAGCAACGCGGCGACGCGCGATTTCGAGGGTCACGCTGCTGGCAACGAGTACAAGTGTGTTGAAGTAGAGAATCGACGGCAAAGTAAAGCTCTGCCAATCCAGCGATGATCCCTTGCGAACGATCAAGGCGCTGGTGAACGCGGCGAACATCATCGTGACCGCGAACATCACTACGAAGATTGCAGTCGACGACGGTGGCGGGGAATAATCCAGCGTCCCTCGCAAGTCACCATCTGCCGGAACCATGCTCCTCCAGCCGCCGTTTCCCGAGTGCCCTGGCTCGGGCGCGCGGCGCGGATCGATTTGCGGCGGTTCGTGTATCGTAGTTGCCATACTTCCTTTCCGGGTAACTCCTCGCTACGCCCTAAAGGGGCATCTGATTTCGCAATGCCCGCGGTATCGCTAAAGCGATACCCTGATACGAACCGGCTGGATACAAAACTCACGTTCAGCCGGGTGAGACGGGGCGAGCCCCGTCTCTACGGGAATCGTTATCTCGCGAGTTACTTCTCTTCGTCTTCCGTCTTAACTTGCTCCGGTGAAGCCTGCATGACGTAGTCGCCGACCGAACTCTGCACTCCGTATTGATATGGATCGTGGTAAACGACAGGATGCTGACCGCCAAAATTGTCGAAAGGCGGCGGCGTAGCTGTGCTCCATTCCAGCGATGTGGCCTCCCACGGATTATCATTCGGTGGCAGCGCTCCCCAGAACCGGCTGTGGATCAGGTTATAGAGGAAAACAAGCTGGGCCGCGCCGGTGAACAAGGCAGCGACGGTGATGAAGCGGTGCACCGGAATTAGCGGTTGCAGATAGTCATCGACAAACGACGAGTAGCGGCGCACATTCCCAGCCATCCCCAGATAGTGGAAAGGCATAAAGACGCAATAAGCGCCCACGAAGCTGCACCAGAAATGAACTCTTCCTAAAGTCTCGTTCATCATTCGTCCGGTCATCTTGGGGAACCAGAAATAAGTTCCGGCGAAGATGCCGAACATAGCGGCCACGCCCATTACCATGTGGAAATGCCCCACCACAAAGTAAGTCGCGTGGAGCATGATATCGATCGATGGTTGTGCCAGGAAGAATCCACTCACACCGCCGGCGACGAACATCGAAATAAAGCCCAGGGAAAACAGCGACGCCGAGTTGATGCGCAGCTTAGACCCGTACAAACTGAAGACCTGTACCAGCACAATGATCGTGGAGGGTATGGTGATGACCAGCGTCGGGAAAGAGAAAGCCAGCGACGAATAAGGATTCATCCCACTGACAAACATGTGATGCCCATAGACCATGTAACTGAGAACGGCGAGCGCGCCCATGGAATAAATCAGGGTGCGATGGCTGAGCATGGGCCTACGCATGTTGGCGATCAGGATGTGGGAGACAATGCCGAGGCCGGGCACGATGGCGATGTAGACCTCCGGATGTCCGAAGAACCAGAACAGGTGTTGCCATAACAGGGTCGATCCACCCGAGTGCGGCTGCAACTGGTCGTTGACGACCAGATTTGAGGGGACGAAGAAGCTGGTTCCGGCCACGTGATCGAGAATGGCAAGGATACAGGCCGGCATCAACACGGCAAACGCGGTCAATCCCATGCACGACGTAATGAACCATGCCCATGCGCTGAGTGGGAGACGCATGAGGCTCATGCCTTTAACGCGCAGATCAAGCGTAGTAGTGATGAAGTTCAAGGAACCCAGCAACTGGCCAACGCAAAACAGCCCGATGGAGGCCATCCAAAGAACTACACCCAGACCCTGACCCGGACCCGCCGCCGAACCCACGGCATTGAGCGGCGCATATTGCGTCCAGCCACCGAGCGTGGGTCCATCGCCGAGAATGAACGACGACATCAGCACCAGGAAAGCGGTAAACGTGACCCAGAACGACATCATGTTGAATCGGGGGAATGGCATGTCCTCGGCGCCCACCTGGATGGGCAGGAAGAAATTGCCGAAAGCAGCAAACGGAGCCGTCGTCAGCACAAAAAAGACCATGATGGTGCCATGCATGGTCATCAATTGCAGGTAGTACTCCGGCGTCATCACGCCACCCGGAGCACCAGTTTTCGAGAGCAATTGGAGGCCGGGAATCGCGGCGCTATTCCAAGCCAGGTGAATGCGCATGAACCACGAAAGCACCATTCCGGTAAGCGCGGCGACCAGCGCCAAGGCGTAATACTGCTTGCCAATCACCTTGTGGTCCAGACTGAAGACGTACTTCCGAATGAAGCTTGTCGGAGGACCGTGGTGCTGTACGGCGTGCGCTGACATGTCGTGCATTATGCTCTCCCAAAAAAAGTGTTGATTCACTCGCGCGAGAACGCGCGCGGGACGAACTTACTGCATTGCCGCTTCTTTCTTCAACCAGTCATCGAAGTCCTGCTGCGACATTACTTCCAGATACGCCTTCATGTTGTAATGCCCCAGTCCACAAAGCTGTGTACAGACGATTTCGTACCTGCCAATCTTGGTGGCGGTGAAGTGCAGAGAAACATCCAGGCCAGGAACAAAATCCTGCTGCACTCGCAACTCCCGCACATAAAAGGAATGTCCAACATCCTTGGAATGCATGAGCAGGTGAATCTCCCTGTTGACCGGGATCGCCATTTCGGCGGTCACGATGTCGTCTTTGGAATCCTGATCATGGTCGAGGTCGAGGCCCAGGTAATTCTGCGTGCTCTCATTAATGAGCTCGGGGTGCAGAGGGCCGAAGGTGCCGTCAGGACCGGGATATCGAAAATAGAAAGCGAACTGACCGGCTTGGACCTGGACAGGCAGGGCGTTTGCCGACGGCGGCTCAAGATAGACGTTGGCCCATGCCTTCACGCCGAAGATTCCGAGGGCCAGGACTTCTATACCTACGACCAGAAAAGCGGCAATCACCAAGCCCTTGGCACCGCCGGGAAATTTCGTAATCTTGGCGTCGGGGGCGCGATTGGAAAACTTCCAGACGAAAAAAGCCAGGACGAACTGGGCCGCGAGAAAGGAAATCCCGGCTTCGGCCATGGTCTCCGACATCTGTTCATCGATCAGAGCACCATGGGTCGAGATGTCCTCGGGCGCATCCCATGTGTGTCGCAGAATCGGAATCGCGGACAAGATCGCGATTACTACGATTGTGACTGCAAAGAATTTAGCCATGATACTTCACCTTCCGCCCACCTCCAGATTCGTCTTTACCGTGTTCCGCAGCTCCGTTGACGGTTGACGCCCAGCGTTAGCTGCCGAACGACTTGAGCGCGCTAGCCTCGTCCCTTTCGATATCGAAGACGCTGGCCAGGCGGGTCAACTGCAGCAAGTCGTGGACTCTTTTATTGAGATTCGCGAGTTTGAGTTGGCCACCTTTGTTCCGAATCGTGGTGTGAGTTTTGACCAACTCACCTATGCCGGAGCTGTCGATGTACACTACTTCCCCCAGATTCAGGACAATATGAGTGTGTCCTTTCTCCGCGAGTTCGCGAACAATCTCACGCAGCATCACATTGCCTTCGCCGAGCGTGATCCTTCCCCTGACGTCAAGAACGGTCACTCTACCAACCTGACGCGTAACGGTTTGCATCTTGACGGGAGTTGCTCCCTGCATGCTAAGCGCAAGGCGATCAAGGACCGCACAAGCGGCAGCCGCAATCTCTTTCGATTCGGTGCGAACCACGACGAGTGAGCGCCCCTCTTTGAGAACCTCGCGAAAAAAGGCGGCATCCTCCGAGCACTTGTCCGCGCTGGTGGGTTGCGGAGCCTCTGCGTCGTGGCCTATGGCTGATCCCGCCGACGCTCCGGCACCCGCACCAGCGAGTCCGAGCAGAGCGGCAGCGCCAAACCCGAGAGCAAATACGGCTCCTATGCCGGGTAGGAGCAGAGTAGCGGCCGCCACTCCTGCCGACATGCCAGCAGCCCCACCGACAAACCCTCCTGTGAATGCTCCCAATTGCTTGCCTACTGTTTTGGCTTCGCTTTCGGAGCGCGTCAAGAAAACGAGGGACGATTCCGGTACTCCCCGCTGCAACAATTCTTTGACGCCTTCCTGCGCGCTATCCCGCGAAGAAAAGACTCCGATTGCCGTCTCCATGTTTCCTCCTCTGGTCTTGGCTGGCGATTCCGCTGCGCCTCCGGCTCTCGGCTGCGGCGGCGGAGGGTCGGAAACCAGCAAACTCCCAGGCCTCGAGTTGTTTTTTTTACCGAGGATTCTTCACTTAGCTTTGAATGTGAAGTCAGCCTTGGCCGCCGCGCCCGCCGCGACGGTCACCTTCTGAGTCTGAGTACCCAAGGTTTCCTGCCACGCCGTCACCGTGTAACTTCCGGGGGGTACATTCTGGATGGTGTAGTTACCATTGCCGTCCGTGGTTGCGTAGGGACCCTTGACCACGGCGAACCATCCACTCATCCAGGGATGAATGTTGCACTTGACGTGGATCATCTCCGGGGCTTTCCAACTCTTGGTGACGGGCTGAGCCCCTGGCGGTTGCGACTGGTTCCACGGAATATTGCCGGTAAGAGGATTCGGTTCCGGGTGAATATTGTGGGCAGTCGCATCGCTGGTCTCCACTTTAAATTCCTGGCCTACGTCCATCGCCAGTACGTGCGGCGTGTACATGCAATTCTTCTGGTCAAATACTGGGATTTGGGTGGGTTTCGCGCTGAGCTCGCTGGCGCTCAAACCTTCGGAAATATAGAGAACTACATTCTCCAGCCCGCCGCCGTTGCTAACCACGACGTTCTCGGAATGGGCGGGATTGCCCGCGTGCGCCTTATCGCAAAAGGGGTCCTTTGACATGTCGATACCTCGCATGTGCGGGGCCGCACCGTCGAGCTTGACGGTGCCGGTAATTTTGCCGTCCGCGGCCGCATTCGCCTTCCGGCTAACTACGAACGCTCCGAAACCGACCAACACTAGAATGGCTAAACTCGCAGTCAACCAGCGGTTGAGCTGATGCTTCATGGCTTTTCTCCTAAGTTCGAATAAGTCGAAAGGATTACCCTCCCGATCACTGTGTTGGTGCATTTGGATTGACCGGCTTCAACCCCAGTTGATGAGCAATCTCTCTCTCTTTGGCGTTGTAGGCGTTGTGGGGCTGCAGCGAGCGCAGATAGAACACTAAGTCCCACGCCTCATCCGGTTTAATGTTGTCGGCAAATGACGGCATGGGCGTACCGTCCAAGCCGGTCATGAAGATTCTATAGATATCAGTGTCGGTGCCTCCGCACAACGGTCGCGAGCCGTCAGTGAAGTTGAACGGCGAAATCGGCCGGCCAAGATCATCGGTGAGGGTTGATGACGAAGGCCCATTGGCCATGCCCTGAACACCGTGGCACTTCCAACACTCCATCTTCCGGAACACTTCTTGCCCAGCCTTCACCCTATCGGGCGTGACTTCTGGCTCAGAAGGGATCTGGATGGGTGTTCCAGGCTTCTCATTCTGCCAACGCGGCGAGAAGTGTTTAATCCAAGCTACCAAGTCCACCCGCTCCTGCTTGGTCAATGTATTCCACGACGGCATATTGGAGCGGTCCAAACCTCGACCGATACTGTCATACAAATCCTCGTCCGTAGGCAGCGTCCCGGTGGGAGTGGAACGGCACTTGAAAATCGCAAGCTGGAAGTTACGCGGCTGCGGGTTGATCCATGGGGCGTTCTCCCCAGCACCATCCCCGAGAGGGCCGTGACAGCCGACACAGTAGCGGCGATAGGGCAAGGCGGCTGCCTTGGCGTTCCCGGTTATGTTGCCGACGTGGCTGGAAGCCGCCGGTGAATTCAACCAGTCTTGCTGCTGATACGTAGTAAGTTGCGCGTACGAGGCGGCGGAGAAACAGAGAGCGACAACCACGCTCAATAACCACGACCGCTTGAGTAAGTTCTTATACATAGTCATCCCTCCCTTTAGAAGTCGAAGTCCATTCCGAACAGCAGCTCGCTGGTGTTGGTGTTGGTGGCGTTGCCAGCCGTGTTAACCGGCCCCGTACCGGTCTGGTGGAACAGATTGAATTCGCCGAAATAGGCGAAGCCGGCGCGGCTGGTCATGAAGGGGTTGTAGCGGTAGCCGATGGAATAGTTGTTGATGTTTCCCAAGCTGGCCAGGGTCCCAGGAGTGGCTTGTTGTTGCATTCGCTCCGCCTCATAGACCGCCTTGAAGATCAGCTGCGGACTATAAACGTAGCGAGCTTCGAAGGTGTAGCCATTCCAGATCGGAGACCGCGAACCGGGCGCAAGAGTTGTTCCCGGCGTGTTGTTCAAAGGACAATTGGGCCCGTTCGCAGGACTTGAGCAGGTGGCGGTTGCACCACCGTTGCCATCGGAGGCGATTGCGTTGCCATAGCCCTGCCCGAACCATGCGTTATCCTCGCCGTGCTGGGTCACGACATTGAGGTCGAAGTGGGGGCCGAGGTAGACTTGCGCGTAGAAGCCCTCCCGACTGAAGCTCTTGTTGCCGATGCCCGAACCGGGGATGGGGACGGCTCCAGTTGGGCCGGTGCTCGTCCGGTAATACGTCGCCGCTTCTCCTACAAAGGCATAGGCTCCGAAACGGCTCACCCCCAGCTTGCCGAAATCGACCCCTTGGTCGAAGGTGAAGAACCCGCTATAGGAGTTGGCTCCCGTGCTCAGGTTCACGTTGCCGTCGCTTGAACTGAGCAGGGAGGCGGAAACGCGTGTCTTATCGTCAACCGAGTGTCCGAGGTACTCCATACCGAGCTGGTTGTCACCCATCTGTCCGAAGATGTTGCCATCGCCTACCGGAATGAAGTGATAGGTCTGATAAATACCGCCGTTCCCGGTCAGCCACAGGGTGCGCTTTTCCGAAAGCAGGTTGTTGAGCTCGAATCGACCGAACCGGACGTTAAGCCAGGGAGAGCCCGCGATGTTATCAATGCGGGCATTGACGCTCTCAAAATGAAACGCTCCGGTTGGGTCCGACGACGGAAGCACATAGAAGGAGATGTTCTTCTCCAGAGTTCCACCGGTGTGGAAGTCTAACCCGCTCAGATCGAAGCCGGACGACGTGATGCGTGCGGCCGTCGTACCGGTGGGAGCGGCAACTCCCGCGGTGTAGGTGTCCACCTGGTTAAGGCTGCTCAGACGATGCCAAATCGGGGTGATACGGAAAGTCACTGGCCAGTAGCCGGGATTCTGCCAGATGGGCGAATCCCGGTCGTTCATCAACTGGTAGCCATTGTCCCGGAACTTCAGCCCGAAGTTGTTTAGGGCAGGCCACGACTCATGGCAGGCCGAGCAGCGCAGCCCATACTTCCTGGCAAACGCGGGCAACGCGCTTGCCGTCTGGCTGGCACCCAGGAGCAGAAAAACTAACGCGAAAGCAGCGGCGAGAATGGAAGTTACACGCCGCGGCTTCTGACAGAGATGAGACTGCGTCCACATACGCATGCTGCACTCCTCAGACGAAGGTGACAAGTTTTTTACAGGACCGGAATTCCCCACATTGCGCGAACAAGAGCACGCCAGCGGCAGCGACTAAAGCAAAAACAGCTAGTAGCTTCCGCGCCATAACTCAAAACATTTGCGGTTAGGTGGCCCAACCACCCCACAGTCGCGAGATACTACTACTCTAAAAAACGAAGCGCAAGGGGGTTGTGAAAAAAAAATTACATTTTTTAAAATGCAATCCCTGTGTGCGGTACAGTACCAACTCGGCCATTGCCTCAGTTGACAACGATCAGCCCAGCGTAAGAGACTCTTGCCACAGGAGTGCCGGAGCCCGTCTTGATGTGGGATCAGAGTTTTCGTGGTAAGGGGCTGAATTGTTGGGGTGTGTTTCATGGGTCCACGATTTATCTCGCGCTGATCGAAGTGTTTCTTCTGCTCACGGCGGCGGCAGTCCCCTCGCTGGGCCGCGAAAAAAATGCTCTTACGTATGGCGAAGGCCTGATCGTCAACATTCCGCTGCCAGAGCCCGAAGTAGCGCAGGTGGTGGAGGACGTTGCGCAGAACACAATCATCCGCGGCACCAAAGAATACGACAAAGACGAGTACGTTAAGGGAGCGGTCGAGGCCGCGTCCACGCGGGTTTTTTCGGAATGGACGGAGGGCGGCAAGGTTTTCTACAAAGTGAAAACGCATGCGCTCGATCCGCGAAATTTCAAAAACAGCGGCGATCTTGGAACGCTGGCCGTGCGTTACGTGGTGCAGGTGCAGGGCTTCGAAAATACCGTGCTCCGCATCGACGCGGTTTTTGTCGAGGATATACGGCACACCGTCCATCTCTCCAACGGCTCGGTGGAAAGCAGCGAGTACGCGGACATCCACGAACGCCTGGAAGCGGTCGAGCTGATGAAAAAGGAAAACGCCGAAGCTATACGAGCCAAACAAGACCGCTTGGCGAAGGAAAACTTCGGGCTGGGCAGTGACACGGTGGTGTTAAGTACTCCACCACCCGAGACGTATACAGAAAGTACACATGGCCAGAGCCCGCATGACCCTGCCGACTCCGCCGAACAGGACGCTCAGTCGCTCGAGCAACACGTCGCCGAGTTGCGCCGTGAAGTGGAGCGGATCGTCAAGAAGCCTGGAGCTCCGCTCAAGTCGGCTCCGTTCCACACCGCTAGCACGCTGCAATCTCTCGACCCTGGCGTCGAAGTTTTGATTCAGATTGCAACCCCTTACTGGTACGGAGTCGAAACCCACGAAGGTCAGCACGGATGGATGCAACGCGACCAGTTGGAGCAGGTTCCATGACCGGGTGGAATTTGCCAGCCGGTACTTGGGCGCTCAATTTGCCATGCGCCCGCCAATTGGTTCGCACCGCGCTGTCTGCGTTTCTCCTCTTCGTGCTTCCGGTGGCCGCGGTGGCGAGCGCCCGGGCACAAACAAGTCCGCAAGCAACTTCTCAAGCGGGACCGTACGAGCGCACGTATCCCCAGTCGAAGAGCGCCGTGGAAAAAGCGCTGAAGGAATTGCAAGCCTCCATGCGAGGCCGGCTGCCCGTGCTGGAAGGATTCGCCGCGCCGGCCGATCATCCGCTAAGCCACTACCAGCGGGCTTATTACGAAGCTTCCGCGCAGGTGTCTTCGACTCCATCCGGCGGAACCGTGGTGCGGGTGAACACCAAGCTGACGGCTTGGTACAAAGACTCAATCGCCTCCCGTTCGGGATACCAGTTGCTGACTTCGAATGGCCGGCTCGAATCCGATCTCCTAGACCAGCTCTCCGATTTATTGGGAAGCAGCGGTAGTACGACAAATGGCGCGACGTATCCTCAAAACACCACCGCACTTGTTTCCGCCAACGCTTCATCCGTAACGTCGACCAAGCAACCACCAGCCGCGCAAAAAGCAACTTCCACCGAAGCTGAAATTTCTGCGCCCATGCCGCAGTCGCCCGAAGCCGGCCATACCTTCTCGTCCTCGTCGTCGTCCTCATTGCAACCGGGCTTGCCGAATCAACAACCGCCGGATGGGAAGAATTCAAAAAACAAAGCTGCCGATCAAACCGACGCCGAGTTGCGAGCAGTAGCCGCGAGTTTGGAGGAGGTGCTCAAGAACCAGGCGCATCCGAGAAATCTGGTCGCGGTGAAAAAAACCGGAACGCCGGTCGTCGCCACTCCCAGTTTGAATGCCAAGCCTTTGTTTCTTGCGACCGAACACGATGAGTTTGAGATGTTGGATTTCAACACCGATTGGGTACACGTGCGAATCTCGGGCCTGTCCCGGGGGTGGATTTGGCGAACCAGCCTGGAGATGCCCGAGGGCCTGTCGGACGTTCCGCTGGCCAGCGAGAAAGCCGCACCCGTTGCCGCCGATTTGTTTCAAATCACCCGCGAGGAAACCGGTACATTCCCGGGGGATTGGGAAGCACTGCGGGGGATAAGTGTGAAAATCATCTCGGTGCAAAAAATCCGGGAGGACGAAAAGAATGCTGGTGCGCCCGCTAAGCTCGAATTCGCAAAATCGGTTCTCGACAAAAGCTACGGGGAACTGGCGTCAAATTCGAAAGAACTCGCCGGGGTCGTGCTGATTTTCGATTCCGTCGATGGCGGCATGATCGCGATAACCCTGCCCACGGTCGAGCAATGGAAGGCCGGCAAGTTGACCGATGCTGCCCTCTGGCATCGCTGTTATTTTGATCCACCTGAGACCTTCAGTGTTTCCAGCAGTGTTTCTCGATCTGCCGCCAACCCCTAACTGTTGTCGCTGTTTACAAGGTTGCGTAGGATGGAAGCAGAGCAAAATGCGGGCGGTTTCAGGTTTTTGGCTTGACATCGAACCAAGGTCGCGATACCAATGCTGTCTTCTGACCTTCGCGGTTCGAAATGTTTCGTGGGAAGGTTTGGTGGGGAACGAATTGGGGACTTCCGCTTGAGCGCGCGGAAGGGTAAACGGAGGCGTGTGGGGTCCATGTTGCAGATATTTGTGTCTCGGTTGCGCGATTACGCCGAACTGACGAAGGCGCGCATTACGACTCTGATCGTACTGACGGCGTGGTGTGGCTACTTTTTTGGCGCGCACCGCTCGGGCGAGCCGTGGTGGTCGCTGGGCTTATTCCACGCGCTGTTGGGTGTGGCTCTGGTTTCGAGCGGTACGGCGGCGCTGAATGAAGTACTGGAAGCCAATGTAGACGCGCGGATGCGACGGACCGCGCTACGCCCCCTGCCTTCGGGACGCATGACTAGGGCCCACGCGGCCATAGTAGGATTGACGCTAACTCTCGGTGGTTCGGCTTATCTTGCAATCTATGCCAACTTACTAACTGGGTTATTAGTGTTCCTGACGGCCTTGGTGTATCTGGCGGCCTACACTCCTTTGAAGAAAGTATCTCCGGCTTGCACATTTGTGGGCGCGTTTCCGGGAGCTATGCCGGTGGTGCTGGGTTGGACTGCGGCGCGCGGAAGGGTGGAAACTGAGACACTGATTCTATTTGCCATTATGTTCGTGTGGCAGTTCCCGCATTTCCTGTCGATCGCATGGCTCTATCGCGAGGACTATGCCCAAGGCGACATCCGCATGCTGCCGGTGGTGGACTCCGACGGTAAGTCCACAGTGTGGCGTATTCTCGCCTACTCAGGCGCTTTGATTCCAGTGAGCATTTTGCCGGTGGCCATGGGAATGGCGGGTCGTATATATCTGGTGGGCGCCATTCTGATGGGTTCTGCGCTGTTCCGCGTGTCCGTGGGAATGGCGTCTCCGCAACTGCCGGCAACAGCGGCGGCATCGAAGCCTTCAGCTCGGCGTTTGCTGCGGGCAACGATTATCTATCTGCCGGCGTTGTTCGCACTTATGATGGTTAACTCGGGCAGTTAGCCAGGTACTCGCCATTCTGCCGATTTCTGCTGCGACGACCGCAATGGCAATCCGAGCGACTATCGCTTCAAGCGCTTGGCCGGCGTGCCGCTGTCGGCGGATAAGTCCAACTCCGCCCCCGGGGGCTTGGCTGTGAAGTTGGAGGGATAGACCAAGTGCAGGTCCTTCATGTGGCCGAGCAACTTCCCAGTGTCGATCGGTTTGAGCAGGTAGGCATCGCATAACGACTTGAATGACTGCACCACGTTCTTCACATCGTCCAGCGCCGTGGTCATGATGATCTTCACCCCGTTCGTGGAGAGCGTGCCTCCGGCTTCTTCGAGCGCGCGAATTTCTTTGATGGCAGTCTGGCCATCCATTTCCGGCATCATGATGTCCATGCAGATCAGGTTGTAATGTTGGCCGCTCTCATGACCGGCGCGAAATGCCGCCAGCGCTTCTTTGCCGTTAACCGCGATGTGGCATTCGCCATATTTCGAGAGAAACGACTGCAGCAGAAGCCGGCTGGTGAAGTCATCTTCGACGATAAGTGTGCGCATAATGACGATCCCTCCTGAAGCTGGACTACACCCACCCTGATTGCTTCAGAGTGGCCTTGAGCAATTCGAATTGTCCGTCCAGCCGGGGCAGCGCGGTCAAGACTCGGTTCAGGTCGCTCGCGGCCGCGGCCTCCTGCACTTCGGCGCAGAGCGTTCGCAGGGCCTCGGCGGACACGGTGGCCGCCGCGCCCTTGAGCGTATGCGCCTGCCGCCGCATGCCGTCGGCGTCGCCCTTCTCGAGCATTTTGCGAAGAGCAAGCAACTGCCGCGGAGCATCTTCCAAGAACCCGGCAATGACCTTGTGGGCAAGTTCTTTGTCGCCCATAAGACGAGCCAGCAGATCTTCATGGTTGAAAACGGCGTCGATTTTTGCCGGTGTATCCGCGGTTGGAGGGCTCAGTTCGCTGGCCTGCGGGTTAAGCCATTTTTCGAGGATATCGGCCAATTGCCGCCACTCAATCGGTTTGGCAAGGTAGTCGCTCATTCCCGCCAATAAGCACTTTTCCCGGTCTCCGGTCATGGCATTGGCGGTAATGGCGACGATCGGAATTTGGGGATTGTGCGTCCCGGCCCGGCCGTCCCGGATATGGCGTGTCGCCTCGTAGCCGTCGATCTCAGGCATCTCGCAATCCATCAGGATCAGGTCGTAGTCGGCTTCGCTGAGTGCCTGCAGGACTTCCACACCGTTTGCGACCAGGTGGGTGCGATAACCGAGTTTCTTCAACATTGCCCCGGCCACCACCTGGTTAGTCACGTTGTCTTCGGCCAAAAGGATTCGCGCCTGACGGCTTGTTCGCACCGCAGCCAGGGACTGGACGTCCCGCTTGGAGGGAGCCGCGACCAGGCTTCCTTTTGCGCTGGTGAGTGCAGTGGATGGCGATCGCTTTTCGGGTTGCGTTTTAAATGCCGCCGTAAACCAAAACGTCGAACCTTTGCCTTCTATGCTGTCGACGCCGATTCGGCCCCCCATCATTTCTACCAGTTGCTTGGAAATCGTCAGACCGAGTCCGGTGCCGCCGTAGCGACGAGTGCTGGATCCATCCGCTTGAACGAACGGCTCGAAGAGGGCGGAGGCTCGGTCCTGCGGGAAACCGATGCCCGTGTCGCTTATTGTGAAACGCAGGGTCATGGTGCATTCCTCTTCCTCCTCGCCTCGTGCGTTCTCGAGTTGCACCTCAACGGCGACCTTGCCGCGCGTTGTGAACTTCACCGCGTTTCCCAGCAAGTTCACCAGAACCTGGCGGAGCCTGCCCGGATCGCCCTGCAGCAGCGCGGGCGTTCCCGGTTCCAGTTGGAAGGTCAGGGCAAGCCCCTTTTCGGATGCTTTAATCGCCAGCACGGCAACAGCGTCTTCGAGCACCGTGCGCAGATCGAAATCGGCTGTCTCCAGCATCAACTTGCGAGCCTCGATCTTCGAAAAATCCAGAATGTCGTTGATCACCTTCAGCAACGCCTCGCCGCTCGTGCGCACGATTCCGGCGTACTGCCGTTGCTCGGGAGTAAGTTCGGTGTCCAGAAGCAAACCGGCAACTCCGATGACGCCATTCATCGGGGTGCGGATTTCGTGGCTCATATTGGCCAGAAACTGGCTCTTGGCCAGATTGGCGGCTTCGGCGGCCTCCTTGGCCTTTCGCATTTCCTCCTCCGCCCGCTTGCGTTCGGTGATGTCGGAAGAGACTCCATCCGCATAGCGCACACCGTTCTTCTCGTAAGTTCGATAGGCCCGGTCGTGGACCCAGATCCACTCTCCATCCTTGCGTTGTACCCGATATTCCACATCGAAACGTTGGTCTTCCGCGAAGAGCCTTTGAAAGGCTTCCGCGATGCGTTTGAAATCGTCGGGGTGAATTCGACCGAACCAAAGCTCGGCGCTCCTTGCGCATATCTCCTCGGAGGTAAAACCGAAGATCGGTTCGATATTGGGACTGATGTACTCGACGCGCCCGTCTATCGAGGAACTCCACGTATAGTCGGGAATGTTGGCCACCAGCGAGCGAAATTTCTCTTCGCTTTGTTGAAGCTTTTGATGCGCCAGACGAAAGTCTGTGATGTCGTGACTTGTGCCAACTAGGCGAACGGATTTGCTGCGGAGACCGCTGGCGACGACCTGACCGCGGCTGCGGACCACACGCACGGTGCCATCGCGGCGTACAACTGCATGTTCAACATCGAAAGGTTCATGGGTTTGAAGGGTATCTTTCAGGGTCTTGTCGATGCGTTCGCGATCCGCGGCGGCAATCGCGTCCATCACCTTGTCGAAGGGCAGGGCAGAGGCACATGGGGTGGCATCGCCGGCGGTCCAATCGAAAATGCGGAAAAAACCAGCGGACCCGTGAAACTCGGTCGCCCGTCCATCCAACTCCCAGCTTCCCAAAGTGGCGATGTGCTGCACTTCTTCCAGACTTTTCTCGCTGCTCTGCAAGGCGGCTTTGGTGACGCGGTGGTCGGTCACGTCCTGCTTGATGGCAATGAAATTGGCGATGGCGCCGCTGGCGTCGCGAACCGCGGTGATCGACATCTCCTCGTTGTAGAGAGTTCCGTCTTTGCGCCGATTGAGCAGTTCGCCGCGCCAGACCTCGCCCGCAAGGATTGTCTTCCAAAGTTCCCCGTAGAAGGCAGAGTCCTGACGATCGGACTTCAGCAACCTCGTGTTCTCCCCGACAACTTCCTCGGCGGTGTACCCGGTCATCGTCGTGAAAGCGGGGTTGACGTACTGAATGTTGGCCGCGGTGTCGGTGATAACGACAGCTTCGCCGATCTGTCCAATCGCGGCCGCAATCAGGGCGAGGCTGGCAGGGGGAAAATTCTGGCCAATCTCCGTGACCTTCACCTCAGCCAACTGGGGCGCGCCGCCCACGTTGGGCCGGCCTGCCTGTGCGTGGCGATTTGGAGCCGCGAGTTGTTTGGTGTCGGCCATTAATCCCTACTTGACCAGTTTCTGGACTACGGCAATCAATTGCTCGGCATTGAACGGCTTCACGATCCAGCCGGTTGCGCCCGCCTTGCGCGCCGCATCCTTCTTCTCGGCCTGCGATTCGGTGGTGAGCATGAGAATGGGAACGAAGGCACATGCGGGCAGCTTGCGGACGGCGGCGATCATCTGCGTGCCATCCATATTGGGCATGTTCAGATCGGTGACGATCAGGTCGAACTTTTCGCCGCTGGCTTTGCCGAGGCCGTCTTTGCCGTCGACCGCCTCGACCACCTCGTAGCCCGCATTGCGCAACGTAAAGCCCACCATCTGCCGAATGCTGGCGGAGTCATCCACGGTTAAGATTCGTTTCATCGCTTCGTCCTCGTGCTGCCTGGCTCGTGCTACCTGGTTTCGCCACTCGGTTCACTCTTCGACCGGGTCCAAACTCACAAAAGTGCAAACTCAAAACGTCAACTCAAAACAGTTCCACGCTGTTTCCCGCGAAAGTTTGTTGCGCCACGGGCAGAGGTTTCCCCGCCAACGCCGCGCGCAGAACGTCGCGCTCCATCTCTGTCGTGTACGACACCGCGAATAACTGTTCCACTTCCGCCCGGTCGTAGTGTTTCGTTACCTCCGGGTGATCGATTTCCAACTGGCGCCTGATCGCTTCGATTCCGCCGAGCACCGAGTCGATACGGCCGCAGCCAGCGTCGATAAGATCGCCGGTGTTGCCGACTTCCGCGATCTTCGCCTGCATCTTCTCGGTGACCTCTTTCATTCCCTGGGCCTGCCCCGCCGCGGATGACGCAGCGGCTCGCAGATCGTCAAGGCAGCCCCGCGTTTGGACCTGCGCCGCACTTAACGTCTGGTTGCTGCTTTCGGAAAAAGCTTTCATCACTTCGTTCGTCTGCTTCACTAGGTTCAAGATCCCCTGCATGGCTTGCCCGGATTGCTCGGTAATCTGGTTCCACTGCGCTGAAACGTCCTTGATACACGCCGCGATCGCCGAGATCGTAGCGGCCCGCGCGCCTAAGCGGCTGGCCTCAACAATGGAGTTGAGAGTCAGCATCTGTAGCCGATCGCGGACGGACTTCGACCTCTGCAGATGTTCACTCACCAATTGCATCAGGTTAGAGAGTCCGCCAAGATTGTTCTGGATTCTCCCGCTGTAAGCCTGACTCTCGCGTTCGAGCAGCCCGATTTGGGCGAGTTGCGATGAAACCTCCCGCTCCTGCTCCAACACGACGGGGCCGATTCCGACCACCTCGGAGGTGCTTACGCGCATGATGCCGCTCAGGCATGTCCTGATTTGCAATGCCCAGTTCGCCACGGTTTCTTTGATTGCTCTAAGCTGATAGATTTGGATGGCAAGGCCGACGTAGGCTTGAGTCCGTTCCCGCGCGGCTCCAGGCTCCGCGTTTGCGGCGCCGTGCATGCGCACTTCAATGAGCGCAAACGCGCCCTCCACATGTTCGATTTGCTGGCGCGTGATGTCGTGCGCCTGGATGGCGGCTACGACTCCCGCCACCTGACGCGCAATGTCCTCCACACACGTCTTGAATTGCGCGGGCGTCCGGGAGAGTTGGGTCAGGCCGGAGTCGACCACCGCCAAAGCTTTCCCCAAGTCGACTTCGATGCGAGCCAATTCCAGCCGCTGCCGTGGAAGCTCAGCCGAAAGCACCGACCGAGTCTCCTCGATGGCCTTCTTGCGGCCCTCAGTGCGGCTGGAGAGTTCCTGCGTATCCCGGGTCATCGACTTGGAGAACTCGGCCAACTCGTTGGCCAGGTAATGGAAGCCGGCACCCGCCGCGCCCAGGTGAGCCACCTCAATATTCGTAAGCATGCTCAGCACTTTGATCTGAAAAGCGATCGTCTCCTGACCGTGGGCCACCAGAGAGAGTTGATGCAGCAGTTTCACTTCCGCGGCTACTGTCTCCAGTATCCCGCCGGTCGCTTGCAACCGGTCTCCAATGAAGCGTTTCGCGGCGGCGCCCAGGGTTTGTACTTTGGGCAGAACGGAACTGACACTCTCATTGTCGACGCTCTTGACAATGGCTGCCGCCAGTGTCAGGATCGCGTCGGTATGGCCGGCCAGGCTCTCAAACACCCGCGCCACCGATCTGATCTCAGTCTCGGTGATGAGAGCGAGGGCTTGCAGTTCACCCGTGGCTTGCTCCAGAGTGAAGACAACTTCCGCTTTGGCTCCGGCGCTCATCGCGATTTGTTCCACTCCTTCCCCGGCCAGCGGCCTCAGCGCGCGTGGACGAGGATCGCCCCGGCTACACCCTCCAAGGGCAAAACTTGATCGACCGCGTCCCGCTTGATGGCCTCGTTCGGCATTCCAAAGACCACGCATGTAGCCTCATCCTGGGCGATGGTCGTCGCTCCCGCCTGTTTCATCTCCAGCATGCCGCGGGCGCCGTCGTCTCCCATTCCGGTGAGAATGACGCCGACGGCGTTTTGTCCGGCGTAGCGCGCTGCCGAACGGAACAGCACGTCCACCGACGGACGGTGACGGCAAACCAGCGGCCCGTCCTTGATCTCGACGTAATAGCGGGCGCCGCTCCGCTTCAGCAACAGATGATGATTGCCGGGCGCAATCAGAGCGCGTCCGCGGATCACGGTGTCGTTCGACGCAGCTTCCTTGACGGTGATGTTGCACAGTGTGTCCAGGCGGTCGGCGAAGGCTCTGGTAAACAGCTCCGGCATATGTTGCACGATGACGATGCCAGGGCAATCGGCGGGAAGCGTCTCCAGCACGGTCTTCAGCGCTTCCGTTCCTCCGGTCGAGGCGCCGATCGCGACCACCTTCTCCGTGGTCTCGGCCATGGCGTGAGTCGCCGGGGAGAGAATAGCGTCCGCCGTCAGCTTGGGCTCGGCCACGCGGCGAGGCTGAATCGGCCGCACCCGCGCCGCCGCCGCCGCCTTGACGACCTGGCAGATGGTAGTCCGCGACTCCTCCAGAAACTGCTTACTGCCCATGCGAGGCTTGGTGATGATATCGACCGCTCCATACTCCAACGCCCGGAGCGCGCTTTGCGTGCCTTCCTCAGCCAGGCTCGAACAGATCACCACCGGGATCGGGTGCTGGGCCATGATCTTCTGCAGGAACGTCAGCCCGTCCATGCGCGGCATCTCGATGTCCAGGGTGATGACATCCGGTACCTCTTCACTGATCCGCTCCGCCGCCACGAAGGGATCGCCGGCGGTCCCCATAATCTCAATTTCCGGGTCGGACGAGAGCACATCGCTCAGGGTCTGGCGCACGACGGCCGAGTCGTCCACGATCAGAACCCGTATTTTCGATTTGCTCATAAGCTCTGTCCCGCTCGTTCCTTGTCCATCGTCACCGACTTGCTGGTGGAGCGCCTGACGTCCCCCGGCTCTTGCGGGCATTCCGCCGGACGGGCGAGACTGTCCGTCGCCCTACAATCGGCACTTAGCCGAGCCGGCGCAGCCGCACTTCTCCGTTCCTGGTGTCGAGCCGTATGTTCAGCCCCGCCGTACCTCCCAGGCTCGACGCGACCACCTGAAAACCTTCTTCCCGCAAAACCTCCATGGCCGCTTCACAATTCATTTTTCCTACGGTCGGTTTCGAGGTCGCCTCGTCCCCCACCAGCAATACATCGGCGCCGCCAAACAGTTTGACCTGCACTTCCGAGCGCGGGACGCCGAGTGCGTCAAACTGGCGGGCGACATCGCGAATGGCGAAATCGACGTAACGGCGGCCCTCGGCCACACTCAACCGAGCGGCGTTCGCCGGGCACCGGGGCAACTGGGAATGGGTGAGGGCGCCGACGCCGAGGCGCGCGCTCCAGAAGGTGGCGCCCACGCAGGAGCCGAGAATCGTCCGGATCAGCGCCGGCTGGCGGGCGAAGTACGACTCTCCGGGATGCAGATAAACCTCCGCCAGCTCGCTGTCAATTTCGGCCATTGGCTTTCCTGTAGAGCGCCGGCGCCACCGGCACCAGGGGAAGATCCATGTCGTGCAGGGTCTCGGAGTGCCCGACGAAGGCGTACCCCGCAGGCACCAATTGATCGGCGAGCTTTTGCATGATCTTTTCCTGGGTGGCCCGATCGAAGTAAATGAGCACATTGCGGCAGAAGATCACGTCCGCCTTTTGGGGAAGGCCGAAGTCTCCATCCATGAAGTTCAGACGCCGGAACTCCACCAGGTTCCGCAATTCCGGAACCACGCGCACCAAATTGGAAGCGCGATCGCGGCTGCGCAGGAAGTACTTGCGCTGCAGGTCGGCGGACACCGGACGCACCACTTCGCGGCTGAAAACGCCGCGGCTCGCCTTCGTCAGTACGGTGGTCGATAGATCGGTGGCGAGCACGCGGAAGCGCAAGCCCGCGTTGGCCGGGATACACTCGCTGAGCACGATCGCCAGCGTGTACGGCTCCTCGCCGGTGGAACATCCGGCGCTCCAGATCAACAAGGGCCGTCCGCTCTGGTTGCGCGTCATGAGTTCAGGAATCGCCTTTTGCGCCAGAAACTCAAAATGCTCCGGCTCCCGGAAAAAGTCAGTCTTGTTGGTCGAGACCGCGTCCAGCAGATGAACAATCTCTTCTTTCAGCCCCTGGGGGCCAAACAGATAGTCGCAGTACTCGCCGAAGGACTCGAGATGCAGGCTGCGCAAGCGCCGCTTGATCCGCAGCTCGAGCATCGTCTTCTTGTCCGCATTCAAGCTGATGCCCGACTGCTCGTAGATCAAGCGGCGCAGCCGGGCAAAATCCGCGTTGGAGATGCTTTCGTCGCGAGCGCTCATAACCTGTATGAAACATACCGGCAGGAAACATTGATGAGCGGGACGCGCCTCGCGCCCCGCCCCTCCGCCGTCAACTTGCCGCCTCCGCCATCGCTTTGCCCTTTTCCGGCTGGCGCACGGCAGCCAGTTCCTCGGCCGAGAAGACGCGGTCGATGTCCAGGATCATGACGAACTGGGCGTCGCGTTTCCCCATGCCCTTGATGAAATCGGTTCGGATGTGGGTTCCGATGCGCGGGGGCGGCTGAATATGCTCGGGCTCCAGGTCGATCACTTCCTCCACCGAATCGGCCAGTACCCCAATCACGGTGGATTCGTTGTCCAGCACCACCTCCACGACGACGATGCAAGTGTTCCTGGTCTTCTCGATTTTCGACATCTCCAGACACAGCCGCAGATCGACCACCGGGACGACGCTGCCCCGCAGGTTGATGACGCCGCTCATGAAGTCGGGAGTCCTGGGAATTTCGGTGATGGTCGTGAAATCCAGCACCTCCCGCACTTTCGCAACGTCGGTCGCGAAAATTTCGTTGCCTAGTTTGAAGGTGAGATACTGCCGCGTCTCAGTGATTTCGCTAACGCTCATAGTCCAACTCCTTTCGCTTGATGCGGGCACCCGTGCGCCGCCCGCGGCGCGCGCTGGAAAATGTGCCGGTTAGTAACGCTCGAATTCCTTGTCGAGATCATCGGCCTTCTCCTTGTCTTTATCTTTGAGTTTGAGATTGACTCCAGCCCCGGCTCTGGCCGCCATCGCTTTCGGTGGGGCAGCATGGCCGGCCGGCTTGGCAGTCTTGGAGGAAGCGGCCTCGACGTGCCGGGCCGGTCTGGCCGCCACGCTGCGCACGGACGCAACATGGCCGTCCTCTCCGGTGCGGAAAAAGCCCAGCGCGCTCACCAGTTGTTCGGACTGGCTGGTCAGTTCCTCGGTCGTCGAAGCCATCTCTTCCGATGCCGAAGCGTTCTGCTGAATGACTTTCTCCAACTGCACCAGCGCCTTGTTGATCTGTTCCGCTCCCGTATCCTGTTCTTTGCTGGCGGCCGCGATTTCTTGTACGAGTTCCGCCGTCCGCTGGATATCGGGCACCAGTTTCTGAAGCATTTCCCCCGCTCGTTCCGAGACCTTTACGGTTGTGCCCGAGAGTTGGTTGATCTCGCCGGCCGCCTTCTGGCTGCGCTCGGCGAGTTTGCGGACTTCGGCGGCGACCACGGCAAACCCTTTGCCATGTTCCCCGGCGCGCGCCGCTTCGATGGCCGCGTTCAAGGCCAGCAGGTTGGTCTGGCGCGCGATTTCCTCGATGATCGAGACCCGGCTGGCAATTTCTTTCATGGCTGCGACCGCTTCCACCACCGATTTGCCGCTTTCCTGCGCGTCGGCCGCCGACTTGTTGGCGATCTTGTCGGTTTGCTGCGCGCTGTCGGCATTCTGCTTGATGTTCGAAACCATCTCCTCCATCGACGACGAAGCTTCCTCGGCCGACGCCGCCTGCGAACTGGCGCCCTTCGAGACTTCAATCGATGTGGTGCTGATGGCCTGGCTGGCTGACGCGACCTCGCCAGCAATCCCCCGGATGTCCGAGACCACCCGCGTGATGCCGGCCACCATGGCGCTCAGCGCCTGCATGAGTTTGTCCTGCGGGGAGCGTTCCCGCAGGGCTACGGTTAGGTTGCCATTCGCGATTTCCTCCGCCGCCGCGGTAATGTCGTTCATGGCCACGATCAGCATGTTCAGGTTGTCCTTGATCAGGTTGAAGTCGCCGTGGTAGGTGTCGGTGATCTGCGGCGGGATGTCGCCCTTGCTGATGCGGTCGATGTACCCCGCGGTGAAGTTGAGTGGAGTAATCACGGCGTCGAGGACGGAGTTCACGCCGCGCACAATCTCGCTGTAAGCGCCGCGGAACTGATCGTGCTTCCCGCGCTCGGACAACTGCCCGGCGTTCGAAGCGTCGGTCAGCCGCGCCAATTCCTTCTGCAACCCCTGCAGGACGACGGCGATGTTGTTGATCGCCTGTTTCATCTTCTCGTGGTCGCCCTTGTAGGTCTGGGCAATCAGTTCGTCGATTTTTCCGTTCGAAACTTGGGCCAGAATCCGGTTGCCTTCCCCAATCGGCAGCAGAATCGCATCCAGCATGATGTTCACGCCGCGCACAATCTCGGCGTACGCGCCATTGAACTGCTCCGGCTTGCCGCGGTCGGAGAGTTGCCCGTCCTTCGAAGCCTCGGTCAAGCGCGCCATTTCCTTCTGCAGACTCTGCAGGACGACGGCGATGTTATTGATCGCCTGCTTCATCTTCTCGTGGTCGCCCTTATACGTCTGGGCAATCAGTTCGTCGATTTTGCCGTTCGAGACTTGTGTGAGAATTCGGTTGCCTTCGCCAATCGGGAGCAGGATCGCGTCCAGCATGATATTCACGCCGCGCACGATCTCCGCGTAGGCGCCTTGGAACTGCTCCGGCTTCCCGCGGTCGGACAGTTGCCCGTCCTTGGAAGCATCGGTCAGGCGAGCCATTTCCTTTTGCAGACCTTGCAGGACGATGGCGATGTTGTTGATCGCCTGCTTCATCTTCTCGTGATCGCCCTTGTAGGTTTGAGAAATCAGTTCGTCGATCTTGCCGTTCGAGACTTGAGTGAGGATGCGGTTGCCCTCGCCAATCGGCAGCAGGATGGCGTCCAGCATGGTATTGACCCCGCGCACGATCTCGGCGTAGGCACCCTGGAACTGCTCCGGGTTGCCCCGGTCCGAGAGTTGCCCTTCTTTGGAAGCGTCGGTCAAGCGAGCCAGTTCCTTGTGCAGGCTCTGCACCACGCCGGCGACATTGTTGATCGCCTGCTTCATCTTCTCGTGGTCGCCTTTGTAGGTCTGAGCGATTAGTTCGTCGATCTTGCCGTTCGACACTTGAGTGAGGATGCGGTTGCCTTCGCCAATCGGCAGGAGGATGGCATCCAGCATGGTGTTGACGCCGCGCACAATCTCGGCGTACGCGCCTTGAAACTGCTCCGGCTTGCCGCGGTCGGACAGTTGCCCGTCCTTGGAAGCGTCGGTCAAACGCGTCATTTCCTTCTGCAGGCCCTGTACGACAATGGCGACATTGTTGACTGCCTGCTTCATTTTCTCGTGGTCGCCCTTGTAGGTCTTGGCAATCAGTTCGTCGATCTTGCCACTCGATATCTGGGCAAGAATGCGGTTACCTTCCCCAATCGGCAGCAGAATGGCGTCCAGCATTTCGTTGACCCCTTGCACGATTTCGCGATGGACCCCGTCAAACTGGTCCGGGCGGCCGCGCTCGGTGAGGCGGCCATCCCGGGATGCGTCCACCAACCGCATGATCTCTTGAGAAACGAGCTGCATCTTAGCGTCTCCCGACTTTTGGGCGCCGCCATGTCCGTTCCCGCCATTGCCTGCACTTTCACTTTGCAACCTTCGTCCCTCGCGTACAACTTTTGTTGGCATAACTTCCAGCTCCTTTTAGATTTGAATTCGTTCGCCCGGTGCTCTGGGACCCTTCCCGACCTTGCCAGTAACCAGACACAGTGAGTTCGAGCGTTGCTAAATAGCGCTGGCAGTGTTCCGCAGCACCGGCAAAACTTCTTGAAGACTTCAAGGACTCGCTCTGCCTCCCGCCGCCGCGCTCTCCGCCAGCACGTTGGCCGCGCCGGCGTTCGACGCAGAGGCAACCTGGGCGTGGGCGCTTCCGGGCGCTTCCGCGCGCTTGCCCAGCCGCCGCTTGCCCACTGCCCTGGTCCGGAGCGCGTCCCGCACCAGCCGCTGCGGATCCAGAATCAACGCCACCGTTCCGTTGCCGAGAATGGTCGCCCCCGAGACCAGGTCGACGTGCCGGTAAAACCGGCCCAAATTCTTGATGACCGTCTGATGGTCTCCGAGCACCTGATCGACGACGAAGCCGTAGCGCCCCTCTTCGGTCTCGGCCACCATGATCTGTTCCCGCTCCAGCTGTTCTATCGGCAGATTGAAGTATTCCCGTAGCCGGATATAGGGGATGATCTCCCCGCGCACGTTGGCCACATGCTTGCCGTTGGCCTGCTCGATGTCCTGCCGCGTCAGCTCGATGCATTCCAGCGTGGACGCCAGCGGCAGCACAAAATAGGCCTGCCCGACCCGCACCAGGAGCCCATCAATGATGGCCAGGGTCAGGGGCAGGCGTAGCGTGACGCTGGTTCCGCTGCCCGGCTTGCTGGCGATCTCGATGGTCCCGCGCAGGTCATCCACCTTGCGCCGGACCACGTCCATCCCCACTCCCCGGCCGGATACGTCTGTCACCTGCCGCGCCGTCGAGAAGCCGGGCGCCAGGATGAAAGCGAAGATCTGGGCCTCGGTAAGTTGGGCGTCCGCCGCTACCAGGCCCTTTTCGATGGCGCGCTCCCGCACCGCCGCCGCATTGATCCCGCCTCCGTCGTCGGCAACACAGATCAGCACACTGGCACCCGAGTGCCGCGCCGAAAGATGGATGGTGGCGCCGGAGCGTTTTTTGGCGGCGAGGCGGGCCTCGGGCGGTTCGATGCCGTGATACATGCTGTTGCGGATGAGATGCATCAGCGGATCGTTCAACTGATCGATCACGCTCTTGTCCAGTTCCGTATCGGCACCCTCAAGGGTGAGTTCGACCTCCTTGTGCAAATCCCGCGCCAGGTCGTGGACCAGGCGGCGGAAGCGTTCGAAGGTGCCTCGTATCGGCAGCATGCGGATGCTGATCGAGTTCTCGCGCAGCGCCGCGGTCAGCCGCTCGACTTCTTCCGCCACCGCCACTACCTCCGGATCCTCGCGGCGAGCGGCGACTTCCACCAAGCGCGCTTGCACCGTAACCAATTCGCCCACCAGGTTGACGAACTGATCCAGCTTGGCAGACGGAACGCGAATGCTCGACGCGTTCTCTGGCGTATCGGAGGCACGGCGTCCCCAGGGAGGGTCTTTCTTTCCCGGAGCATTCGACTCGGTTGCAACCGGGCTCGCCGCCTCGCTCGAAACCCGCTCTGGGGCGGGTTCGACCGCCGGTTCGAGCTTGATCCCAGGCGCGGGCTCGATGCTCAACTCGCAACTGTCGGCAACAAAGATGAAAACATCGGAGATCGCATCGCGCGCGGCCACCGTCGTCAGAACCATGTCCCATGCGATGTAGCAGCGCTCGGGATCGAGTTCGGCGAGCGGCGGAACCGCCGCCATACTCGCCTGCAGGCGCAAGCTTCCCAGTTGTTTCAGTTCGCGCAACAGCAGCAGCGGATTCGCGCCGCTGCGCATGAGATCGCGATCGGGGCTAAAGCGGACATGCCAGTCGCGCGCTGCGCCACTCTCGACCTCTGGACGGACCAAGGGAGCGGATGGTGGTGCTTGGGCAGGACGGTTTTCCGGCTTCCCGGTCAGCCGCTGCACCTTCGCCAAAATCTCGGCCGAGATGATGCGGTTCGCTGCCCCCCGGCCCGCGGACTCCTCCAACATGGCTTTGATCTGATCGAGCGCCGCTAAGGAGAGGTCAACCAGTTCGGAGGTGACACTAAGCCTCCCGTTGCGAACTTCGTCGAAGGCGTTTTCCAGCTTGTGAGTGAATGCGGCCAACTCGTCAAAGCCGAACATCGCCCCGGAGCCCTTGATGGTGTGCAGGGCGCGGAAAGCTCGGGCCACAAGTTCTTTGTCGCCGCGATTCTCGTTAAGTTCCAGGAGGGACGCCTCCAGTTCCACAAGGATCTCGCGAGCTTCCTCCTGGAAGGCCTGCTTGTATTTGTCGATCGTCTGCGTCAACTGCGCTCCATAAACCAACTTACTAATGACTAACTGACTAACTCATTTCCTAACTTCTCCGCTAACGTCAGCGTCCAACTCTGGATTCCTGAGGACTGGAAAGCTTTCGAAACCCGCGTCCCCGGCGGCAGATGCGATCTCCTTCGGTACTCGCCCGGTCAGGGCCATTCCCATTCCCGATCTTCGGGCTTCGCGCTCGGCGGCCCAAAGCAACTGCATGGCGGTCACGTCGAGGTCGGTCGCCCTTTCCAGGTCCACGCGCAGCTCTCGTCCGGACGCCAACCCCTGGAGCAAAAGCGTCTTTAGCTCCGTCGCGGAAGAAATGTCGATCCCACCCTCCAGATGGAGCAGGCAAAAGTTCTCGTTCTGGTCAAGAGTTACTGGCACGGCTGATTCCCCGCTTCGGACGAAGTATGAAGGCCACCGCGACAAATGTCGGCCCACCGCCTAACCCGATCGCGGCCGGCGAGATTGTGGGAACCGATTTCGTTGGCGGAGATCATTCCGTACTCCAGAGTTGGTGAGAACTCCTGACCGCTGTTAACGTGGTGGGCTGATACTAACTTCCCAGAGAATCCCGTATGGTTAGCATCGGTCTTATTGCGTGAGACTTCAATCGTTATCTGTCAGATAGGTCGCACGAAAGGATATGAAACGGAAGGCCGTAGGATGCAGTAAGTTCTTCCAAGCTTACCAATGCGTTTGCTGCTGCGATTGCGGGCGTTGTAAGTAACCCAGTAGTCCTGGGCCAGCCTATTAGAAGCCTCTTATGAGATCGGCGTCGGGATCTCTTTGAGGTCACGACAATGTCCGGCAGTCTTGGTAGTCCGTGATGTAAGTATGGTTTGTAACAGAGCATACCCTCAGGCGTGTCGGTAAGCGACGTGTTATGAAAGCGCCTTCAGGCGCCGGAGTTTCACTGCGGGTAGTTAGAATATTTCGATTTTGTCGTACACCACCATGCCGCCATCCCCGGGGCGCAAGATAGCCCGGATGACAGAAAGGGATGGAGAATTCCAGTTGCTTGAACTGGATGGGGACCGTCTTTTTGTCGACGATGCAGCTTTCGAGGAACGGCCTGGTCGCGGATCTTGAGGATGGAATTGGGCAGCAGATGTCTTCCTTCCGACGCTGCCCGAGCAGCTGCATGGAAGAGATTCAGCAGCGCATAACGCACCGCCCAGAGTTCGGCCAGCACCAGTTCGGTAGGATCGGGGAGCCGCTGCCGGGCGGCGCGCAAAGCCATTGAAAATATGGCGGAGAGAGTGGGATTCGAACCCACGTTACCCTTTCGAGTAAACACGCTTTCCAAGCGTGCGCCTTCAGCCACTCGGCCATCTCTCCGGCGCCCTGCACAATGGTTGTTTTGATTCTAACAGTGCGGCCAACTGCCCGCGAATTACTGATGCCTCACTCCGGACCTCAATGGAGAGCATGGGGCAGGCTGCGCCCAGCTCTTAGCTTGCGGCAGCTAGCTTTCCTCGGCCTTGTGCAACTGCTGCGCGAGGTAGTTCTCGTAGGTCATTTCTTCAATGGCGTGCAGTTGGCCTTCCAGCCAGTCGATGTGGTGTTCTTCATCGAGCAGGATCTTCTCCATCAGTTCGCGCGAACCATTGTCTCCGGCAGCCACGCTGGACTTGATACCTTCGTTCAGGCGTTTCACCGCCGTGTATTCGAGCTGCAGATCGTTTTCCAGTTGCTGCTTCACGGTTTGCCCGATATTGATCTTGAAATAGTCAGTCATATTGGGAGCGCCGTCGAGGTAGAGGATGCGTTCCATCAGAATTTCGGCGTGGTGCATTTCTTCGATGGATTCCTTGCGGATCTGCTTCGCCATCCGTTCATAGCCCCAGTTTTCGCACATCTCGGCGTGCAGAAAATACTGGTTGATGGCAGTGAGTTCGGCTTTGAGCACTTCGTTCAGAATTGCGATAATCTTTGGGTCGCCCTTCATAGTTCGCCTCTCTTCTTTCTCTTGCTCTCTGGCAGCGCAGAATTTGACGGAAAAAGTTCTCAGATCCCGATTCTTGTTTCTCCGAGAACACTCAACCGTGCTGACTGAGAGCTGGGAACTGAACAGAGAATTGTACTAGAAGAGAAGAATCAGGAGTTGGATCCCGACGCCGCCGCCGTTGCGTTGGGCGTTTCCGATGCCGCCGGATGGCCGTTGGTTGGCGAGACGGGCTTGGCTGGAGCCGCGCCGTCAACCACGCGATGGCTCAGGCAGTAGAGCGCGAGTTCCAGACGGTCGGCTACTCCCAGCTTGTCATAAACCTTCCGCAGATAATTCTTGACCACCTGCTCGGTGGTGCCGACCCTCAGAGCAATCTCTTTGTTCTTCATTCCCTGCGTAACGCAGGAGACGATGAGCGACTCTTTGGGCGTAAGCGACACCTTGGCACGCGAACCTGCCGGACGCATCCCTTGTGTACGATAAGCCTGCATCACCCATCCGATGGCGCGGCTGTCGAGCCAGGGTTCACCCTGGGCGACTTTGCGGAGACATTCCACCAGCATTTCCGGTTCAATTTCGCGCGAGACGATGGCGTGAGCGCCACGCCTGAACATTTCGAGCGTCATCTCCTGGTCCGGTTCCTGCAGCACAACCACCAAACAGCAGCTCGGGTTTTGCCGTAGAAGATCGGAAACTGCGTCGGCTGGATTCGGCGACAGGACAGCTTCGAAAATCACAATGTCAGCCGAAAACTTCTGAATGGCGGCAACGGTCTGCTCCAGACTCTCGGCTTGGCCGACAACTCGTATATCGTCCTCGAGGGCGAAGATCTTCCGCAGCCCGGCGCGGAATATGGCTTGGGTATCCGCCACAATTACGCGGATTGTGCCTTTGCCGTCCTCAGGCTGAATGCCTAAGCCTGGCTCAACGCTGACCGGAGTGCTGCCCATCCGTCCTCTTTTTCGCGCCCTACCAGGCGCGGCCAACTCTTTCCTACGGAACTACGCAAACTTATTTGCGCTCAAAGCGGTATTCATCAATAACCACGCCGACTCCGCGCCGGCCACCATCCTCAAAACTGCGCACTACTCGCCCGCGACAATCTACTTGCACATCGGCTTCCGCGCCCACGACATCAGCGGGAAGAGAGAGGGTAAAATCGACTGCGGAACCAACCGGCACATCGGCATCCATGCGGAACAGGACGCCATTGGCGGAAATGTTCTCGGTCTCGACCGTCTTGGCCGCGACTGCCGCGCCTGCGACTCCAGACTGGTTGACTGCCGACTTCAAAGCGACGGGCAGTTTTATCGGGAAGCGCGGAGCGCCTTGCACATCCGTATAACTTCTTCGACTCTTGCTGCTATCAACAGCGGTTCCCTTGGCGGCTTCAGACACGTTTGCGACGACCTTCCTTCCGGTTCGTGCCGTGCACCACTCCGATTGAGCATGTGCACATTTCAGGCCGAGATTACACCCCGGCACGGGACGATGAAAAGTTACGGAAGTCATGGAACAAGGGCGGCGAAGTGCCAGTGGTACAGCGACTTAGGGGCGTAGACGAGTTGCTGTGTGCGCGGTCACCGCGGAGTCAGTTCTTAGCACTTAGCACATAGCTCAGAACCTTGTCGCTTCCGTGAAGTTAAACTCCCGCACCTTCATCGCCGGCACCACCATGTCGAACGATTCCTCTCCGCAGGCGCGGACCGGAACGCTCATTGCTTCCACGTTCGACAACATCGAAATCAGGCTTTCGTTGAACCGGAAATTACGGAGACCGCACTTCACCTTACCGTTCTCCACCAGAAATGTCCCATCGCGGGTCATGCCGGTCACGATCTTCTCGTAGGGATCAACTTCGCGGATGTACCACAGCCGCGTAACCAGCACGCCGCGGTCAGTAGAGGCAACCATTTGCTCGACGCTCTGCCCCTTTTCTGGCGCACCGAAAACACCGAAAACAATATTCAGCGGCATCTCTCCCACCTCGTTCGGCAAGGGGAATCCATGTCCCGTGGCGTCGATGGGGCCGATCTTGGACGCATACTCCGATTTTTTCATCTTCTGCGCCGTGGCGCGCGCATACACCACACGTTTGACCACTCCGTTTTCGACCAACTGCACGCGCTGGCGCCGCATACCCTCACCGTCGAAGAGCGAACCCGCTTGCAGAGGATGTGCGGCGTCATCCCAGATATTGATGTTCTGACCAAACAGTTGCGTCTCGATGCGGTCGTTCAGAAACGAGCGTTGGTCGAGAATCGCCATGCCGCTGAAATCCCAAAACATGAAGCCAACAATGTCGAGGAACGCGGCCGGTTCTAGAATTACCGTGTACTTCCCCGGCGCAATCTCTCGCGGACGGGCGGAATCGACCGCCTTTTGCGCCGCCCTTTCCGCCAGACCTGCGGGATCGAGATTCCTCACATCGGGCGACTTCAGTTTCTGCCAGCCGGAAGAATCCTCGGCCAGCATGGTGATGGAAATCTCGGCCAGCGTCTGTTCATGCCAGTCCGTCAAGCCGCGCGAGTTGAAAATTCCTTCCCGCGATTCTGAGTTCGAGTAGATGCCCGCTGTCGTCAGCTTGTGTTTGCCGGCGATGGCGACGACATTCTTCACGACCGCGGCGCGACCAGCGGGCGTAATGGCTGCAGTTTCCTCAAACAAACGTGTGGCGCGGGCGCCCTTGCCCGCGGCCTCTGCCTCCACCGCCGTAGGCATAGGCAATAAGTCCGGATCCGGCTCCTGCACGCGCGCAAGATTTTCCGATCCAGCAACTGCCCGCCGCAGACTCTCGTCGTCAAACTGATTGGCCGTGGCCCGCGCCGTCCGTCCAGCAAAATTCGTGCGGATCGAAACGATGGAGTTCTCTTCCTCCACATTCTGATGAATGGTACTGTTGGCGAAGCGAGTCAGTGCGAAACGGGAAGTCGTGAAAATGGCCTCGACCTCGTCTGCCGATGAGAACCGGCGAATGCGGTCAAAAACATCAGCGGCTTGTTCTTGGGTAAGCATTTCTTTGTTGTTCTCTGCGCCTCGGCGGTGAAAACTAACTTCCCTGGTACGCCGAGCCGACGCGAATATTTCGGAACCGCGCCGGACTGGCTCCATGTCCCGTGCCCACGACCTGCTGCGGCTGCCCCTTGCCGCAGTTGGGAGTTCCCCACAACGTCCACTCGTCGCGTGAGCAGATCGCATCCATCGAGTTCCAAAATTCGGTCGTGATGCCGGAATACGAAGGGTTCTTCAGCATCCGCACCCGCTTGCCGTGTTTGATCTCCCACGCGATTTCGCATCCAAACTGAAAGTTGTAGCGCTTGTCATCAATCGACCAGGACTTGTTGGTCTCCATGTAGATGCCATCGTCAGTCGCGGAAATGAGCTGTTCCAAACTCAAAGGCTTCTCACTAGGCAGAATGCTGACGTTGGTCATGCGAATCATAGGCAGCCGGTTCCAACCTTCGGCGCGCAGAGTTCCGCCGGAGCGCGCAGCGCCAATGGTATGGGCGGTCTCGCGCGAACTCAGATAGCCGGTAAAGCGTCCATTCGTAATAATCGGCGTCGACTGCGCCGCCACGCCTTCGTCGTCGTAAGCGAAGGTTCCGAGTCCCGGCCCGTGTTCCTGCCGCGCGTCGGCCACGACGTTGACCAGTTCGCTGCCGTAGCGCAGATTGCCCAGTTTCTCGAGCGTTAGAAACGAGGTACCCGCAAAATTCGCTTCCATGCCGAGCACGCGATCGAGCTCAATCGGATGCCCGATGGATTCGTGAATCTGCAAGCCCAGCTGCGAGCCGTCCAGAATAATCGTGGTTGAGCCTTCCGGGCACTGATCGGCGTGGTGCAAGGCGACGGCTTCTTCCGCCACGCGGCGCGCGTTCTCCAGCAATTTCATTTCTTCGATCTGCTCGTAGCCGCGATTTTGCCATTGCCCGCCGAACGAATTCGGGTAAGACCGCTTCTGAATCTCGGAACCGGCAAACGCATACGCGGTGTAGCCAGCGCCGGTCGAATATTTCGTCTGATGAATATCCGAGCCCTCGGAAGATAGAAACCATGATTCTTCGCGCTGGAAGTTCATGCCGGTTTCGGCGAGCGTAACGCCCGCGACGGCACGCATCTCCGCGTCAACCTTCAACAACAGATCGAGATTCTGTTCGACCGACGTGGTGAACGGATCAACCTTATAGGGCGTCGTCCACTCCGCCACCGCCGCCGGTTCCGGAGCGAGTCGAACATCTTCGCGCTTCACGCGCGCCGAGGCTCGCGCAACTTCGACCGCCCGCGCCGCCGCCGCTTCCACCGAAGCGCGGCTCAAATCCGCGGACGCAGCAAACCCCCACGCACCTTCCGCGATCACGCGCACCCCGATGCCGAGCGACTCGGACTCCGAGGCATGCCCCATTCTTCCATTCTTGGTGGTCAGCGACCGGTTGCGGATCGCGACCACGCGCGCGTCCGCGTAACTCACTCCGCCCGCCGATGCGGCGTCTAGAGCCATCTTGGCAACAGTCTTCATTACAGAATTAACGTATCACGCGAGCGGACCAGTACCGTGACCGTATCGTCTCCGGGGAGTAGCGCCGCCGTCCTGGCGGCGCTACTCGTCCGCCATCACGCGGTCGCGGACTAGTTTCTACGGAGTTCCAACGCACGCGCCATCAGCCTCAGTGCACGCCGGGTGCGGCCACTGCCAGCGAAGTTCTCTTGCGCGCAACGTCGATCAGGAACCGGCCCGCGTGGAGATGGTCTTCGCTGTGGCTCGCGCCGGCCTGGTTCGTGTCGGAATGGTTCGTGTCGTCTTCGTCCGCGCCACCGGAGTCGCTCCACACGGCTCCAATCTCGACCTTGCCGTCGCCGGCGTGCGCGCCCGCGATCTTGGTGGGTTGGCGACGCTGTTTTTCCACGTAGGCCTTGATCACTTGCGCCGCGGTCCGGGCGGCGAGATATCCATGCTCGCCTTCTTCGAGCAACGTACACACGACAATTTCCGGATCTCTCCTCGGCTCCACGCCCACGAACCAGCCATTGTCCTTGAATTTCTTGCCGCCCGCGCCCAGCTTTGCCTTCAGCGCGTTGCTGATGGTTTGCGCGCTGCCCGTTTTGCCGGCGAAATCGATGCCCTGCAGGTGCGCGCTGGGCGCAGTTCCAATCGGCGCGACCACGTTCGACATGGCGTCGGTGATGAGTTCCCAGTTATTGGGATCGATGGGCACCCGCGTTTCCTCGGGCGTATTCGCCGCCGGAACCACATTCGGCGGCAAATCCGTAGGATTGATGACGTGCGGACGCACCAGCAATCCCCCGCTAGCAATCGCGCCGAGGGCACGCGCCAATTGAATCGGCGTAGTCGCCACCGCGCCCTGACCGATGCCCACTGAAATTGTTTCGCCCGCGTACCACTTCTGCTTGAAGTTGCGGATTTTCCATTCTTCCGACGGCATCACGCCGCTGACTTCCTGCGGCAGGTCAATGCCCGTCTTCTGCCCCAGCCCAAAGGCAGTGGCGTACTTGGCAATACGATCGATGCCCAGCTTCTCGGCCAGCGTGTAAAAGAAAACGTCGCACGACTGATAAATAGCCTTGCTGATATCGACCACGCCGTGCGTGCGGTGTTCGGCAACCACCCAGCACTTAAAATACCGGCCATAAAAACTGGCCCCGCCGCCGCAATTCACGTGCATGGTCTGGGCTACGCCTTCCTGCAATCCGGCCGTCGCCATAATGATCTTGAACACCGACCCGGGCGCCAGTTGCGCCTGAATCGCCTTGTTCAGCAGCGGATGGTCGGGATCGTCGATCAGCTTGTTCCACTCGTCCCGCGAAATCTTCACCGCAAAATCATTGGGATCGAACGTCGGCCGGCTCACCATCGCCAGAATTTCGCCAGTGCGCGGATTCATGGCCACGATTGCGCCATTCCTCCCGTTGAGCGCCTGCTCGGCAGCAATCTGCAGATCGAGATCCACCGTCAGCTTGAGCTGTTTGCCGGGTTCGGCGGGCGTTTCGTCGAGTCGTCCCACTTCCCTCCCGTGGCTATCGACAATCGCACGCCGCGATCCGTTCCTGCCCATCAGAATGCTGTTGTATTGCTTCTCGACTCCGCTTACGCCCACCACGTCGCCCGGGTTGTAGAGTTCGAACTGCGGCTGGTTGAGCATGTCTTCAGTCACTTCGCCGACGTAGCCGATCAAGTGCGCCATGAAGCCGTTGCGTGGATAAAGACGCCGGTGCGCCATGATGGTTTCAAGTTCGGGCAACTCGTTCTTGTGCGCGGCGATGAACGCCAGTTCGTCGGGAGTGATGTCGTCCTTCAGGAACATCGGTTGGTACTGCGGCATCGAGGAGACGCGCCGGATGCGCTGGCGGACTTCATCGGGATTCAGGTGCAGGCCCTTGGCAATGGCGTCGGCATCCGCTTTCAGATCGCGCGTGGAATCGCGCAGCAGAAGCGCGGAAAATGAGGGGTAGTTGTCGACAATCGTCCGTCCTTCGCGATCCAGGATTTTGCCGCGCGGCGCCAGAATCGGCACATTGCGAACGTAATTCTGCTCCGCCAGTTGCGCGTAATGGCCGCTTGCCATCACCTGCAACCGCCAGAGCCCGTATGCCAGCAGCAAGAAAATGAACAATACGACGTACTGCACAGCGGTCAGGCGAATCGCGGAAACTTTTTCTTCGCGGCCGAACATTTGTCCTCTGCTACAGTCTCAGTTCCTTTTGAATCTCAGTCCACCGAGGCAAGGGATCACCGGTCCGGAATCGAATCGGCGATTGCCATGGCCCTGAAAAACATACGGGAAAGATTAACTGTATTCTAACTCTTGACCTGTCTTGCCCGAAACTTGGCCACGGAAACGAAAGTTTTCGGTCGAAACCTGGGGTTGAGGCCGATCATCTTAGGGTTAGGGGCAATCCATGCAAGACAGTCCTTGCAACCGGTCAGTAGGCCATGTCCGAACGGGGATTGAAGTTGCCAACCCCAGGGACAACAATACCCATTGGACTCGCGTCTGACTAAGTTCCGACCAGGGAAACAATGAGGATTCGCAGTTTCATCATCGCTTACGCGCTCGTGCTTGCAATCTTGCTGTTCGCCGATCGGCGCCCAGGTTCCACGCAGCAGGATCGCTATTCGCACGTGGTGGACCTGACCGCTGGGCAAACCACGGCGCCGCACACCGCAGCGCCGGAATCCGGAACTCGCATCATTGCTCCAGCTGCGCTGATTCCCGGGACGTGGGCCGCGGGGCAGATTCCGCCGGAGCGCCTCATCGCTCCACTGGTGGTTATGGATTTGAACGCGAACGCGTTGATCGACGGCAGCACGCAGATTTCTCTCGACGATATCGCCGCCTGGGAGTCGCACAACGGCATGATCCCGCAAGGCGCTGTTGTCGCCATTCGCCGCGTGGGTGCGTCTAATAATCTGTCCACCGCGACGTTGACTCCGTTTCCCGTCGCGCGTGATGCGGCGATGTTCCTTATCGAAGCCCGCAACACCATCGGCTTTGCTGTCGAAACGTCTGTGAATTTCAACATCGACCGCGCGCTGGGGCAGCAACTCGCGCTCCACGGAAACTATGTGGTGGAACGTGCCGAGCGCTTCACCTCGCTGCCGGCGACGGGCTCGCTCATCATCGTCGCCCCGGCAAAAGACAAGAAGCCGGGCGCTGGGGCGGTCCGCATCCTCGCCATGGTGAGATAGCCGCTCCTCGCTCTTTGCTCCTCGCTCTTCGCCCATAGCTGATCACGAGCCGGTCTGTTTTTTCTCCACCACGGAAGTGTGCGTTTCGTGTGTCTGCTCGAAGCTCGAAGCCCGTAGCTCGAAGCTGCTCTTAGGGGAAGCCGGCCTTCCACGCCAGATAGCTCGCGGCTTCGCGCATCACCGCCACAAAGCGCTCCCACCAAGAGTGTGGACGCGACTCCGGCCTGGGCGCCAACTCTACTTGCACGCCTTCATGCTCCAGCAGGGCGCGAATGCGGAATACGTGATAGGCATCGCTGACCGCAATGCAGCTGTGCATGCCGTTCGCGCGCATGATGTTCGCTACCCTTGCCGCCGAGTGCGCCGTATCGGAGCCTTGCGTCTCCGCAATTAGAGCCTGCTCCGGGATGCCGCGCCGCAGAAAATAGTCCCTGCCCACGCCGCCCTCGCTGAAATCCGGATCCTGGCCCGCGCCGCCGGTCGTGATCACGACCGGCGCCATTCCCTTCTCAAAAAGTTCGTAACCGTGATCGAGCCGCGCCTTGTATACCGGCGAAGGATGCCCCGCGTACTCCGCGGCTCCGAAAATCGCAATCACATCGGCTTTTCTGGTGGGCGTTTCGGCGGCGGCGCGCACGATGCGCGATCCCGTGATTCCGAAAAACAGGAATAAAGCCCCCAAAACGGCGAGCAAGATCAGCGGCAGGGGACGCATCCAGAAAGATTTCTTTAGGTCAGATGGATTGGTATCTTCGGCCATAGACAGGCTTCAAATTTCAAGGTTGCAATGTCCTAAGGTTGCAATCTTCAGTGGACACTCCGATTGCCCCTCCAACTGAATCTCATTGAAACTCTGAAGCTTTGAAACCTGGCTTACGACAACGCTTCAACAATATCCTTTGCGGGAATCGCGCCTTCGCGCAGAATCTGCCAGGTACCATCCTGTTTGAAGTGCACGATCGTCGAGGAAACGGTCCGCGGAGACTTCCCGCCGTCCACGATCAGCGCGATGCGGCCTTGCAGTTGTTCCTGCACTTGCTCCGCGGTGGTGCATTCCACAGCGCCGCTCAGATTGGCCGAGGTTGCGGTAATCGGAATTTTTGCCGCCCGCACTACCGCCAACGGGATTTCCGCCGCAGGCACGCGCAGCGCCACGTTCCCCGTGTTTGCGGTGACTTTCAGCGGCAGATGCGAGTCTGCCGGCACAATCATGGTCAGCGGTCCCGGCCAGAAACGCCTCGCCAACAAATGGAAATCATCCGGCAGGGGACGCGCAAATTCTTCCGCCTGGTCCACGTTTTCGATCAGCAGCGAAAGTGGCTTATGCCGCAGACGCGATTTGATCTCATAAACGCGCTCGACCGCGCGCAGGTTGAACGGGTCGGCCGCTAGACCATAGAACGTGTCGGTGGGCATGCCCAACACCTGACCGGCTTGAATCTGCTCGGCAGCGTACTTGATTAGCGAAGCTTCAGGCGTTTCAGGATGAATTTTCAGGATTTCCGCGCGCACTCTGGTCCCTTCCCGATTTTGTCGGCTTAAACGTTGTCGGCTTAAACAATGAAATGTACCATACATCCTGACTTTGGAACCAACCTATGAAGCAAGACGCGAAGGCCGCTCGCACTCGCAAGCAGGCGGACCGTTTGCGCCCCGTTGCCGGCCGCCACAACCAGAGGTTGAAAGAACTGCGACAGGCATTCCGGCGTGCCGAACTGACTCCGCAGGGTGAGTGTGCCGTTGAAGGCGTAAAACTGCTGGAAGAAGCATTGCGCAGCGGCCAGAATCCGGAGAGCGTATTCTTCAGCGAATCGGCGCGCCCCCTCGCCGAAAAATTTCTTCCCCAGATCAACGCTCGTACGGAAACGCTCGTTTTGCCGAATGCACTTTTCAACTCGATCGTGCCCAGCGACGCGCCCCAAGGCGTGGCAGCGTTGATCAAGTTGCGCACCTTCTCTGCCATGCAACTGCTCGACCGCTCAAGCAACGGTCCGTTAGTCGTGGCTGCGGGCCTGCAAGACCCGGGCAACCTGGGCACGATTCTGCGTTCCGCCGAAGCCTTTGGCGCCGCCGGAATTTTTCTAACCGAAGGAACCGTCAGTCCGTACAACTCGAAAGTTCTGCGCGGTTCGGCGGGTTCGATTTTCCGTTTGCCTTTTTTGCGGATCTCGTCTGCCGAACTGATTCCGCTCCTGCACGCGCGCGGGGTGCGCCTCATGGCAACCTCATCGCACCTGGGAGTTCCGCTGCCACAGGTCTCATGGGCATTGCCGCTCGCAATCTTCATAGGCAACGAAGGCGCGGGCTTGTCCCGCGAACTTACGCGCCAAATGGAAGAAACGGTGGCGATCCCGCACGCTGCGCAAGTCGAATCGCTCAATGCGGGAGTCGCGGCGAGTATCGTGTTGTACGAAGCGGCGAGAAGAATTTGCAAATGGTGATTTGTAATTTGAAACCTGAGATCACTGGGCAGGCGGATTTCAAATTACCCATTACAAATTAGAAATTACAAATCGTATGAACCTGTTCCCATCCATCCCGCCTGAAGACTCTAGCTCCCAAGGCGCGCGTCCGCTGGCCGACCGCATGCGGCCCCGAACGCTCGATGAATTCGTCGGCCAAGAGCACCTGGTCGGGCCGGGCAAACCGCTGCGCGTGCAGATCGAGCGCGACGATCCCACCTCGATGATCTTCTGGGGTCCTCCCGGCACCGGCAAGACTACCCTCGCCAAGATCATTGCCCGCATCACCAAGGCCGACTTCATCGAGTTTTCCGCCGTGCTCGCCGGCATCAAGGAAATCAAGCAGGTCATGAGCGATGCCGACCGCGCCCGCCAGTACGGCACACGTACCATCGTCTTCGTCGATGAAATTCACCGCTTCAACAAGGCGCAGCAGGATGCCTTCCTTCCCCACGTCGAAAAAGGCAGCATCCGCCTGATAGGAGCCACAACCGAAAATCCGTCGTTCGAAATCAATTCCGCCCTCCTCTCGCGCTGCCGCGTCTACGTGCTAAAGCCGTTGACCGAAGATGAGATTGTCGCTCTTCTCCGCCGCGCCCTCAGTGATACCGAGCGTGGACTTGGCCAGATGCATCTGGAAGCTTCGGAAGAATCGCTTCGCAAAATCGCCTCCTACTCCAGTGGCGATGCCCGCAGCGCCTACAACGTCTTGGAAGTAGCCGCCGCACTATCTGTAGAGACGCGGCTAGCCGCGTTTCCCACCGCGAGCGCAAAAATCACCGACGAAACCATCCAAGAGGCCGTGCAGAAGCGGGTTTTGCTCTACGACAAAAGCGGCGAAGAGCATTACAACATCATTTCCGCGCTGCACAAATCCGTGCGCAACAGCGATCCCGACGCCGCCCTCTACTGGCTAGCCCGCATGCTCGAAGCGGGAGAAGATCCGCTCTACATCGCTCGCCGCGTGGTCCGCATGGCGGTCGAAGACATCGGCCTCGCCGAACCAAATGCACTCGCGTTATGTATGGCCGCTCGTGACGCTGTCGATTTCATCGGGATGCCTGAAGGGAATCTCGCGCTGGCGCAAGCCATTGTCTATCTTTCAATAGCGCCGAAATCGAACGCGCTCTACACCGCGTATGGCGCGGTTCTGCAAGACGTGGAGCAGACCGCCGCCGAACCCGTCCCGCTGCATCTGAGAAACGCCCCCACCAGCCTGATGAAGGGCCTCGGCTACGGCAAGGACTATCAGTACGCCCACGACGCCGAAAATAAGGTGTCCGACATGCAGTGTCTGCCCGCCAGCCTGCGCGACCGCGTGTATTATCGGCCGACGAACGAGGGCGTGGAGAAGCGAATCCGCGAACGACTGGAAGAAATCAAACGGCTGAAGCACTCGGCGTCCAGCCGCACGTCAGGCACAGCAAAAAGCCGAACAAAAAGAGAATCTGAACCCTGATTCCTGCAATCTGATAAGCAGTCGCAATCGAATCGGCAGGAGGGTTTTCATCGTGTCTACCGCCCCGCTCACAGATTTCGGCTTCACCAGCCAGCCGCTGCCCGATACGTCCGCAGGAAGGATCGCAGAACTGGTGCGCCTGCAGAAATTCGCGCAGCGCATCACCTCCACTCTCGACCTTGACGAACTCGTTCCGCGGATCGTCGATGAGGTTGCAGAGTCGCTCGGCTGCGTCGAAATCAACATCTATCTCCGCGATCCTGAACAGAGTGAATTCGTGCTGACCGGCGTTCGTGGCTGCACTCTCTACGGCAAGGGCCATCACCTCAAGCCAGGCGCTGGAATGGTGGGCCACGTCGCGGTCACGGGCAAAATGCACTACGCCCCCGACGTCACTACCGACCCTTATTACATGGCCTGTGAGCCGGATACACGCTCCGAAGTTGCCATCCCGTTGCAACGCGAGGGCGATCTGGTCGGAGTTTTCACCGCCTCCCATCCCGAGCTCAATGCTTTCTGTCCTGATCAACTGCGCCTGCTGCAAGGTTTGTGCACCCACGTCGCGGTAGCGGTGCACAACGCCCGGCGCTTTGGTAATGAGCGCGAAAAACGCGAGCGCATGAGCCGCGAAGCGGAAGAAGCGCGCTCCATTCAGCAGGCCCTGTTGCCCCGCAGCTCTCCTTTGATTCCCGGTTTCTCGGTGTCCGGGCTTTCGATTCCGGCAGGCTCGGTCGGCGGCGATTGGTATGACTTCATTCCCTTGCGTGATGGACGCTGGGGATTGGTTCTCGCCGATGTTTCCGGCAAGGGCACGGCGGCGGCGCTCCTCATGTCGGCCACTCGCGGCATGCTGCGCTCGCTCGCACAAACCGGCTCTGGACCTGCCGATGTGCTAACGCGTCTCAATAACATGATGATCGAGGATTTTCCCAACGGCCGCTTTGTCACCATGATCTATGCCGAACTCGACCCGTCCAGCCGCATTTTGCGGATCGCAAACGCCGGCCATCTGACGCCGCTGCTGGTTGAGCCTTCTGGCCACCGTTGGATCAATCACGAACACGGCTTGCCGCTGGGAATTTCTGCCAGCAAGTTTTCGGAGACGGCCGTGACGCTCGGCAGGCATTCGCGCATCGCGTTTTATTCCGATGGCATCACCGAGGCGGAAACGGATTCCGGCGAGGAATACGGCGCGGAGCGACTGCTCGCCCAGATGCACTCACCGGACGTTACCATGGACGGCCTGCTTGCAGACGTCAGGAAATTCGCAAATGGAACTGGGCTGCGTGACGATGCCACCGTGATTCTGGTGCGGGCGGGCGAAACAGAAGCAGATTCCAGCAAGAACGACTGACGCAGATTGCGCTACCCGAATCGCGCCCGGTGCTCCTTCAAAATGCAGCGGTCCATCACGACAAACATTCCCGCCTTTCGCGCCTTCTCCGCCGCGTGTTCATTGATCACGTCTTCCTGCAGCCAGATCGCGGGAATCTTTAACTGGATCGCCTGCTCCACGATCTCATCCACGTACTCCGGCCGGCGGAACACATCGACCAGATCCACCTTCTGCGCTAGTTCGAGCGGAATTTCGAGCAATGACGGATACGATTTTTCTCCCAGCGCCTCCGCAATCTGCGGATTCACCGGGATTATCTTGTAGCCCGCCGCCTGCATGTACGCGGAAACGCCGTGACTCGGCCGCAAGGGACTCGCTGACAATCCAACTACGGCGATCGTCTTCACCCGCGCTAACAATTCATGGATAGGATCCGATTGCTGCAAGCGCATCCGTTCCTTTCAGGTTTTTTTTTCCATCTTCTGCTTGTACATCCGCAGCGCCAGCTTGCGAATCGTGTCGGAAACCTCTTTGTTGCCTGAGAGATTCTTCAGGTCGTGAACCAGCAGGTTCTTCATCAGTCCGAGCGAGAGATCGAGCGGAGTGCGCGGATTGAATACCAGATTCCGCATGATGTTGTAATTCTTCGCGAACTTGCGTTTCAGCGGAATCGCGCGCAGCACCGACTCCAGAACATTCTTCTGCAGCGCGTACCCTTCCACTTCAGTCTCCGAAACTTTGGGCGAGTCGAGCACGGCCAACGATACCAGCTTGGTGGAATCGCGAATCAGAATCGACCGATCCTCTTTGCCGCCGCGCATGGCCAGCGCGATCCGGCCCTTGATGTCGAGCTTGGAAATCTTCTGCAGCGTGCTGTCGCGCCGGTCCTCATGAACGGGAACGGGATGCTTTTTTGCATGCACGGCGGCCGCAGCCGTGGACTTTCCCGCACCCGCCGCTGATTTTCCCGGCGCGTCAGCGCTTGCAACCGCGCTGGCAGCAGCCTCGCCTCCCGCATCTTCGTGGACCGGGCCCAGTGGCTCGAACGGTTTGTCTTTTTCGGCCGCCACTTCCGCTGCATTCTCTTCCAGATACTTTGTGACCGTGCTCTCGATCACTTCATCCGGAACACCTGTATCAGTTGTGTCCCGGTCTCCGGCGCGGCGGGTTTCCAAGGCAGCCAGCTTACTTGCGATCTCGCCGAGTTCATTTGGACGTAGGTTGGCGTTCGATTGCACCGCCTGCAACAGCCGCGGAGAGCTCATCACTCGCTGGCTCTTCAACAAGGCTTCGACAACGGTGCGCGATCCCGATACCGCCAGAGCGTCCAGCGATTCTTCCGCCACCGACGGATTGTCCGCCAGGGCCGGGAGAAGACGAGGTCTCAGATTTTCCGGCGAAACGAAATATCCCAGCACCTCGGCGCTCGTCTTGGGATCGGCAGCGGCCGCCAGGCTGGCTTTTTCATCCCATCCGGCCAGCGTAAGCCGCGCCTGCTCAGCAAACAATTTGTTATGGAGCGCGAGATGCACCAGGATCTCAATCGTCTCCGCGGGCGGCGCGGAAAGCGCTCCGCGCGCCGCCGATTGCATCAGATTCGAGGGCACTTGCGAATTGCGGATTAGATCAATCATTCTGGGCATGGTTCATCTCCCGGAGTTTTGCCGCGGCTTTCTTGCTGAACTTCTTCGTGGACGCCCTCGGCACCTCGTGTGACAACCGTGGCTTCTTGCCCACAGCCAATTCCAACTCCGTCACGGCGATTTCGAGCTCGCGCGTGATGCGATTCGGGCCGCGCCGCTGGTACTCGTCGCTCAACGCGCGGTAGTACCAGAGCGTGCCTTCTCTTTTTCCCGTGAATCGCGTCCAGATGGCTTCCCCGTGCTGCCGGTAATCCGCCAGAATCGTGCGGACGTTATGCAACTTGTCGGACGCAGAAACCAGCCGCGTCTCCGCCCCGGCGTGTTTCACCTCGCGCAGATAATCTTTCTTGCGTTCCACCCACTCTGGCTTGGGCTCGCCGAATGAATCCGTGCAACCCTCCACGATCTTCGCAACCCGGCTCCCAAACTGCTTGCGAACTTCGCGAAGCCTCGGCAGGCCACCGCAATCCTCGACCACATCATGTAACAGCGCCGCGATCGCCATCTCCTCGTCGCCGCCCGCTTCAAGCACCAGCAACGCCACCGCCATCAAATGCGAGACGTAAGGCACCGCCGACTGTTTCCGGGTCTGTCCGGCGTGTTTTTCGGCGGCATAGCGGAAAGCGCGCTGCAGACGGGGACCAAGCTTCGGTGGCTTCAGCGAAATCTTCTTCCTCATTTTCATAACTACAGTTCGCGCAAAGCAGCGGTTTTCCCTGTGTGCCGGAGCCGGCCCTGAACGGAGTCGAAGGGTCTCCCCTGTGGTAAAGATTTCGCCGAGTTCGAATGACAATTCGGCATCTGCTTAAGCTTTTTTCTCGCCCCGCCGCATTCGCAGATAGGCCTGCATCAGCGGCCGCAGATCACCGTCGAGCACACGATCCACGTCGCCGATCTCCAGCTTTGTGCGGTGATCCTTGATCATGCGGTAAGGTTGCAGCACATACGACCGAATCTGGGAACCAAAGTCGATATCCAGTTTCGAATCCTCGATCTTCTTCGTGACCTCGCGCTTTTTCTCCAGTTCGTATTCGTAAATTTTCGACCGCAGCATGCTCATCGCTTTCTCTTTGTTCTTATGCTGCGAGCGCTCATTCTGGCAATTGGCGACGAGGCCAGTGGGGATATGCGTAATCCGCACCGCCGAATCGGTCGTATTCACGTGCTGTCCACCCTTACCACTCGAGCGGTAAGTATCAATGCGAATATCTTCCGGCTTGATATTGACGTCGATGCTCTCGTCGATCTCGGGAGAAACATACACGCTGGCAAACGATGTATGCCGCCGCTTGGCCTGATCGAACGGAGAGATCCGCACCAGGCGGTGCACGCCGATCTCGCTAGTCAAGTAGCCGAACGCATACTGTCCAATCACGGAAAATGTCGCCGACTTGATTCCCGCTTCTTCGCCGGGCTGGTAATCGTACATCTCGGTTTTGAATCCCTGCCGCTCCGCCCAGCGCAGATACATGCGGAGGAGCATCTCCGCCCAGTCCTGCGACTCCGTTCCGCCCGCCCCAGGATGGATCGTCATGATCGCATTCAGGCCGTCGTTCTCGCCCGAGAGCAGCGTCTCGGTTTCGACGCGGTCGACCAGTTCGCGCAGGGATTCCAAGTCACGCTGCAGGTCTGCCGCAACGTTCTCGCCTTCACCTGCCAAATCGAAGTAAGTTGCGATGTCGTCGCTGCGGCGCACCAAGTCGCCTTCCAGCGACAACAGGCTCTCCAGACGCTTGCGTTCGCGCATCACCTGCTGAGATTTTTCAGGATTCGACCACAGGTTGGGATCCGATGCCTGCTTTTCGATCTCGGCGAACTGCTGGCGCAGTTTGCCAGCGTCAAAGATACTCCCGCAGGTCGTGAACCTTGGTCTTTAGTGAAGTGTATTGCTGTTCGAGTTCATCTAGCATTGCGTATCACCGCGCCTGTCTTATTGGGTTAGTCGTTAGTCGTTCGCGAGCTGTTGCCAACGACTAACGCCCATCGACTAGCGACTGACCACAAAACGCGCCGCCAGCGCGCCTGCTGAAATTATCGCACACAGGTATGCGAACCAATCGCCGTGGCGCGTGTAAAAGGTGGTTCCCGAAATCAAAGCGTACGGCGCGGCCAGCGTCGTGCGAACCTTGCGCGGAGTTGCCGCCACGAGCCTCCCATAAGGATCGATCGATGCGGTCATCCCCGTATTCGTCCCCGCGAGCAGCCACCGGTCATTTTCGATGGCCCGCATCTCGGTCTGCTGCAGATGCTGCTTCCATGCGCCGCTGTCGCCGTACCAGCCGTCGTTCGAGATATTCAATAGAATCTCTGCGCCCTGCAACGGCCCCTGCCGCACTTCGTCGGGAAAGATCGACTCATAGCAGATGAACATTCCAAAGCGCTCGCCTCCGGCATCCAGTGGCGTGCGCGAGGTACCTCGCTGAAATTCTCCCACTTCCTTGGTCAGACCTCCGGCAAAGGCAAACAACTGCGGAAACGGCAAATATTCGCCGAAGGGCACAAGATGCACTTTGTCGTAGCGTCCAACCCACTCACCCTGAGGATTGACCAGCGCAGCGGAATTGAAAATCCGCTCGGTTGCCCCAGCGCTGTGCATGGCCGGAGTGATTCCGATCGCGCCCGCTACCACCCAGGTTCCCGACAGCTTCGCAAGCGAGCTCACGGCATTGCGAAACATCGGATCGTTGGTGTAGAACGGCGAAGGCGACTCCGGCCACACAATCAAGTCGAAATGGGGAGTGGCTCTTTCCCCTGCGTCTCCGGCTGGTTGCAGACTCTTCGCGGTCAAGTCCCGCAGCGTGTCCTGGAAATACTGTTTCGTCCACGCTCCACCTTCGAGAATCGGAATATTTGGCTGCACCAAAAGCGCGGTGTGGTCCGCCGCCAGCGGAGGGGGCGACAGCAATTGCCCCGCTTGCAGGATCATCGCGGCCACGCACGCCGCCCCCAGCAACCACTTTCGGCGCTCCTGCGCTCCGTGGGGAGCCAGGAACGCAGCCGCGAACACGCTGTTCACCAGCGCGATTTCAAACGAGAGACCATAAACGCCCGTGAGTGTAGTAATCCGCGTGAGCGCAAAATTTCCGGTCTGCGAGTATCCCAGAAGCTCCCACGGAAATGCGGTGATCCGCGTCCGGGCCAGTTCCACCGCAACCCAAAGAAATGGAGCCGCTCCGAGCGCGCGCCGGATCGACGCTTCTGAAGCGGCCGACTTTGATCCAGACTTGTCTAATCGCTTGTCTAATTTAGGGTGGTTTGAGCCCGCAACCTTCGCGCCGGCAACCAGCGCCAGCAGCAGTCCGAACATTCCGTGATAAAGCCCGACATACATGCAGAACAAAATCAGTGCCAGCGTGGCGGCCGGAAGTGGCATTCCGCCATAGCGGTGCATGGTGTCGAAAATCCAATAGCAGGTTCCGGCAAACCAGAGAATCCCACACACATAGCCTAGTAAGAACCCCTGCCACGGTGTGGCTGGAAGCAGACGAGCCTGACCATCCAGTTGCAGAGTCTCCGTAGAACGCGCCCGCAAGATGGCAACGAGCAGCGGCGCGACCGCGATCCAAGCCAGCCAGTACAATCCCGGCAACGGAAAGATCACAACCTGCAGGGCCGCCGACACCAGCACCAGCCCCCAAGCGCTTCGGTGGATTTTGAGCACGCATCAGAATAGCAAACGGAAGGAGGCTGCGAGCTTCGAGCAACCGGTTCGCGACATCGCCGCACGGTTACCTCACTTTTGGCGAATCCAGATCCGCGGGCTTCTGATCGTCGGCGTGAATGGCTCCATCCTCTTCTGCGTAGAACGAGCGGTGCTCGCTATCGAGATGCTTGGGAGTGAGGGTGAGCACGAAACCCTCATGATCCGGACCTTCGTGGTGAGAACGGAAGCTGGCTGTGTAATCGCCGCGGTCGGTGGTGTGCGCCATCCGCTTCGTGAACGATGCTGTCCCTGCGAGCGCGTCCAACGAATCCGCGTACTTGCCGTGGCGTTTCTTGTATTGGTTTTGCGCCCGCAGCACCACTCGCATATAGCCGAGCGCCTGCGCTTCCGAATCCGACCGCGCCGGGTCGCCCGCAAACTGCGGCTTGTATTCCGACGAAGGTTGCGCTGGAGCTTGCGCCCACCCAAATCCCGCTCCCAGCACGCCCAGCGCCAGAATCCCTGCAAAATACCGGTGTATCCGCTTTCTGCTCACGGCAAAACCCTCCTCCGCTGCCTGATTTCCGTAGTTACCCACGTAATTTGTCTCGCTCAGCAATCATTCCAATTCCGTGCTGGTTCAGGCAAGCTTGAACAGGATGCAATCCTAACAGGGAAACCTTAATGAAAGCTGCCGTCGCCAGAAAGCCGCTTATTCGTGTCGCCGTAGTGGAAAGCGATCCGCTGCGGTTTGTGGGATTCCGGGCCCTCTTTGATACCGAACCTGATTTGGAGTTAGTCTCCGCCTCGCTGGCCGACCTCGGCCAATTGCAGGCCATCGACTTGGTTCTGCTGGGAAATCGCGGCGGCCAGAACCTCTACGACATCATGGCCAGTATGAAAGCTATTCGGCCTGATTTGCGCATCATCGTAACCGGCTCAGGCATGGACGACGAAAGCGTGCTCAAAGCTATCGCAGCGGGCGCCAAAGGTTATGTCGACGAGGCTGCCTCGCCTGCCGAGTTTATCCAGGCTCTCCGCATTGTTCATCAAGGCTCGGTGTGGGCTCCGCGACGTGTGCTCTCGACTTTCATTGAACGGGTCAGCACATCGCCGGGGCGCATCTTCCCTGCTGGACGCATTACTTTTACCGACCGCGAGAAGGAAGTTCTCGAGATGCTGGTAGCTGGACGCTCCAATAAAGAGATCGGCTCCGCTCTCGGCATCGAAGAGCGTACGGTGAAGGCGCACGTCGCGAAGTTGATGCGCAAAGTCGGAGTGCAAAACCGCATTGCGCTCTCCGTCCATGCCATCACGCATTCGCTGGTGACGGCGAAGTAGGCTCTCGCGGAACAACTCGATTTCACGCCTGGTTTCGGGCGCAGTGGATTACGGCGCTGCTATCCCCCCTGCAACGGTCTTTTGGAATCAAAGACTTAGCGGTTGTTTTTTGCCAGGTCTTTGAGGAATAAATACTTTAGCGAACTCCCGCAGACTGCGCAGACTCGGACCACTCTTCGGCTAGGATCGCGTAAAGAAAGCTGCTTTTCCATTCTCCGTGAATCTTGAGGTTCTTGACCAAAAACCCTTCCTTACGCATACCTGCTTTCTCCAGCACGCGTGCGGAGGCTGGGTTCTCTGGAAGACACGTCGCCCAGATTCGGTGCAGGGTCATCTCTGAGAATCCAAGCTCTAGCAGTCTTCTCACGGCCTTTGTGGTGATTCCCTTTCCCCACAATTCGGGATTAATCAGATACCAGATTTCGCCGTCACTGTTACCCCTGAGGTTGGCTATACCGCACAGGCCGACTAACTCGCCGCCGGGTCCGCTGACTATCGCGCGCACGACGGAACGCCAAGGAGCTGATGGCGATTCATTGATCGACTCTGTTAGAAACTTCAGGCTCTCCTCCCGAGAGCAAACCGCAAACAGCATGTACCGGACAACTTCCATATTCGAGATCAAGGCGTGAACCGCGTCGAGGTCGTCAATCTGCAACCTGCGTAGAGCGATCATGAGTTTCTCGCTGGCAGTATAGCTCTGAACGCGGATGAGACACTCTTGACACGCTCGAACACCTTTGACTCCTGAAACCGCTCGTGCCGGTTCTTCGAGAGTGCTTCGTTGGCGATGAATCCCGATATCGCTCATGGACCCAGCGGTCTAACGTGAAACCACCAAATGATGGGTATGCGGCGTTCTCCGTCGCGAGGGGACATGGCCTCGAGATTTTAGCTGCGATGTTGAGGTAATATCGCGATTTCCAGCGATGATCAGGCGGGGACCTATCAACTGAACTGCCCTCGGTTACCTAAGTACAATGACCCTCGTAATCTTGTCCGCTTTCCACACCTGTCGCATACTCGCTTCACCTACCACAGAACCTGGGAGACGGGGTTGGAAACGGAGATTAGGGTCGCCGATTTCAACCCCGCATTTTTTTGCCCCTGTGGAACTTCCGAGTTAATCCTCAAAACCTAGAACCCGATCGGAAGCCGAAAGCCACTTTCCCAACGCTGAAGCACTGGGCTGGATTCTTGGACTTGCGGTATCGCTAAAGCGATACCCTGATACGAAACTTAGTTTTTCAGCAAACTGTGAAGCTGCTTTGATTCTGCAAGCCGCACTCTTCCAAATCAAAGGCAAAAACTCAAATCAAGAGCAAAACCTGAGTTTTTCAGCAATCTCTTAAGCCCGACTCACGCTGATCACTCCCCGGATATCCCACCTTTCGCCCCTCGCATCGAATAGAATCAGAGACAACGAAAGCGATACATCTATCTCCCAAGTGAGGCATGATGCGAAGACCCCTCGTTCTGCTGCTGCTCGTCTGTTTCCTGACATGTTTCCAAGCAATGGTTGGTTCGGCCGCTGCTCAAGATGATGCCAAGCCCGCGGCGGGAACGCCCGCCACGACTGCCGCACCCGCCGCGACGGCTACGCCCGCTAGCGATGCTCCCGAGGCCAACTCGAAAGCTTCCGGACGCGTTGAAGCCGCCGGCAACGTGCTTGATGAAATTCAGGCCGCGCCGGACCAGCGCATCCCTGAAGAGATACTCGGATCGGCGGAATGTGTGGCCGTGGTTCCGTCGCTGCTCAACGCGGGTTTCGTCTTCGGCGGGCGTTATGGCAAAGGCGTTGCCAGTTGCCGCACTCCCAAGGGCTGGAGCGCGCCTGCTTTCTTCACCATCGGCGGGGGCAGTTTCGGCCTGCAGATCGGCGGCCAGGCAACCGATGTCGTCATGCTGATCATGAATAAGCACGGCATGGATGACCTGCTCTCCAGCAAATTCAAACTGGGCGGCGATGCCAGCGCCGCGGCGGGCCCCGTCGGACGCCACGCCGCCGCAGATACCGATTGGAAAATGAGGGCGGAGGTTCTGACCTACTCGCGCTCCCGCGGCCTCTTCGCTGGACTGGAACTCTCCGGCGCTGTCATCAAGCAAGACAAAGACAGCACCCGCGAATTCTACGGCCGCATGGTGCCCTTCAAAACTTCGCTAAAGGGCGATATCGAGGCTCCCAAAGACGCTTACCCGTTTTTGAGCACGTTGGCCAAGTGGGCGCAGGAAGCCGCCAAGTAGTAAAGTTCTCAGTTTGCAGTGTAGAGACGGGGCAAGCCCCGTCTCTACACCGGGAACTGAGAACTGCCCCGTTGCGAGAACGCCTTGAGTACGCGCTAGTCTGGTCCTGGGTAAAGTTCCTGGGGTTGCTCCCCCGTCCCATGGCGCGCGCCCTTGGGATCGCAATCGGACTAACCGTCTACGAGCTTCACGGACGCCTGCGTCGCGTCGGGCTGCGCAACCTCGCTCTCGCCTTCCCTGAAATGTCGCTCCGCGAGCGCCGCCGCCTGCTTCGGGGCGAGTTCATTTCGCTCGGACGCCAGCTCGCCGAGGTTTGCCTCTTCCCCCGTTACACGCGTGAAAATGTTTCCCGCATTGTCGTCTATGACGGCTTTGAAAATTTCGAGCGCGCGTATGCTCGCGGAAAGGGCGTCCTGTTTCTTACCGGACACCTCGGAGCCTGGGAGATCTCGGCTTTCGCTCACTCTCTGCAGGGGCATCCGCTGTCGATCGTCATGCGCTCGCTCGATAATCCCTACGTCGACGCGCTCCTGCAGGGCTACCGCACGATGCACGGCAATCGCACCGTCGACAAAGACGATTTCGTTCGCGGCTTGCTCTCCGCCATGCGAGCCGGCCAAACCGTCGGCATTCTCATGGACACAAACATGACTCCGCCGCAGGGAGTGTTTGTCGATTTCTTCGGCATCCCGGCCTGCACTGCCAGCGGCCTTGCCCGCATAGCTCTGAAAACCGACGCAGCCGTGGTTCCCGGCTTCACCGTCTGGGATTCGAAACTGCGCAAATACATTCTGCGTTTCGATCCTGCCGTCGAGTTAGTTCGAACCGGCGACAACGAGGCCGACATAGTCGCCAACACCGCTCGATTCACAAAAGTCATCGAAGACTTCGTGCGCCGCTATCCCGACCAATGGCTATGGGTTCACCGGCGCTGGAAAACTCGCCCGCCAGGCCAGCCGGGACTATATTGAGCATTCCCGCAGCGGCTAGAAGCCGCTGTAGATTCCGCGGCATTCACGGCACGTGGAAGAGGCTGCGGAAAGAGTTGTTCCGCCGCTATCAGAGTTTCTACGCAAGCTGGTAGGGGCTGGGATCAGCGTTGTACACACGCGCCTCATAAAGCGACAATAGACAACCATGAAGCAAAACTTGCGCGATCTCGCCGAGAAACTCGGCTGCCGTCTCCTTGGAGACGGGTCCGTCACTGTAAGCAGCATTTCCAGCCTGCAATCCGCCAAGAGCGACAGCCTGATCTTTGTGGAAGACGCTAAGCATCTCGACATGGCGCTCGCTTCATCCGCCGCTGCCGTAATTGCCCCGAGGTTCGCGGATCAAGACTTCGCCGCCCGCGTCACTACCAAACCCATCCTGATTTCTGCCCAGCCGCGCCTGACCTTTGCGCGAGCGACGAAGCTGCTGCGCGACCCTGACCGGAATCGCACCATCCACCCGTCAGCTATCGTTCCCGCTTCGGCCGAGATGGGCAAGAATGTGGCCATCGGCGCGCGAGCGATTCTTGGCGAACACGTCACGATCGGCGATGAAACGACGGTCGGTTCGGGTGCGGTCATTGGCGTCAACGGCGACGGCGTTAACGGCGGCGACGCGGTGACAATCGGAAGCCATTGCCGCATCGACGCGAATGTCACCATTTACCCGGGCACAACTCTCGGCGACCGCGTTATCGTGCAGGCGGGAGCCGTGCTCGGCAGTGAGGGCTTTGGCTACGTCCGCGATGCGCAAACTGGTCGCTACGAGCAATTCCCGCAAGTTGGACGGCTGGTGATCGAGGACGACGTCGAGATCGGAGCTAACTCGACCGTCGACCGCGGTGCGCTCGACGAGACCCGCATCTGCCGCGGCACAAAAATCGATAACCTCGTCCACGTCGGCCACAACGTGCGCATCGGCGAGGATGTGGTCATTGCCGCGCAGACTGGCCTTTCCGGAAGTGCGGTGGTTGAGGATCACGTCATCATCGGCGGACAGGTGGGCATTGCCGATCACGTGCGCATCGAAGAAGGCGCGATCCTGGGGGCGCAAAGCGGCATCCCAACCAAGAAAGTGATTCGCGGAAAAGGAGTCGTGTTCTGGGGCACTCCGGCGCGTCCCATTCGGGAGTATCTTAAAGAGCTGGCGTTTTTGGCGCGGTCGGCAAAGAAAGAACGCTGAGCAAAAATGAATTGTCATCGCTCGGGATGACAAAAAAAAATAAGACCGCTTTCTCATGCCCATCCTTGTCATCGGCGGACACTCCCGCAGCGTAGGCAAGACCAGCGTCGTCGCTGGCCTCATTGCGGCCCTGCCTGGCTTGCACTGGACTGCGCTCAAGATCACGCAATATGGACACGGCGTCTGCTCCGCCAACGGCGAAGCGTGCGACTGTGCCACGGCCGATCATTCCTGGGCTGTGTCGGAAGAAAAAGACCGCTCTGGGGAATCCGACACTTCGCGCTTCCTGGTCGCTGGAGCCGATCACTCCTGGTGGGTGCGCACACAGCAGGGGCATCTTGCCGAAGCCATGCCGCGCATCCGCAAGATTCTCGCCACTACCGAAAACGCCATCATCGAGTCGAACAGCATCCTGCGCTTCGTGAAACCGGACCTCTATTTAACCGTGCTCGACCCAGCGACCGCCGATTTCAAAGCCTCTGCGCAAAACTATCTGGACCGCGCCGATGCCGTCCTGTTGCGCTCCGTCGAAGGTTCCAAACGCCCCGCCTGGAAACAAGTCTCGCTGAAGCCGGTCCTAAATCGCCCGATGTTTGACATCCGCCCGCCAAACTACGTGACGCCGGAAGTCGTCGAGTTCGTTCGCGCTCGCCTACGTCCCACAGATTTGCGGCACAAACCACAATTGTCATCTTGAGCGAAGCGAAGGGTCGGCTGTCTCCTCCGCGCAAAAAAAGCAGGTCCTTCGCTTCGCTCAGGATGACAAACTCGAGTTATGGTTTTCTCGGCGCCCTTGGCGTCTCGGCGGTGACACGCCTTCACCCCGCATACATCCCAATCACCCGCTCAATCGCGCGCCGGCACACTGCACAAAACGTTTTATGCCTCGTGAACATGATGCAGTCCACTTCCGGACGGTAGTAACCTTTCGCCTCGTAGTTCGCGCCCTCGAACGCTCCGACTTTCCCGGCATACTTCTCGGAACGCAGCATCGCATCTTCCTTCTCGCGCTCTTTGCGGAAAAGTTCCTCCATCTCCGCTTCGGGCTTCCCTGCCGCTCGTAGTTCCTTGCGCTGCTTCTGAATAGCCCGCTCAAAGCGATCGAACTCCTCTTGCGCCCAGGGCGTAGGCACAGGCGTGCCCGCGGTGACCAGATCCTTCCACTTCAAATTTGCCGGATCGAGCAACGCAGTCACATTCGGCTCCCACGGCTCCGTTTTATTCGCCGGCGGCAGATACGCCACATCCGACGTGTAGTATTCATCGGCCAGCCCGGCGAAGTGATGTCCAAATTCGTGGACGCCCACGTACCCCGCCCAAAGATTGTCGATCGCCGCAACCGCGTACTGATTGAATATTCCGCCGCCACCGTAAGTCTCGCCGTTCACCAGAATTTCTATGAACTCATAGGGCGCGAATGATGCCACGTCGCGCAGCGCGCGGTTCTCCGTAGTCAGCACATAGCGCTCCGTGCCGAACGTGTCATACGCGGCGCCGACCGGCGACCGCCGGTAGATTCCGCTCGAAGGCCGCGAGATGTCCGACTCCTCCGCCGACGGACATAGCCCCCACACGTTGAAATCTTTCTGATGCTCGCGAAACGGCGATGTCGAAAACAGTGCGTCCATGAAGCGATGCGCGTCTTTCTCAAACTTCGCGCGCTCCGCCGCCGTGTAGCCATCGCCCAGCACCAGCAAGTCCACCTTGGTCGCCGGATCGCCCATCTTCTGCAATTCCATCAACGCTCCCGGCGACGGTGGACGCGAGCGGTCGATGAATTTATCTTTCGGATCCACTACGGTTTTCCACACTTCTTTCCAAATCGAGCGAAAGCCGTTCCCGGCGCGTTCTTTCAGCGACACTTCCACGGGCGCATCCGGCGTCGGAAAGCGCAGTGACTCCGAAAATGTCCGGTTCGCGTGGAGCGCTTCCTCCGTCGTCTTCCACTCTCCAAACACCGAATTGAAGCCGCGGGAGTACAACAACATACCGTTCGCTTGCGCACGCACTTCAAACAGGTAATTTCCCAGATCACTTTCATCGATGGATTTGTTCAGATTTCCCGGCCACTCCAGCGGTTCAAGCACTACCCGATCGAGGCTGAACCATTGTTCGTGGGAGTTTCCGGTGTGGTAGTAATCGACGCGCAGAGTGCGGGGCGCGGCAAAACCTACGGCCGAAGCGAGGAAGCAAAACAGAAGAAAGACAGCGACAAAACCGAACGCTCGTTTCATGATCGGAATTGTAGCCCGACGAGCCCGGTCGGCTACAGTACAATCATGCGCCAAGCGAACAACGCAGAAAAAACCGCAGAAAATTGAACCATGATCAACGCGGCGCTTTTACCAGGGATCTCGCATAAACGATAAGGAAGCATCGGATGCGATTCATAGGCCGCGGGCAAGCCGACTTTGCCCCACTCGGAATCATTTCTTCAACTCCGCGAGCCAGTTGGTGACTAATTGCAACGGGACCTGGGCTTCTTCCTCGGAGTGATTCACCAGTAAACGCTTGCCATCGGCGGAGACGTCAAAAGATACGCCAATTCCGGGCGATGCGGCGTGGAACAGATGCTGGGGCGCAGCGACTTCGATCTCCGTTCCTTTCGGGGTCACCGGGCAGACGAAGAGATCATTCGTAATATTCTCGTAGAACAGTTCTTTGCCATTTCCATTCCACGCGGGATAGGCCCCGCCATTGGACGATACCCTCCATTTACCTTTTCCCTCGGGGAAAGTCGTTATGTAAATGTCCGGTTGTCCGGATTCGTCGGACTCGTAGGCTACCCAATGGCCGTCGGGCGATATTCGATACGCGTAGATATTTGATTGCGGCGAAGGCGGCTGCACAACCGCTACCGGCTTGGCGTCTCCGTTCACGGGCCGTATCCAGAGGGAAACCATTTTCTCGCCATCTCCCCAGAGGTAGGTCAGATATTTTCCATCGGGCGACCAGCCTGGGTTGTGGTAGTTGTTCTGCTCGGCGAATTCTGTCTTTTCGCTACCGCTGCCGTCCGCGGACTTGGAGCGGATTTCGACGTTGCCGCCGCCGGTGGTAACTCGTGCCGAGAACAGGAGTGTTTTGCCGTCGGGAGACCAAGCGGGCTCCTGAACCACCTGCTGATCGAAGGTGATGCGCGTCTTCGTCTTGCGCTCGAGGTCGAGCGTCCAAATGCCAGTCCCGCTAGCATATGCCACTCGCTTGTTATCCGGCGAGAGACGCACATCGCGCACGCCCTGCAGCGCGCGCACATCGGTGATCGTAGTCTCCTGAGGGTCATAGTCCGCGAGCGGCTTGCCCGAGCGGTCGAACACCACGAGGTGGCTTTTTGCCGAGTCGGTACTGCCGAGCTGGTACACCCTGACCCCGGTCTGGGAGACGGCGAAAATGCTGCGCCACACGCCGACGTCGTTGCGGAGGTTGTTGACCAGCGAAATTGCGGATCCCGACAGCGTACCTGATTGCGGATCGAAGGGCTGCGCCACCAGCGCTGTATTGGCCTGGTAGAGGAGATAACCGGATGCGTATTGTGCCGCGGAATCGGTCGCTATGACCAGATGCGTCTCCGTGCTGTCGACAGACCCGAAGTAGATTCCGTTCTGTTTGGCATCGCCCCCGGTATGACTGGTGGCGAAGAAAATGAAATGTTTGCCGTCGGGCAGAAACCAGGGCCAGCGCTGGGTTGAGTGTTTCGTCTTGTCGAGTACCGTTGCCGGGGCAGCGACGCCACCCTGCGCGCTTACCTTGACTAGCGCACCTTGAAAATCCGGAGCGAACACAATCATATCGTTGCTGCCCCAGCTGCCTCCGCGGGAATTGGGTGCATCGGCTACGGTGGCAAGCGGGCCGCCAGTGACGGGGATCTTCATCAACTTACCACCCGCAAAAAATCCGATGTAGCGGCCATCGGGCGACCAGAAAGGATGCGAAGCGCCCGCAGTGCCGTCGAGCGCTTGCGCCGAGTCGCTGCTCAGCGAGCGGACCCACAGCAGCTTGGTTTCACCGGAATGAGCGACGAAGGCGATCTTGTCGCCTTGTGGAGAAAGCAAGGGCATGCCGCCGGCGTCGCCAGTGGCGTCCAGGGAAAACTTGTCTGGCGGAGGGATTTCGGCGTGCACTGACACGGATTGTTCGGAGGATTTTGCCCAGCGGTATCCGGCGAATCCGGCGAGAACGATGAAAACGAGCAGCAGCACGGCCAGCCCGGCAGCCCAGTATTTGTTGAACTGCGAAGACGGTTTTGCGGCGTCGGTCTGCGTTGAATCGGCCATCCAGCGCAGATCCATAGCGACGTCGTGCGCGGATTGAAAGCGATCGGCTGGATCTTTGGCGAGGCACGCACGAACCGCGCGAGCGAGCATGGGTGGGGCAAGCGGCTGGCTCGCCGTGATGGGCTCTGGGTCTTTTTCAAGAATGGCGGTGAAGACACTGAGTTGCGATTTGCCTTCGAAAGCGCGGCGTCCGGTGATCATTTCGTAAAGAACGCAACCGAAACTGAAGAGGTCGCTGCGCGCGTCGGCTTCCCCTCCTTGCAGAAGTTCGGGCGCCATATATTGAAAAGTTCCAACGATGGAACCTTTCTGCGTGAGCGGCGACGCGGCTGACGTGAGCGAAGCGAGATTCATGGTCGGCGTGGAAGGAGTGAGTGGGCCGATGGCGCGCGAGGCAATCGACAACTCCGGTTTTGCCAGCCCGAAGTCCATCAGCTTGGCACCCGCCTTGGTCAGCATGATGTTGGCCGGCTTCAAATCGCGATGGATAATGCCTTGCTGATGGGCTTTCTCCAGGGCTTGCGCGATTTCTGTAGCAATCTTCAGAACCTGGTCGATGGGTAGGGCGCCTTTCGCCAGGCGCTCGGCCAGAGTCTGGCCTTCGAGATACTCCATCACCAGGTAGTCGGTGCCGTCCTGCGAGCCGATGTCGAAAAGCGTGCAGACATTGGCATGTTGAAGCGCGGAAATGGCTTTGGCCTCGCGCTCCATGCGTTGCTTCAATTCCGGGTCAGAGGAAAGATGCGTAGGCAGAACCTTGATGGCGACGGTGCGGTCGAGGCGTGTGTCCTTGGCGCGATAGACTTCTCCCATGCCGCCAGCGCCGAGAGGAGAAAGGATTTCGTAAGGACCGAGCTTCGTGCCAGAAGTAAGCGCCATGGGCTTCGCGCAATTATAGCCCGGTGAGCAGTCGACAAAGAGTTGCGAATCAGATTAGTTGGTTGCGGGGGTGGCTACCGTTACTCCGTTCGCCAGGGCATAGAGTTTTGGAGATTTGTTCATGATCGAGATCGTAATCAGGTACAACCCCGCAATCGTTGACCAGAACAGAGAGCGGGCGCGACGGCACAAGGACAACGTCAAACCGGTTGCACTGCTAGCCCCGATCAACTTCGCTAGAATCATATTTCCGCCCTCATAGGTCCCCACGTTTCCCGGATTGAAGATTCCTACGACATTGATCAGCTTGGTTAGAGCTTCGAGAATCAATGCCTGCGCCAAGCTGACCGGAACGCGCATGAAGTGCAACACTAAGTAAACCTCCAGTATTGCCAAACCATGACACGCCAAGTTCAGGCTCAGGCTGCCCCAGAAAAGTCCCGGTGCCTTGTGGCAAAACTGCTGGAGGTTGTTCTCAGCGGAACGAATTACCGACTGCTTGCCCATTACCCAAACTCTGCAGCATGGCAGGCGCGCGATCATACCTGCGCACCGAGACAACAGGGGCCAGCGACGTTGCATAGCTACGACAGTTGCAACCAGCAACAGCAGCAGCACGCTGGTTAACAAAACGAGATAGAGCCGCCAGCTTTCAGAAAGAGAAACCAGGAGCAGAGCCGAAATAATTCCGGCTACGCTCACTATCGCCGAAGTTAGCACGTAGAATCCACGATCGAGTGTCACTGAAGAGACGGAATTCGCGACAGGCACCGACGAACCCAATAAACATACTCTCGTAGTTTCTCCGACTACCTGTCCGGCAAGACCTAACTTCCCGATACCCTCGGAAACCAAGCGAAGTGCGAAGGCACGACCGAATGACAGTTGGCGAAGGTCGCAAAGAAATGTAAGCCGCCAAGACCAGGTCTTTATGAGATGAGAGATTCCGCCCAGGGCGATTACTAATGCCATCCCCCAGCCCACGGCCTCCGCCTGCTGGACGATGTTGTGGACTCCGGCTTTAAACACCAGACAGGCGAGCATTGTGACGCCGAGGAGCACGGCTGAAAGCCGCAACATCTGTTCTCGCCAATGAACCTTAACCATGGATGACCTCATGAGAACTTGACGGCTGAATAAAGAGGACGTGAAGCTAGTCGGCTTCGCCCCCCGATAGCGCCCATACAATCTAAGACGGAGCTAAACACCTTCATCCGACTAATGCTTGCCTCTGCTGGTGAATTTGGCCAAGATAAACTCTTGCACCAAACCACCACCAACATGCAGGCCCATTCCGATTCCAAAGCTTCTGAATACATGCTGAGCATTACGATCAGAACTTGGGTAGTACGCGAGGGAAATGGAAGATGAAATCAGACTGCCCCCCCACGTAGAGTAATTCGGCTGCGTTTTTCCGTCGTCTCCATTGCAGATAAATGCAGCTAAGATGGCGTGGAGCGCCCGGGACTTCTTTGTCCCGCTGCCTTGATAGAAATAGCGAGGGTCTTGATGCAGCAGTGACGGGAGAATGGCGTTGCCGATAAGGCCTTCGGTAGTGGCGTCAACGAGGCCAGCCCCCACCCGCTTGCCATATCCTTCTGCACCCTGCCGCCACTGACCAGGGGTGTCAGCAGCCTGCTGGACGCCGGCCCACGCATCCGTGCGGGCGAAGAAAACTGGATTGGTGAGACTTTTGTATGCGAGGTGGAACTTCATCCCCGTGGTGAGAGGCTCGGGATGGGGATCGTAGGTCACATAAGTATTGGGTATAAAGCGTAAAATGCGCTGCTGTTCTTCGGCTTTGAACTCTTGTGCGGCAACCTCCTTCTCGGAATAACTCACAGTAACTGCCCGCTGCACAGCCAAAATGCGGAGTTTGATGTCGGCTAGAGTTTTCTCCTGCCCAGGTTCGACTGAAATGGGCGAGGTCCACTCTGCAAATCCTTCAGCGGCGACGTTGATCTGAAAGGCAATTCCCGACGTGACCTCGTGGAATGCAAAAGTTCCATCGTCCTTTGTGACGAGGGTGAGACGATCGCCGGCCGGCCCTTGAAGGACTACTGTGGCACCGGGAATCGGATCGTCGCTGGTATCGACCACCGTACCCAGGATGCTTCCTGTTTTTGTATTTGCCGGTTCAGCAGACTGCGCGGACACCGGTGCTACAAGGATCAGTCCGCCCATGGCAATCAATACCAATATGTGTGTTAGTTTCAGCAGCATTTCCAAAGGCCTGTCAGGCGAAGAGTGTGTATTGTTCTGCATCATCGACATTCCTAGCTCGCGGAAAGGGTGAAGTTGATCGTGATCCGAGAGTCAACTTCAACTGGTTCTCCGTCGATCATGTACGGCTTGTAACGCCATTGCTTCACGGCATCGATAGCGGCTTGCGCGAGTATTGGCAAACCGCTCTCGATTCGCACATCCTTCACGGTGCCATCCGTGCCGATCACGGCCATCAGCACCACTGTTCCTTCAATCCGCGCCCGGCCAGCCTCCGGCGGATACTGCGGCGCAACGTCGTGGATGAGGTTCGCCTCCGCTACCCGGGAGGCGATTCGCATTCTCTTAAGCGGCGTCGGCACTGGCGATTTCGCAAGGACTGGAACGCTTGGCGCGCTATTCAGCATTTCGCCAAACGCTCCGCCGGGAACGCCGCCAACCGTTCCACCGGGAACTCCACCGAGCACACCACCCGTTGTGCTCACCGGCGGTGGCGGCGCTTCTTGCGTCTTATCCACTGGCGCGGTAATGCCAGTGCTTGCCGGGATGTATGTGGACGCGAGCTTAGGCGCTTGAAGGTTTGTAGCAACGCTGCCCGCGGCCGACGGCGGCTGCAGGTACAACATCGTCAGCGTTTCCCTCTTGGGGAGTGGATCCGTGCGAAACAGCGGAATGACAATTAGCGCCAGGAGGAGGAGACACTGCAAGGCCAGGGCGCCAGCTCCCGCTAAGGGATTTCGTCCTAACCTCGCGCCTGATTCAATTTCGCGAAATAAGGAATCCTCTTCTACTCCTTGCCGACGGGGAGGGATCGGAGCGTGCTTTTTTTCTTCCTCTTCCGCCGGCAATGCTGCAACCCGCAAATCAATTCGCCGCCCCGGCCTCGGAATGGCCGGGTACGGGATGCGATGAACCAGGTCCGAAGGATAGTCAAAAGTTGCCATTTACATTGATCGCTTTCCGGGCAGCATCGCTCTCCCCTTTTGTGAATTGCCACGCGATCAGGTCAGAACGTCAGGTACCCGATCTTGCTTCACGCATCTATAAAGGCATTTTGTGGGCCAAGTGGAAGTGGTTCCAGGAAAGGGACATCGAGCATTGAAATCGCAACCGGTGTGCCCAGATGAGGGCAGCTGCCTACAAAAGGTCACAACCAGATGCCCAGATGCGCCCTTGATCGGTGCGCTATTTCTGCTTTGATTACGGTGTATTCAGGAAAGGATAACCATCTGCGCCGACCAACGTGAGATTGCGCGAAACCCGGTGGGGTGCTTCATGCTAGCGGGACTGCCAAAACTCCTCGGCTACTGTTGCTGCTAGTGCTTCGCTGTGGGGAGAAGCGACTGTTGCGCCTCCAGCCTGCGTGATCTGGTAATCGCGATATTCAATGCTTAAAACCGCTGTGCCGAAAACGCGCACCTTCGTTTCGCTCTCGTTGGATTCCGGCAACCAGAAGTCACCGATTTTCCGGTAGCGACGTTCGAAGTCAGTTTTGACAGTCCACCAGGAAGGGTTGACAGCTGGCTCGCCCTCGACTCGAGTTATCGCGAAGTCTTTTGCATTCACCCAAATGTGGCCTCGAAACAGAAACTTGTTTTTGCTTCGCGGCTGCGCATCGAGCACATAGAATTCGTCCGCATCTGTCTTCTCGTAATCAGACACTTGAAATGTATAGTTCTCGGGTGTGATCGCCGAACGCTGCTGATTCTCATCCCGCATCGACTCCTGTTCCGCCTCCAGGAGTTTCTTGAACACACGGTCCCGCACCGTGCCCGAGCCGCTCTCTGACAAGATCGTAAACGCTTTTTTATTTGGCGCCTGGTAATCAGTGCGTACGACCATGTCGGCCTTCTTATGTGACAGACAGTGGCACTCCAGGTGATAGCTGCGAACACTGGAGTAGCTTTCCAATGCTTTGGCACGTAGTTCGTTCATCTGATCGACACGTCCCATCACCTCATCAGCGCTCAGAGGTGCAGATACATTTGCCTGCTGTGCAACTGCCGGGACGCCGATGATCGATAATCCGACAATCGATAATCCGGCAATCAATAAAGCGAATGCGGGCACAAACCAGCGCCCATGAGGTTTCCTCGCGTGGTAAAGCGGAGTCATTGTATGAGTCTCCTGGTGAGATTTGAGAATCCAAACCTGCTCGTGCTTTCCGATGCGGTCTCTTGAGCATCGTTGTCGAACCGAGGTAGCGCGCTCCGCAACTGGGTCAGCGTGAACTCTTCCTTACCGCTTTTTGGTCCTGGCACTGAAGGGTCGAAGAGATAAATCGTGCTCGCCAAAACCGGTCCGACGCGGATGTCACTGTGGGGCATTCCGGAATTTCCCAAAGCATCGAAAAATCTCTGCGTCTCAAAGAAACGGCGCGAAGGCTCAAGCACGATCAGATCTCCGTCTCGCGGTGCATAATGCGTGTCGTAAAGCGGCACAATCTGAAGGTCCGCGCGCCCGCAGGCCTGCAGGTAATAGGCCATGCTCATCGGTCTTGCGGTTGCTACCGTCGCCGCAGCGGGCGCGAAGGGACACACCTCTTGCGCTACCTCGCGGGTGTCAAATTCGGACACTTCATCCGGTGCAAAGTAGCGTGTGATGTTCTGTTTCTCTCCTCCAACTGAATTCAGGTAGAACGAATAGTAAGGCGCCCAGGACTGCAATTCAAGGAGCGGCCATCCCAGCAAAATGACGGCAACCGGACCCACAAGGGCCTGGGACAGGACTTTCCCTTTCGCGGCCTTTAGTGCTTGTTGAACCGCATATCCGCCTGCCAGGAATAGGAAGGGCAGGAGTGGAAGTGAATATCGGATCCACTTGGCTCCACTGACAGACAGCCCGATTAGCTGAACCATACCGAGCGATAGAAAATAGCACGATGCGAGTGTCCGACGATCTCGCAAGAGCAAAGCGGAGCCAACAATGACGGCCATGAGGATTGGAATCGGTGTCTTTACCAGCACCAGCCAGAGATAGTAGAACCACGGCACTCCAGCAAGCAGACGCGAG
>JBAWFQ010000178.1:0-19090 GCA_049592035.1 Terriglobales bacterium
TTCAACCTCTGCACCGCGGACGCTGGAAGATTACAGAATAGATGCTCCTCCCGCATGGGGCAGGTGAGGCAGTTGTCGAGGATGTTCAGCCCGTAGGGAGCGCGCATTCGTCACTACTGTACCCAGAAATTGTATCACCTGCTTCCCACCGTGATCAGGATCACCCGAAAATGTGACCCAACGCATGGCCTGTTGTGCGGTCGGCGAGAAACAATACCCAAATAAATGGTCATCCCAACTTTCCTTCCGAGGCCTGATACTCACTTAACTTCGAAACCCGGGGTACCCATGAAGACCACATCTAACACGGCAGAAGTGCATCCGTTTCGTGTAGTTGCCTGGTGGGCCTCTGGCCGGACGGGATTCGCAAAATCCGATTCTGCGCCCAATGCCATTCATTTCTCTGCTCCGCCCTCTTTTGGTGGCTTGGACGGCAGGTGGACGGCTGAGGATTTGCTCCTCTGCGCGGTCGCCGGTTGCTACACGACCACGTTTCGGGCTCTCGCGGAAAATTCGAAGTTTGAATACACCGACCTGCAAGTGGAAGCGCAAGGCGCTATCAAACGGGCGGAAACCGGTTACCGGTTCAGCACAATTCTGATTCGCTCGCAGGTCAAGATTGCGCAGGAGGACGACCGCGCACGGGCCATTAAGCTCTTGCACAAGGCCCAGGGGCTCTGCCTGGTATCGCGCGCGCTCTCCGTCGAGCAGAAATTTGAACCGCACGTGCAGGTAGGTGAGCTGCGGCCGGCAACCGGCCCAGTTCTGCCAGTTTCCGATAAGTAATTTAAGGAAGCGCAACTTCGATAAAAGCACTTCTCTGCGCAGAACACGCCAAAAACTTCGCGGTATGCGAAGTTCCCGGCAAACGAAAGAGATTCCAAAACATTCACCGTTAGTTATCCTCGAGGCGATAGTCTCGCAGCGCTACAATCCCGCGCTACAATCCATTGATGAGGAATTTCTATGAGTTCGACTGAGGTTGGTCTCGCCGGACAACCGCTGAAGCAGGAAACCCAGCCTCCCCCGAGGAGCTATGGCTTGGATGCGATCTTTGCTCCCGCGTCGGTGGCCGTGATTGGTGCGACCAGTCGTCCCGGCGCTGTCGGGCGGATCGTTCTGGAGAACCTTTTGCACGGTGGCTTTCGCGGAAAGACGTACGCCGTCAACGCCAAGCATCCGGAAGTGCTGGGGCTCAAGGCTTATGCGAGCGTTCGCGACATTCCTGGGCCCGTGGACCTCGTCGTGATCGCCACGCCGGCAGCGTCGGTCCCGCAGCTCATAGGAGAGTGCGTGGATGCCGGCGCCAAATCCGCGGTCGTACTTTCCGCGGGATTCAGGGAACGCGGGGCGGCGGGCGTGGCCCTCGAACAGCAGATTAACGAGCAGTTGCAGCGCAGCTCCACTTCCATGCGCTTGATCGGCCCCAACTGCCTGGGCATCATGAACCCGACGATCGGCTTGAACGCCACTTGGGCCCGGAATGCACCGCAGAAGGGGAACGTCGCGTTCCTCAGTCAGAGCGGAGCCCTCTTGACCGCAGTTCTCGACTGGAGTCAACGCGAACACGTAGGATTCAGCGCCATCGTTTCCACTGGTTCAATGCTGGATGTTGGTTGGGGCGATTTAATCTACTACTTTGGCGACGACCCGTACACCAAGAGCATTCTGCTTTACATGGAATCGGTAGGCGATGCCCGGTCATTCCTGTCGGCCGCCCGGGAAGTCGCGCTGACCAAGCCGATCATCGCGATTAAAGCCGGCCGCTCGGAAGCGGCCTCGCGCGCCGCCGCGTCTCATACGGGAGCGCTCACGGGCAGCGACGAGGTGCTGGAGGCGGCCTTCCGCCGCTCCGGCGTCTTGCGCGTCCACAATATCGCGGACCTTTTCCATATGGCGGAGGTTCTCGGTAAACAACCCCGCCCGAAGGGCCCGCGGCTCACGATCGTGACCAACGCGGGCGGACCGGGAGTCATAGCCACAGATTCGCTGGTGGCGAATGGTGGGGAACTGGCCGAGCTCTCTTCGGAAAGCCTGCGGCGGCTCGATGAGTTCCTGCCTGCCCACTGGAGTCATAACAATCCCATTGACGTTCTCGGCGACGCGGATTGTGAGAACTATGCTCGCGCTTTCGAAATTGCCGCGCAAGAGCCCAACAGCGATGGTCTCCTGGTCATCCTTTCCCCGCAGGGCCTGGCCGATCCGGCGCTGGTGGCAGAACGTTTGAAGCCCTACGCCAAATCCGGCAAGCCCGTGCTCGCCAGTTGGATGGGAGGAAACAGCGTTACCGCCGGCGAAGCGGTTTTGAATGCAGGAGGCATTCCGACCTTCCCTTATCCCGACACGGCGGCGCGCGCTTTCACCTACATGTGGCGCTACACCTACGTTCTGCGCGGATTGTATGAAACTCCCGCACTCGCGGAACTCAAGGATGCGGGCGCATCCCGTCATCAGGCCGAGGAATTCATTCAGAATGCGCGCCAGCAAGGCCGCGTGATTCTCAACGAATTGGAATCGAAGCAGTTGTTGTCGCTGTACGGCATCCCCACGGTGGAAACGCGCGCCGCAGCCGACGCGGATGAAGCTGCAACCATGGCGGCGGAACTTGGTTTCCCGGTAGTTCTCAAAATTCTTTCCACCACCATCACCCACAAGACGGACGTGGGCGGCGTCAAGCTGAACTTGCGCGATGAAGCAGCCGTCCGCGCCGCGTTTCGCGACATCCGGTCTTCGGTCGCCGAAAAAGCTCCCCAGGAGCAGTTCTCAGGTGTAACCGTGCAGCCGATGATGAAGTTCAATGGCTACGATCTGATCGTCGGCAGCAGCATCGATCCGCAGTTTGGGCCGGTCATCCTGTTCGGCTCCGGTGGCCTGCTCGTCGACGTGTATGGAGACCACGCCCTGGCACTTCCACCCCTGAACACAACCCTGGCGCAAAGAATGATGGAGCAAACCAAAATCTTCGCTGCCCTTAAGGGAGTACGCGGCCGCAAACCAGTTAATATGGCCGCGCTGGAAAACTTGTTAGTCCGCTTCAGCCAGTTCGTGCTCGAACAGCGGTGGGTTGCGGAAATTGAGATCAATCCTTTGCTGGCTTCTCCGGACAGCTTGGTGGCGCTCGACGCCAGAATCGTGTTGCATGGACCCTCGGCAACCATGGACCAGTTGCCCAAGCCCGCCATTCGTCCCTATCCCTTGCAGTACGTTTCCACCTGGACCATGAAGAATGGAGATGTGGTTCACATTCGGCCGATCCGCGCCGAAGACGAGCCGCAGATGATTAAGTTTCACGAGACGCTCTCCGATCGCAGCGTCTATTTGCGCTACTTCTCTTCCCTCAGCCTGAGCCGGCGGGTGGCGCATGAACGGCTGTTGCGGATTTGTTTCGGTGATTACGACCGCGAAATGGTGCTGGTCGCCGAGCATGACGACCCCGCCACAGGAGAGCGCCGCATCATCGGCGTGGGGCGTATGAACAAGTTTCATTCCAAAAATGAAGCGGAAGTCGCCGCGCTGGTTACCGATCAGTATCAACGCATGGGGTTAGGACATGAATTACTCCGCTGTGTCGTGCAGATTGCCCGCGATGAAAAAGTAGCCGTCGTGTCCGCGGAAATGCTGCCGGACAACATCGCCATGCAGGCCGTTTTCAGACGCCTGGGCTTTCTGATTCGAGCGGATGAGGATCTAACTTCGCTCCGGGCAACCATGGACCTCTAACAAGCTGCGGAGAAACTCGTCGACCCCTCAGCGGCTAAAGCCGGCACTGAAAATCGGGAGTTTATCGCAGCGGTAAACCGCTGCGCCACCCAAAGGCAAGACCAAGATCGAGTTTTTCAGCAATCTGCTAAGGCTTTTTCCACGCTTGTGATCGGAGTCACGGCAGGCAGAAGCGGCGCCGGTTAGCATTACGCAGGAACGCAGAGTGGGACGCTGCATTTCGACGCCCTTTTGATGGCCATTTTGACCGAGGCAACGAAGAAAACGGAGCTTAATAGTTCCATTCCGACCCGCTTCTCAGGAGTTGCGAAACCCAGGCGCCAGAGGCCTGACACCTGAGACCTGATTTGTGACGTGCGTCACACGTCCTTGTGAGCAGCGTTCGCGACAACATCACCTTGTTCCTTCATGCTTTAAATAACCGTTCCCTCAAAACCACGGGGGACACAGCGAAACAAGAGGGGTTTTCATGAAGCGTAAATTCAAGACCATGGACGGCAACGAGGCAGTGGCTTATGTCGCCTACCGCCTGAATGAAGTCATCGCCATCTATCCCATCACGCCATCCTCGAATATGGGCGAGTGGGCAGACCAATGGTCGTCGGAAAATATACCCAACATCTGGGGATCCGTGCCGCACGTAATTGAAATGCAAAGCGAAGGCGGCGCTGCCGGAGCGGTTCATGGCGCACTACAGACTGGAGCGTTGTCCACGACTTTCACGGCTTCGCAAGGTCTGCTGCTGATGATCCCGAACATGAACAAGATCGCGGGCGAACTCACGCCGACGGCATTTCACGTCAGCGCGCGCACGGTGGCAACCCATGCTCTTTCGATTTTCGGCGACCACTCGGACGTGATGTTCTGCCGAACTACGGGATTCGCGCTGCTCTCGTCGAACTCGGTGCAGGAGGCGATGGACCTGGCACTGATCGCACATGCGGCCACGCTCGAAACTCGCATCCCGTTCGTGCATTTTTTTGACGGCTTCCGCACCTCGCATGAAGTCAACAAGATCGAGATGCTCACCGAAGATGACATGCGCGCCCTGATCAACATGGATCGCGTCATTGAGCATCGCCAGCGCGCGCTTTCTCCCGACCATCCCGTGCTGCGCGGTACCGCTCAGAATCCCGACGTCTTCTTCCAAGCGCGCGAAGCCGGCAATCCTTACTACGATGCCTGCCCCGATAAGGTCCAGGCCGTGATGGATAAGTTTGCGCAGGTCGTTGGGCGTTCCTATCACCTGTTCGACTACGTGGGTGCGCCCGATGCCGAGCGCGTGACTGTCATGATGGGCTCAGGTGCGGAAACGGCGCACGAGACTGTGGATTATCTGAACCAAAACGGCGAGAAAGTCGGCCTGCTGAAAGTGCGGCTGTACCGGCCGTTTGCGGTCAAGCAGTTTATCGAGGCTCTTCCCTCGACCGTGCGCAAAATTGCCGTTCTCGATCGCACCAAGGAGTCGGGCGCTCCCAGAGAGCCGCTCTACCTCGATGTTGTCAGCGGAATTCAGGAAGGGATCAAACTCGGCTATGGAACTCTGAAGTCCGCGCCCGACACCGTCGGCGGACGTTACGGTCTTTCTTCCAAAGAATTCACGCCCGCCATGGTCAAAGGGGTTTACGACAACCTGGCGAAGGCACAATCAAAAGACCACTTCACAGTTGGCATCCACGACGATGTCGGCCATACCAGTCTCGACTACGATGCCAATTTTTCCATCGAGCCCGAGAGTGTGGTGCGCGCCATGTTCTACGGTCTGGGCGCGGATGGCACTGTGGGCGCCAACAAGAACTCGATCAAGATTATCGGCGAAAACACGGATAACTACGGGCAGGGGTACTTCGTCTACGATTCCAAAAAATCGGGCGCGATGACCGTCTCGCACTTGCGTTTCGGTCCGCAGCCGATTCGATCCAGTTACCTGATTTCGAAGGCCAACTTCGTGGCCTGCCATCAATGGATTTTCCTCGAGCGCTACGACATGCTCGGCCCCCTGGTTCCCGGCGGCGTTTTCCTGCTCAACAGTCCATTTAATAAAGACGAAGTGTGGGACCATCTGCCGCGCGAAGTGCAGACGCAGTTGATCGCCAAGAAAGCCCGCTTCTTCATCATCGACGCGTATCAGGTAGCGCGCGATACCGGCATGGGCTCGCGCATGAACACCATTCTGCAGACGTGCTTCTTCGCGATTTCAAAAGTCCTGCCTCGCGACGAGGCCATTGAAGCGATTCGCGAATCCATCCGCTACACCTATGGGAAAAAAGGTGACGAGGTTGTGCAGCAAAACCTGCGCGCCGTAGATGAAACCCTGGCCCACATGTTCGAAGTCACCGTCCCCGATAAAGTCACGAGTCACACGGAAATGCCAGCCGCGTTTGCCGCCGGGGCGCCTAAGTTTGAGCGCGAGGTGCTCGGCGTAATCTACGCTGGCCACGGCGACGAGCTTCCTGTGAGCGCGTTCCCAGTCGATGGCACCTTCCCCACCGGCACCGCGCAATGGGAAAAACGGAACATCGCGCTCGAAATTCCCGCATGGGATACGAAGATCTGTATTCAGTGCGGTAAATGCGCCATGGTCTGCCCGCACGCGGTGATCCGTATCAAGGTCTACGACTCAAAAGAGCTGGCAGGCGCGCCCCCGACTTTCAAGTCCACGGACGTGCGCGACAAAGACTGGCAGGGCATGAAGTACACCATCCAGGTTGCGCCCGAAGACTGCACCGGATGCGGCATCTGCGTGGATATCTGTCCTGTCAAGAACAAGAGCGAAACGCGACTGAAAGCCATCAACATGGTGGCGCAGCCGCCGCTACGCGAACCGGAGCGGGAGAACTGGGATTTCTTCCTTAAGATTCCAGAACTGGATCGGCGCAAGATCAAGGTCACGAATATCCGTCAGCAGCAAATCCAGGAGCCTCTGTTTGAATTCTCAGGAGCTTGTACGGGTTGCGGTGAGACGCCATATCTGAAGCTGGTTTCGCAGCTCTTTGGAGATCGCAGCGTAATCGCCAATGCGACCGGCTGCTCGTCGATCTACGGCGGGAACCTGCCAACGACGCCCTGGGCCAAGAATCTCGACGGCCGCGGACCGGCTTGGTCGAATTCCCTCTTTGAAGACAATGCCGAGTTCGGCCTGGGATTCAGACTCTCCATTGACAAGCAAACCGAATTCGCCCGCGAACTGGTACATCGGCTCGCGTCTACGATTGGTGAAGTTCTTGCAAGCGAGTTGCTCGCGGCGCCGCAAAAAGATGAAGCGGACATTTACGATCAACGGCAGCGCGTCGAACTTTTGAAGGAGAAACTGAAGACGGTGGACTCCCCGGAGGCTAAGCAACTGCTGTCCCTCGCCGACATGCTGGTGAAGAAAAGCGTGTGGATCGTCGGCGGCGACGGCTGGGCCTATGACATCGGCTACGGCGGCCTCGATCATGTATTGGCCAGCGGGCGCAACGTGAACCTGCTGGTGCTCGATACCGAAGTGTATTCGAACACGGGAGGGCAAGCGTCCAAGGCCACTCCCCGCGCTGCCGTCGCCAAGTTCGCGGCGGGAGGCAAACCCGGGTTAAAGAAAGACCTCGGCATGATGGCGATGAGCTACGGCAATGTTTATGTGGCGAGCGTGGCTATGGGTGCGAAGGACGAGCACACGCTGAAGGCGTTCCTGGAGGCCGAAGCTTACGACGGTCCGAGCATCATCATCGCTTACTCGCATTGCATCGCGCATGGCATCGATATGACGACAGCGATGTCGGATCAGAAAGTCGCGGTGGACTCCGGCCAGTGGCTGCTCTACCGCTACAATCCCGCGCGCACTCTGGCCGGCGAGAATCCTCTGTCCCTCGATTCCCGCACTCCCACGCGCAAGGTCAAAGACTATTTAATGCAGCAAACGCGCTTCAAGATGCTTCAGAAGAGCCACCCGGAACACGCCAAACTTCTTTGGCAGGAAGCGCAGCAGGATGCCGATACCCGTTATCGCTTTTACGAGTATCTGGCGCAGCGGCAACCAGAGAAGGCGGAGGTTCCAGCGGAGAAGCCCGTGCCCGTTCAAAGCGGGAAATAGCGGCTCGCACTGCACTGATTTACAGTAGAGCAAATGTACAGCAAAGTAATTTTCGACGAGGAAACATGATGGACCTAAGCACGAAATATCTAGGCATGCAGCTGCGCACGCCGCTGGTCGCCTCCGCATCTCCCATTTCGCACGAAATTGCGCACATCCGCAGCCTGGAAGATGCCGGCGCTTCCGCCGTCGTGCTCTATTCCCTGTTCGAAGAACAGCTCCACAAAGAGGCGCTGGAGCTGGAACTCCATCTCAACGCCGGCACCGAGAGCTTCGCCGAATCCATCACTTATTTTCCTCATTCGAGCGAATACCACACCGGGCCCGAGGCCTATCTGAATCACATCCGCAAAGCCAAAGACGCGGTCGACATTCCGATCATCGCCAGCCTCAACGGCGCCACGCTGGGCGGTTGGACCAAGTATGCCAAGCAGGTCGAGCAGGCCGGAGCTGATGCCATCGAGTGCAATCTCTATTTCATTCCGACCAACACAGAGGTCCTGGGTTCCGAAATTGAAAACACCTACCTCAACATTCTCCGCGAAGTAAAACAGGCAGTGCACATTCCCGTGGCGGCTAAGCTCAGTCCGTTTTTCAGCAATCTGGCCAACGCAGCCAAGCGCATGGATCAGCTGGGAGCAGACGGTCTGGTGCTGTTCAACCGTTTCTATCAGCCAGATATCGATCTGGAGGAATTGGAAATCAAACCCAACGTCCTTCTCAGCAGCCCGCACGATTTGCGCCTGCCCCTGACTTGGATCGGCATTCTTCATGGCCGCATCCGGGCCAGCCTCGCCGGGACCAGCGGCGTCTACGGTCCGGAAGACGTGATCAAGCTGCTCATGGTCGGCGCCGATGTGACTATGCTGTGCTCGTCTTTATTGCGTTACGGAATCGCGCATGTTCGCCATGTGGAACAAGGCGTCCGGAAGTGGATGGAAGAGCACGAATATGAATCGGTGCAACAGATGCAAGGCAGCATGAGCCAGCTTCGCTGCTCCGATCCGGGAGCCTTCGAACGCGCCCAGTACATGCGTGCCGTCAAAGGACTGCAGCACGTTCAGGCCTGAGAAGCAACGTCGTTGAACGGTAGGTAGTGTCGCAGTTTGAAAAGAGGCGAACCCTCGTTCGGTTGCCGTCGGGAAACAGCAGGTCCTTCGCGTTGCTCAGGATGACAATTCTTTATGATGGCGGCCAAACTGAGACACTACTGAACGGTAAAATACATGGCATGGCATCGCCTCCGCCGCTGTGCCGCAAGACGCTTGAATTCCACGGCCCCGCCGACATCACCAAGGAGACAACCGAAGCCATTGTCAACGCCGCCAACTCCTCTCTGCTCGGTGGCGGAGGCGTCGATGGAGCGATTCACCGCGCCGGCGGACCGTCTATCCTCGCTGAATGCAAGCGCATCGTGGCGGGAATGAAGACCGGCTCCCTCCCCGCCGGCAAAGCCGCCATCACCACCGGCGGACGTCTGCCCGCCAGATATGTAATCCACACTGTCGGCCCCGTGTATCGCGGAGGCCGGCAAAATGAGGCCGAAACACTGGCCAGCTGTTATCGTGAATCCATTCGCATCGCCGACGATCACGCGATCCGTTCGCTGGCCTTCCCGTCGATATCGACCGGGGCCTTCGGTTATCCTCTGGACGAAGCTGCCGGAATCGCCGTTCGCACCATCGCCGAAGCATTGCCGTCATGCTCGCATGTTGAGCTCGTCCGTTTCGTGCTCTTCGACATCAACACCTGCAATGCATACGTCCACGCCGCCGAATTTTTATCCCAGCAGTCACCAGCGATTTCCATTATCTTTAAGAAAGGTGGTTCCAGCAGTACTTGACATCCGTAACGTAACCATGAAGAATCCACCTCATCCCGGCGGTTTTGTGCTGCGCCAGTGCATCGAACCCTTAGGCTTGACCATCACGCAAGCGGCGGCCGCCCTCGGAGTGACGCGCCCTACTTTATCGGAACTGGTGAACGAGAAGCGCGGCATCTCTCCCGAAATGGCCGTCAGGCTGTCCAAGGTATTCGGCGGCAGCGCCGAAAGTTGGCTGGTGCAGCAGGCGCAGTACGACCTCGCGCACCTGCGCACGGGCCATTTGAAGCTCAAGCGATTGGAATTCGCCTAAGTCAGCTTTTTAGCCGCCTCATTTCTATCGAGAAAGGTTCCTCATGAGAAAAAAGGTCATCGCCGCCAACTGGAAGATGTACAAAACTCCCGACCAGGCCCGGGACTTCTTCCGCGACTTCCTGCCGCTAGTTCAGGGCCCCGAAAATAACGAAGGCCGGGACGAAATCGTCGTCTGTCCCACCTACCTCGCGGTCGATGCCGCCGTCCATGCGGCCAAGGGCTCGAACGTAGCCATCGGCGCTCAAAACCTCCACTGGGAAAAAGAAGGCGCCTTCACGGGCGAGATCTGCGCCAGCATGCTGGTCGCCGTCGGCGTCACCCACGTCATCATTGGACACTCCGAACGCCGCGAGTACTTCGGCGAAACCGATGACACGGTCAACCTCAAGCTCAAGTCCGCTCTCGAAGCCGGACTCATCCCCATCGTCTGCGTAGGAGAAGTTCTCGAAGAACGCGAAGCCGGACTCACCGACGACGTGCTGCGCCGCCAGTGTCTCCGCGCCTTCCACAAAGTCTCGGCCAAGAAAGCGGTCAGCATGGTTGTCGCCTACGAGCCCGTCTGGGCCATCGGCACCGGAAAAACCGCAACCCCGCAGATCGCAGCCTCCGCCCATGCCAGTATCCGATCCCAAGCCGCCGAATCCTTCGGCCAGGAATTCGCCGACAAACTCCGCATTCTTTACGGCGGCTCCGTCAAACCCGAGAACGCCCATGCCCTGATGTCGGAAGAAGAAATCGATGGCGCGTTGGTAGGCGGAGCATCGCTCGACCCCAAGTCGTTCGCCGCCATCGTGAAATATTAGTTGTCGTGCTTGTGGGGACGTGCGAACGCCCGTCCAAGGCGAGCGGGGCTCAGCAACTGTTTGTGTTTATAGCAATTCCAAAGCCCTTACAGCCCCATTGCCTCGTGCTTCTCTGGGCCCCGGGAGTAACCCCATAAAGTGACCACATGCTCCGCCCCCTTAGTTTTCTCTCCACGCAACCCGATGCCCAGCGGTAGAATCTTAGTTAGTAGGAGCGCGCCGTCCCTTCGGCATGGGCTCTCGCTCGAAGGTGCGCCGCTTCGAACGGAGGTACGGGTTATGGGCCGATTTGCTTTTCTCAGATCCCTGGTCGCATTTGCTGCTCTCGCCGGTTTTGCTCTCATGCCAATTCCGGCATTCGCTCAGCATGGTGGTGGGGGAGGCCACGGCGGTGGTGGCGGCGGCGGTTCCCATGGCGGCGGGGGCGGAGGCGGCGGCTATCACGGTAGCAGCGGAGGCTCGTACCACGGTGGCGATTACGGAGGCTACCACGGAGGTTTCGAACGCGGTGGCGAGTCTCATGGTGGCGCCTATGGAGGCGCAGGGCGCGGCGGCAGCAGTTACGGCAGAGGCGGCGCATCGGAAGCTGGCCGCGGCTCTTCGGCTGGCCGCGGTTCCAGTATGTCGGCAAGTCATTCGAATCTACCTGCCGCAATTAACGATGGCCAGTGGCATTCGTTCGGCAGCGCCGGCAAAGCGAACTCAAGCCTTTCCGCTCATAACACAGGAATTTCCAACGGCGCGTGGCATTCGTTTGGCGCGTCAAGAGGCGAGACCGGTTTCGCCGGCGGAGCCCGCGGGGAGTTTGGCTTCAACCGCGGCTGGGGCGGTCGGGGTTGGGGACGCGGCGGCTGGGGCTGGGGTGGTTGGGGCTGGGGATGGGGTTGTTGCGGCTGGGGTTGGGGCTGGGGCTTCGGATGGGGTTGGGGGCTAGCTTGGAATCCCTGGTGGTATGGTCCGTATTGGTATGGCTACGGCTACCCGTACTACTCGAATTACTGGTATGACGATCCGCCCTACTGGTCGGATTCGTCGTATTACGACGATTCGCCAACCAGCTACCTGAACCGGCCATCGGACGATCAATCGAACGACAGTTCGAGCAACAACTCGAACTACGGCGGTTCCTACGTCAACCTGAGTCCAAGCTCGGGTGACAGCGGCTCAGTCCAGAACGATCAAACGCCGCAGCCCGAGACGAAGCCGGCCAGTCCGGCTCCAGAGACGCAGCCGCAGCCAAGCTTAGTCACGGAGCAGCAAATCTGAGTGGCGGGAAGCGGACGACTTGAGGGTGCCCCATCCTTGCGCGCTTTTTGCGCAAGGGTGGGATTCCCCATCGGTCACAATCAAGAGCTCTTTCAGCGACCCTCTAGAAGCTTCGTAGCTCGAAACGACTTCACCACAATCTGATTGGGCTGCATGCCCACCGGAATCATAGTCAGCAGCGAATACTCTGAGGGCTCAAATTTCTTCTTCGGCGTGCGTTTCTGAATCACCGCCAAGTCTCCCGAACCGGAGTCGACCACCAGCAGATAATTCTGATTCTCGGAGAGCGCCAGCGCGTCGGGATGCGTTCCCACCGGAAGATACGCGACGATTCTGCCGAGATCGATGTCGTAAACGGCGATGTTATTGGATCCGAAGTTGGAGACGTATAAGCGCGAGTTATCGAGCGAAACCACTCCCCGCGTAGGCTGATCGCCGATAAGATAACTGCCCGAAACTTCGTTCGGCGTGGTTTCGATCATGGAAATGCTGCCGGCGTCGAAGTTGAACGCAACCAGTTCTCCGCCGTCCGGTTTGAGCGCCAGACTCACCGGAGATTTTCCAACATCGAGCAGCGCCAGCAGTCTGTCTTTCTTGAGGTCGATGCTGGCCACCTGCCCCGATCCCGAGCAGGAAACGAACGCCTTGCTCGAATCCGGCAGAATGGCGATGTCTTCCGGATGAATGCAGATGTTGATAGCCGAGCGCACCGTCAGCCGCGCCGCATCGATGATCGAGACAGAATTATCGGCGCGATTGGAGACGACCACCGTAGATCCATCCGGCGAAACCCGCGCCAGTCCAGGACTTCCGCCGACATGCAGCGTGGCCGCGACGGTGCGCCGGTCAAGATCGAGCACTGAAACATTGGCCGAGCCGGAATTGGCGACGAAGGCGCGGCGCCCGTCGGGAGAAACATCGATGAAAAATGGACGTCCGTAGACGCCGATGGTAGCGACAACTTTGTTCTGCTCGGCGTCAATCACGCTGACATTCGAAGAGCCGGAGTTCACCACATAAACTTCATTCCGCTTAGGATTGGCCGCGATTCCAGTGGGATCAGAACCCACCTGCAAGGTTCGAACCGGCCGAAAGCTGCGCAGATCGATGACGGTAACCGTGTTGCTCTTGCCATTCGTTATATATGCGTACTCACGGTAGAGCGGGCCGTAGCCGGGGAGGGTGCGCTCGTGAAAGTAATACCATCCCGCGGCGAGGACGAGGGGGACGAGGACGGCGAGTAGCAGAAATTTTCTCATTGATTCAGGGACGAATTGGCCTCGCTAAAGGCGAGAGATTATCAGAGACAACTCATCCTCAGTAGAGTGCAAATTTGACTTCAACCTTGATCTTCATCATAACTGGCTTGCCATCCTTGATGGCGGGTTCGAATCTCCACGTTTTGACCGCCTCGATTGCTTTCTTATCCAGCTCAGGACCAAGGCTCTTTGCGACCTTGATGTCTTCGGGCAGACCGTTGGGCGTGACGACGAGTTCGAGCACAACCGTCCCGGTGGTTTTCGGCGTGCGGAGTGCATCTTCGTGGGCCGGATCGCCAGGAATTGCAATTTGCGGTGGTGAGATTGCGCTTCCGCTTGCGTTGGCGAGTCGAGGCAGAGGTGGATCTGGAAACGTCGGCAGCAGGGGAGCCGGATCCGCCGCCGTTAGCGTAGGAGGAACGTCATCGTCGTCGCGGGCAAACTGTGGTTTGGCTTGCCTTACCTTGAGCGGCCTTGGACGCACAAGACGATGGGAGGGACTGTAACCAGATTGAGAGCGAGTCTTCTCATCGAAACCACCCGGCGCCGTTGCTTGTCCAGCGGCAGCAACGAGGACCCCAGACACGAACAGCGCGCACGCAAAACTTCTCGTCATCTTTGATATCGACAAACGCACAATCGCCTACGTGCCCGCCACCGCAGTTTCGCGGGATGGAATCGTTCTCCCCAACACCGCCGCAATCTGCCGGACCTGCACCATCAGCGCGTCGAACTGATCGGGGAAGAGCGACTGCATGCCATCCGACAACGCGCGGTCAGGATCGTGGTGCACCTCGACGATCAGCCCATCGGCTCCGACGGCGACAGCGGCGCGGGAGAGTGGCGTAACTTTGTTGCGCTTGCCCGTGCCGTGACTCGGATCGACGATGATGGGCAAGTGGCTGAGACGCTGCACCGCGGGCACAATGCTAAGGTCGAGCGTGTTCCGAGTGTGATCGGCAAAGGTGCGCACGCCGCGCTCGCACAGGACGATGTTGTAGTTGCCCTCGCTCATAATGTACTCGGCGGCCATAAGAAATTCTTCGAGCGTAGCCGAGATGCCGCGCTTCAAAAGCACCGGCTTGTGGGCGCGTCCGGCACGCTTGAGCAGCGAGAAGTTCTGCATGTTGCGGGCGCCAATCTGGATGACATCGGCATATTGGTCAACCAAATCGAGCGATTCGTAATCGACAGCTTCAGTCACGATGAGCAGACCGAAGCGATCGCGGATTTCGGCCATGATCTTCAGGCCTTCTTCGCCCAGTCCCTGAAACGAATAGGGAGAAGTGCGGGGCTTGTAAGCGCCGCCGCGAAAAAACTGGGCTCCGGCGCGGGCTACGCGCTCGGCAATAGTGAAAGCCTGCTCGCGGCTCTCAATACCGCAGGGCCCGGCAATGATGGCCAGGTCGGAGCCTCCGATGCTGACGCTCGCCCCATTCGCGCGAGGAAACTTGATGACGGTGTTGTCGGGCTTGGTGTCGCGACTCACCAGTTTGTAGGGCTTCGAAACCTTGATGACTTCCTGCACGCCCGGCATCTCTTCCAGCGTGCCGGACTCAACTTCTCCCTTGTTGCCGGTGATGCCGATGGCGGTGCGTTGCGCTCCGGGCATGGAGTGGGCGCGGTATCCGAGCGCTTCGATTTTCTGGCAAACGGCGCGGACCTGCTCTTCGGTCGCCTGCGCCTGCATGACTACGAGCATAGGTGTTACCCCGGGCTATTCAGTGTAGCCGTCCGGTGTAGAACAGGGCAAACGGCGGGCGCACAGCCCTGGCTCCGCCTTGCATCCCTGGCCCCTCGCGCGAATCCAATAATGATATGGTTGAACTCGCACTGGGAGACTCATGAAGATTGGCATCACGTGTTATCCAACCTACGGCGGCAGCGGAGTGGTCGCCACCGAACTGGGGCTTGAGCTGGCTCGCCGCGGCCATGAAATTCATTTCATCTCCTACTCGCAGCCCATTCGTCTGACTGGACCTGAACCCAATATTCATTATCACGAGGTCGAAGTCACCCGCTATCCGCTCTTCGAATATCCTCCGTATGATCTCGCGCTCGCTACGCGCATGGCCGAGGTCTCGCAGCTCTACGAACTCGATCTGCTGCACGTGCACTACGCGATTCCCCATTCGGTAAGCGCGATGCTGGCCAAGCAGATGCTGGCGGCCACTCCGCCGCGGCGTCACTTGCCGTTTGTCACTACCCTGCACGGCACCGACATCACGCTGGTCGGGCTTGACCGCTCCTATCTTCCGATTACGCGCTTTTCCATCGAGCAGAGCGACGGCGTGACCGCGATTTCGCAGTATTTGCGCAACCGCACTCTGAATATTTTCGACATCAAGAACCACATCGAAGTCATCCCCAATTTCGTGAACTGCGACGATTACCTGCGGAAACCGGAGTGGCTGGAGAAACGTATTGAGTATGTCGGCAACGACGAGCGGCTGCTGGTGCACCTTTCCAACTTCCGCCCCGTGAAGCGCGTCCTCGATGTGATTGAAATCTTCGACCGCGTGCGCAAGAAGATTCCTTCCAAGCTCCTGCTGATTGGCGACGGCCCCGATCGTTCGCAGGCGGAATGGCTGGCGGTGCAAAAAGGCATTCACGAGCACGTGCTGTTTCTTGGCAAACAGGATCAGGTTCGGGAGAAACTGGCCCTTTCAGACGTGATGTTGATGCCCAGCGAACTCGAATCATTCGGACTAGCGGCATTGGAAGGAATGGCCTGTGAGGTAGTCCCGGTTGCCACCCGTACCGGAGGAGTGCCGGAAGTGATTGAGCATGGCGTCAGCGGATTCCTGGCCGATGTCGGCGATGTCGATACCATGGCGCGCTACGCCATCGATCTGCTGAGCGATGAATCCGCTCTTCGCGCCATGGGAAAACGAGCGCGCGCCGCTGCCCAGGCAAAATACTGCTCCAGCAAAATTATTCCGCTTTACGAAGACTTTTACCGAAGGGTGCTGGAGCAATCGCCGAAGTTGTCATGAGCTCTTCCGGGTTAGGGAGAATCGGCAGCCTCAGCCGGATCAGCGTCCCCCCGCCCTCGCGGCTTTCGATCATCATCTTCGCGGCATCGCCATAGAGCACCTTCAGGCGCTCCGCCACATTCGCCATCCCGATGCCGCCGCTCCCAAAACTATCGGGATGCTCTCGAACCGAAGCCGGCGCCGCGCCCATGCCCACCCCGTCATCTTCCACCTCCACCACCAGCCGCGACTTGATCACCCGGCTGCGCAGCGTAATGCTGCCGCCTTCAACCTGGGGAGCGAGTCCGTGCTTGATGCAGTTTTCAACCAGCGGCTGCAGCAGCATGCTCGGAACCATGGCTTCGAGAGATGCGGGATCCAGATCCTTGATCACCTTCAGCTTATCGCGCCCAAAGCGCACAACTTCGATGTCCAGATAATTGTCGATGAACTCCACTTCCTCGCGCAGGGCCACGAACGAATCCGTGCTGTGCAGCAAGCGGCGAAGAATGGTGGCCAGTTTCAGAATCATCTCCCGCGCCGTATCGGGATCGAAGCGCACGAGCGACGAAATGGAGTTCAGCGTGTTGAACAGGAAGTGCGGGTTGATCTGATTTTGCAACGCGGCCATGCGCGCCTGCAGCAGCAACCGTTCCTGTTCTTCCAGCTTGATCTGGATGCGAACGCTGTTGAAGATTTTCAGCTCCGTGCCCACCACGACGATTACCGTCAGATAAATGGCGCTTTCCAGCAGATATCCGTTCAGAGTTCCGCCAACCCCGTTCCACAATCCCGGGCTTTCCAGGCTGAAGATGGAGTTCGGCCAGAACCGCCAGATTTCGGTCTGTAGAAAACGCAAACCGACGATAGTCGCAAAAAACGCAACCTGCCAATCAAACACGCGCGGCCGCGGCAGATTGCGGCGAATCATGCGATACAGAGTTAGATCGATGAACGGCGAGAACGACCAGATATCTTCCTGCTCGGGCGCGAAACGGCGCAACTGCCCGGCAATAATCCCGGCGAATACATTCAACGGCATGGCGGCCCACTCGCCATGCAGGGCCGCGGGCACCGACAGCAAAGCTCCGCCAAGGCCTCCCGACAGGCGTCCGCCAACCACGCCCAGCAGCAGCGCGGTTTCAAGCGACAGGTCGCCCGCCAGAAAGCTCTTGGCGCTGAATCGAATCCAGACGCCGAGGGCAATCGGGATCGCCATCCACAAGGCCAGGTAAATTTTGTGTTTGGTTTCGCGCTGCTCGCGAAAGATCAGATTCTTGAATTCCTTGGAGCGCACCAGCGCGCTCGACAAAGCCGCGGCCACGCCCAGCTTGATCAGAAGATTGACGAGTATGAGCCGCGGTTCCAGCATGGCATGAATTCAGCGACTGAGTTCGCAGTTACACTCTTTTACCAGGCGCTGCGGGATCAGGTTCCGATTGTACCCGCTGCCTCGCGCAAAAGCTGCTCAACCTTGATACCCGAGCCTGCCGGAACTCCACCCTGGGCAAAATCACGGCTGCCGCCACCGCGCCCGCCGACGGACGACAACACCTGTTTGAGCACAGCACCCATGTCGGCCGTCGCGCCGGGCGCGCCCACGGGAGTCCGCTGGGAAGCCTGGGCGAAAACCAATCCTGGAGGATCCATCGTGCTCGCCACCAGCGCAATTGCCGGCGTTCCCGCTCGCGTCACTTTTTGCGCAAACAATTTCGCGAACGTGATGTCGCGATCGGTAAACGTCCGCACAACGATCTTCCGCCCGTTCGTCTCCGGCAAATCCCGAAGCGCCTCCACAGCCATCAGTTCGGCAAGTTGCTCGAGCGCATCTTCCTTTTGCTTGCGCACCAACCTGTTTTCTTCGAGACTCTTGCGAATCTGTTCTGGCACATCCCACAGCTGCGTCGAGAATAGCGCGGCCGCCTCGGTGAGTGCAGCGTAGTCGCGTCGCGCCATGCATACTGCGCGCTGGCCGCAAACAAATTCCACGCGAGTTCCCTGCCGCACCTTTTCGCTTTTCCGAAGAATGATCGACCCGATCTGTCCACTCGCGCCAACGTGCGTTCCGCCGCACGCTGACAGATCGAAATCCGCAACCTCGATGAGCCGCAGTTCGTCGCGCTCCGCCGGAGGCAGTTTGCGCAGTCCAAGCTTCTCCGCCTCTGCGCGCGAAACATAGCGAATCCGCACCGGACGATTCTCAAACACAATCTGATTCGCCCGCTTCTCGGCTCCCGCAATCTGCTCCGGAGTTACCGAAGGCGTCGCCAGATCAATCGAGCAATAGTCGTCGGATTTGCCCATGTGGAATGAAACTGTCGGCATCTGATAAAGCTCGATAAAAGCTGCCGAGAGAACGTGTTGCCCCGTGTGTTGCTGCATGTGGTCGCGTCGGCGCTCGGGATCGATGCTGCCATGTACCGCAGTGCCTGCAACTGGAAGCTTCACCGGCGCTTCCAGGTAGTGGACAATCCGGCCGTCTTCCGTCTCGGCAACTTCTGCAACGCGCAGGCGGTCTTCAGTTCGATCACCTCCGGCTCGATCACCTGCGCCAAGCGTGAGCCATCCAGTGTCGTGCACCTGGCCGCCGCTGGTGGGATAAAACGCGGTTTCCCGCAAGATGACGGACGGACGCGGCTGCTCAGGCGAGCCAAGCGCAACGTCTTCGACCACCGAATCGAATTCGTGAATATCGGAACTATCGTAGTAAAGGCGTTTGGTCATAGTGCAAAAATTCGTCGCTTGTGGAGACGCGTGCAGCGGGCAAACAAAAAGCCAGGCACCGGCGCTCCACTGCACACGAAAGAGCCCGTTACCGTTGCTTCCTTCCGGACCTGGCGGGGTTGGCGGGAAAACGT
>JBAWFQ010000179.1:0-10293 GCA_049592035.1 Terriglobales bacterium
TTGCTCGGCCTCTATTTCCTGGGCGACGCGTCCGACGGCTCGACCAGCGGACAGTTGGCCATCCTCGGCATTGGTGGTTGCAGCGGACCCCAGAACCCTACTAATCTGAACGCGATACCAATTTTTCAAGGACTTCTCCCCTCCGCCACTGGTTCCGTTTCCTCGCCGTGCTCCCCGACCAACAATCCCGCGGTGCTGGCCGCATTGAACTATAACCCGAACCAACAACGCTTTTCTTGCCCCAACGGCAGCTCATCAAGTTGTGGGCTCGCGTCACCGTCAAACTCAATATTCCTTACCCAGAACTACCTTAGTGGTTCGACGTTCCTGCCGCTGGCCTTCCAACCCTTCGGCTACCCGCAGGCCAAGAATTTCGTTTACGCCTACTCGCAACAAGCGAACCTGACCTTCGAACATGATCTCGGCGGAGGCTACGCCCTCAGTCTGGCCTACAACTTCAACGGCGGCCGCCATCTCAATCGCCCCATTAACGCGAACACCATTCGCGGCGATTTGATGACCGCCAACTACTTCGCCGCCCTCAAGGCCGACGCAAACTTCAGCAGTCCCTACTCTGTGACCGGCTGCGGTCCCGGGTACGTCGATGTCTCTCTGATGAACTTCTTCCGCCCCGGAGGACTGAACCCCTCCATCGCCGCCTTCTACGAGGCGATTGGCCAGGGCGCCTGCGTTTCGCAGGCGGAAGCTCTCATCAAAACCCTGCCGGGTTTCAACTCGGCATGTAATCCCACGTCGCCAGCCGGCCCTTACACGGGCTGCGTCCCCTTCAGCGACATGGATGCCAACTTCTCCAACGGCACTTCGGACTATCACGGTCTTACCGCCAATCTCCGCAAGCGCTTCACCCAGCATTACGAATTCCTGGCGTCCTACACCTGGTCGCACGCCATCGACGATTCCACCGACCTGCAGGCCACACTCGTCCCGCAGGACAGCTACATCCCGAACGCCGATCGTTCCTCCTCGACATTCGACCAGCGCCATCGCTTCGTCTTCAGCGGCGTTTACCAGTCGGGCAAACTCAGCGGCAGCGGCTTTGTAAGCAAAGTCTTCAGCAATTGGACGTTCGCTCCGCAGATCGAAGTCGGCGCCGGACGGCCGTTCAACGTCCTCACCGGCAACGCGGACAATCTCCAGTTTTCTCCCCTCACCGGACGCCCTAACACCTTCGTGAACGCCACCTGCACCGCGCTCGGCAATACGCCGGTGCAGTCGAAGTACTCGCCCACCGGAGTTCTCCAGGAACCCTGCATTGCCGAGTGGAACGGCAAGATCGGTCTGTCGGGCCTCGCCTCGCTCGACGGCAACCTCGGCCGCAATGCGGGCATTACGCCGTGGACGATCTTCAACGATGTGCGCTTCGCCAAACGCATCGCATTCGGCGAGCGCATCAACATGGATTTCATCGCCGACATGTTTAACATTGCCAATCGCTACAACGTAGCCGCTGTCAATCCGCTCTTCACCTTGGCTGGTCAGGCCACCGCCGCATACGACCCACGCCAGTTCCAGTTCGCCTTGAAACTGAACTGGTAAGATTGGAGTTGTATGGGTGTCCCGGAGGCTAGCGGTTGGTGATAGATGCGATGTTGTTTGCGAAGCGCGAACTGCGTGTTACACGCCCAGTTCTGGCGCTTCTTGCCCTGATTGCGCTGGCGCTTCTCTCCACTTACACCTTGGCCGAAACCGGAGCCGAGATCTACAAAGCGAGATGTTCGGCCTGCCACGCCGCCAGCGGAGCGGGCGACACCATGCTCGGCAAGAACATGAAGCTGCGCGCTCTGGGTTCACCGGATGTGCAAAAACAGTCCGATCAGGAACTCGCCACCATCATCAGCCGAGGCAAGAATAGAATGCCAGCTTATGATCGCAAACTGTCGAAAGATCAGATCGCTGCCGTGGTGAAGTACATTCGCTCGCTGAAACCACAGAGTCGATGATTCGGACCTATAACTCCTGTAGCCAAAAGAAAAGCCGCAGCGGACTGCGGCTGTCCTCCATTTTATTTTCGAGTCGTCTTTATTTTCGTGTCGTCCGCCGGATTATTCGTGCTTGTCTTTTGCAATGCTTCTGCTGATCCGGTTCTGCTGACGATTGATGCCTCGCTGCTCGGCCTTGGTCAGATGGCCGCCATTCTTCGCCATATCCGCCTTTTCGCGGTTCTGCACGCGGGTCTCGCGATTCTCGAGATTGGCGGTTTGCTTCGAATTCAATTTGCCGCTGGCGACGCCATTGGCGATGCGCTGCTGCTGATTTTCTTCGCGGCCGTTTACCTGGTTAACGCGCGGATGGCCAGGATCGACAACGCCAGGACCCGCGCCCGAAGTAGTTGAGGTTTGAGCAGAAGCGGAACCCGCAAGCATAAGTCCCCCGACTGCCAGGAGTAACAGCGACTTAGTGAATGTATTGTTCATGTAGATGGAAACCCTCCGCTGACAGATTAGTTGCAGAGGATCTCGGAGGACGAGGTTACTGGAGAGATAGTCCGCAAGTTACTCGTCATAGTCGCGCCGGGTTTACTTTGACGGCGGTGTCGCAAAAAAAATTAATATGCCGGTCTTTTGGAATCATGGAGTTGGCGAAAAATTTCCTTTCAAATCATTGGGCTTAAAGGAGTTAGGCGTAAAATATTCCGCAACAAGGAGTTAGCTCCAAAAACGCGTTGAAAATGGTTTGGGGCAGCTTCGAGGTGCGTCTTGTAGACGGACTCATCTCGAAACTGCCCCAATCAGATTTCTATTATCGGGCTTGGTGGGTTGTAAGTCAATCAAGCTGGTTTGATACGGGCACCACTGCCCAATAAGCTAATTCACGTTCACGCCGCCTTTTCTCATGCTGGATTTTGCTGTTGATTGCGCAGGCCGTTTTTATTTCCGCCAACCGCTTCGATCTGCACAGGAAGTTCGGGCTGTTCGGCTTTGGGCTGGCATGCGGAATGATCGTTGTCGGACTGATGGCGGCGACGGATTCGATGACGCGCATTCAGATGGTCGGACCGTTTGACACGCGCACCTTCTACGCTGTCCCCATGTTCGACGTGATCGTCTTTGCGGTGCTGACCTTCTTCGCCTATCGATGGAGGCATGATCCCGCGACCCATAAGCGGTTGATCTTGATCACGTCGATCACAATCGTGGATGCGGCAACAGTTCGCGATCCGCTGACAAAGATTACCCAGTTGCCTTACCTGAATAATGTGTTTACGCAGTTGTATACAGTGCTGCTAGCGGGTTTCGATTTGTGGTACTTGAAAAGAATTCATCGTGCCACTTTGATAGCGGGGGTGTTTTCAATTGTGATGCTGCTGGTTGCGATTCCCCTAGGCAGTACGGGGCCATGGATGACTTTTGCGAGCTGGATGTTGGGGATAGCAAAGGCGATCAAAAGACAGGGTGTTGGACAATAATTTACGCCAGTGCTGACGCGATGCGTAAGCCAGCTGACATGGGGACCCGAGAAATGTCGGCATTGGGGCTCGATCTCGGTGGGGCCTGTTCGTGGCAAATTCGTTGTGTCGGGGACAGGAGAAGCCGTACTATTTGCGAACCAGGGATCCAGTTCGGTAAATTTGGCAGGTGACGCAGGGGTTTGCCCGGTGACGCGCCGAACCGACGCTATACCCAACTGTGGCACAACGAGGTCAAATTTTCGGGGATCGAGTAGCGATGCTGAACGAAGCGACGATTGCAGCTTTCAGAGCCAGCTTGCGCGGAGGGCTGATCGAGCCAGGCGATCCGGGTTACGACGCGGCTCGCAAGGTATACAACGGGATGATCGACCGGCGCCCACGACTGATTGCACGCTGCGCTGACGTGGCCGACGTTATGACGGCGGTGACGTTCGGCCGCGAGCAGAAGCTGGTGGTAGCCATCCGCGGCGGCGGGCACAACGCGGGCGGGTTAGGAGTATGCGATGACGGGTTGGTGATCGATCTTTCGCCGATGAGCTATGTTCGCGTGGACCCAAAGAAGAAGACCGTGCTGGCCGGCGGCGGCGCCCTCTGGCGCGACGTAGACCATGCGACGCACGCGTTCGGTCTCGCGGTGCCTGCGGGCATCATTTCGAGTACCGGCGTTGCCGGACTGACCTTGGGCGGCGGGATTGGTTACTTGACGCGGCGCTACGGCCTGACTATCGACAATCTGCTGGCAGTCGAAATGGTGCTGGCCGACGGGCGATTTGTCACCGCCAACGCCAAGGAAAATACTGACCTGTTCTGGGCGGTGCGCGGCGGGGGTGGCAACTTCGGCGTCGTGACGTCGTTTCTGTTCAAGGCGCAACCCGTGCACACCGACTACGCCGGCCCGATGCTGTGGCCAATGGAAAACGCGGCGGAGATACTGCGCTGGTATCGCGATTTCATCGCGAAAGCGCCCGATGAGGTCTATGGTTTTTTTGCCTTCCTCACTGTGCCGACGGCAGCTCCATTCCCCGCACATCTACACAATAAGAAGATGTGCGGCATCGTATGGTGCTACACCGGGCCGATCAAGAACGCGGAGAAAGTGTTCAAACCGATCCGGAACTTCAAGGCTCCGGCGCTTGACATGGTCGGGCCAATTCCGCATCCGGTACTCCAAAGTATGCACGACGCTCTTTACCCGCCGGGCCTGCAATGGTATTGGAAGGCCGATTTCGTGCGCACGCTACCCGACGAAGCCATCGCGCTTCATGTGAAACATGCGGCGAAGTTGCCGTCGATGCAATCGACCATGCACCTATACCCGATCAACGGCGCCGCCGGCCGCGTCAAGAACAGCGCCACGCCGTGGAGTTACCGCGACGCAACCTGGAGTTCTGTGATTGTCGGGGTCGATCCAGAGCCGGCGAACAAGGAGAAAATCTCCACGTGGGCGAAGGAGTATTGGAGCGCGCTTCATCCCTATTCCGCCGGTGGCGCTTACATCAACTTCATGATGGAAGAAGGCGAAGAGCGCATCCGGGCGACGTATGGCAAGAATTACGACCGTCTGGCGAGGATCAAGAAGCGTTACGACCCGGCAAACCTGTTCCGCGTGAATCAGAACGTGAAGCCGAAGTGAAGGAGCACTCCGAGCGTCAAACTCCCCGCTCGGAACCCAATCTGACCATCACGACCCCCATTTGTTCTCAATTTTCGGCGGCCGCTGCAAGGTTTGCATCACCACGCAATATTGTTCCGTTTTCGCCCGCAACGCGCTCAACTGCTCCGCCGTTGCCTGCGGCGCGCGGACGTCGAAAGTGACTCGGATGTCCTGAAATCCGACCGGCGCGTCTTTCGATAGACCCAGCGTACCCTGCAGGTCCAGATCGCCCTCGACCCTGACGTTGATGGCCTCGGTAGGGATTCCCATCGCAGCAGCTACCATTTGGCAAGTGATCTGCGCACAGGCAGCCAGCGCACCCAGTAGCAGGTCTCCGGAACAAGCGCCCGTCCCTGCTCCGCCCACTCCTTTGTGAGCTTGAGCGTTATAAATCGCCCGCCCCAGGTCGATCGAGCAGGAGATGGGCGCCTCGGTCTGCTTGCCATGTGCCGTCAGAGTAATCCGGGAACTCGCAGGGTCTTGCCGGTACTGGTCTTTTAGCGGCCGCTGCACCGATCGAATATCCATGAACTGCCTCCGAAGTCTGGGTTATTATAAACGCACTCCGGGGTTTCGGCCGCAGAGTCCATTGCGATCGGAAAGTCCAGAATTCAAAGTTCATAGCGCAGCGGCGAGCGATCAATCTTGGCCGGCCGACCACTGCGCCAGCGAGGTTGATGAAACTGCCGCTCATGCCAGATTCCGTGTCGTCCACCTTGTCGCCGGGCACGCGCTTTGGGAATTACGAGATCCTTCAGCAACTGGGCGCCGGGGGCATGGGCGAGGTATACCGCGCCAGAGACACCCGTCTCGACCGTGAAGTCGCCATTAAGACGCTTTCCGTGGAACGCCTTGCTCAACCGGAAGCCCTGGCACGCTTTGAAAAGGAAGCCCGTTCCGCCAGCGCGCTCAATCATCCCAACATCGTCACGATTTATGAGCTAGGGCATGTAAACAGCACACGTTACATTGCCATGGAACTGGTGGATGGCGAGACGCTGCGACAGTCGCTCGCCTCTGGCCCGATTCCATTTCGCAAATCGGTCGCCCTTGCGGCGCAGATTGCCGACGCTCTCGCCAAAGCGCACGAAATTGGTGTCGTTCACCGCGATTTGAAGCCGGAGAACCTGATGGTTTCCGTCGACGGTACGGCCAAGGTGCTGGATTTCGGTCTGGCGAAACTGCGTAAGCTCGACCACGCCCGGAATTCGGATGCGACCACCATCGTTACCGAGCATGGAACGGTGATGGGAACCGTGGGCTACATGTCGCCGGAGCAAGCGACCGGCGGCGAAGTCGATTTTTGTTCTGACCAGTTTTCCTTCGGATCGGTGCTCTACGAGATGGTCACCGGGCTTCCCGCGTTCCAGAAAAAGACTCATGCAGAAACGACGGCGGCAATCCTTCGCGATGAACCCGAGCGCCTCGGCGCCAGAATGCTTCAGGCGCCCGCTCCTTTCATTTGGATCGTGGAGCGCTGCCTGGCCAAGGATCCGAAAGATCGCTATGCTTCCACACGTGATTTGGCTCGCGACCTCGCCGCGGTGCGCGACCGCCTCGCCGATGCGCTGGGCCGCGAATCGGAGCCTCGCCCCAACAACCTGCCGCTGCAACGCACCGCATTTATCGGCCGCGAACACGAAGAGGCTGCACTCCGCCTTCTCCTGGGCCGCGAGGACGCACGCCTCGTCACTCTGACCGGTCCAGGAGGAATTGGGAAGACACGCCTTGCCTTGCAAGTCGCGGAGGGAATCGCCAGCCAGTTTCCTGGTGGTGTTTGCTTCGTCCCGCTGTCTTCGGTTCGCGATCATAGTCTGATCGCTTCCGCGATCGCACAGGCGGTCGGAGTACGGGAAACCGGGAATCAGTCGCCGCAGGAAAGCTTGAGAGAGTACGTGAGCGGACTGGGCCAACCGACGCTTCTGTTGCTAGACAACTTCGAGCATCTCGTCGCCGCTGCACCCGTCGTCGCGCAGTTGCTCACTATCGGCCCGAAACTCAAGGTCGTTGTTACCAGCCAGGCGCCGCTCCATGTCTACGGCGAACATGAGTTTCCTGTGCCACCTCTCGTGCTGGCCGACCCCAGGTCCATTCCGCCTCTGGAAGTGCTTTCCCGTCTTCCTGCGATCGCGCTCTTTGTAGCGCGCGCGAAGGCTGTGAAGCACGAATTCGCATTGACTAAGGAAAACGCCCCCGTGGTGGCGGCCATTTGCGCTCGCCTGGACGGTCTGCCCCTCGCTATTGAACTGGCTGCGGCCCGCATCAAACTGCTTTCGCCGTCAGCCATGCTGGCTCGTCTCGAAGGCCGCCTGAACCTGTTGACCGGCGGTGCTCGCGATCTGCCGAGCCGGCAGCAAACTCTTCGCGGCACCGTCGACTGGAGCTACGGGCTCCTCAATGCCGCAGAGCAAACTCTGTTCCGGAGGCTCTCCGTATTTGCCGGTGGATGCACGCTGGAAGCCGTGGAAGCCGTGTGCGACACCAAGGGCGACCTGGGCCTCGACGTACTCGACGGCATGGCTTCGATGGTCGACAAGAGCCTGGCACAGCAGGTGGAGCAGGCGGATACAGAAACCCGATTCCGCATGCTCTCGACTCTCCGGGAGTACGCTCTCGAACGCCTCGCCGAGAGCGACGATGAATCTGCGACCCGTCGGGCCCATGCTGCATACTACCTCGTGCTTGCCGAAGAGGGTGCCGAGGACATAGCCGCTCACCCCGAATGGCTTGACCGTTTTGAAGTTGAGCACGACAACTTCCGCGTCGCGCTCGATTATCTGATCAAGACTGGGGATGCCGACTGGGGCCTTCGTCTTGGTACCGCCCTGTTCCGCTTCTGGGAAACACGGGAATATCTAACGGAGGGTCGTGATGCCATCGCCAGGGTCCTGGCGTTGGAAGGGACCGCGGCTCGTCCCAAGCTTCGCGCGCGCCTTCTGTTTGCTGGTGCAGTTCTGGCGGGCGAGCAGGGACATTACGGCTCTGCGCGGCAGATGTTCGAAAACAGTCTCGAGACTTGCCTCGAGCTAAACGATAAGCGCGGCGTCGCCGTCGCACTGAACGCGCTGGCTGTGAGCGCTCGCGACCGTGGCGACATTGCCGCTGCCGCCTTACTCTTCGAACGGTGTGTCGCAATATGGAAGGACCTCGGCGATCCCGCTGACTTCGCCCGAGCCCTCAGCAATCTCGCCAGCGTGATGAAGTTGCAGGGCGAATATGAGCGCGCATCCTCTCTTTACGATGAGTGTCTAACGATCTTCCGTCAGGTTGGGGACGTCGCCGGTGCCGCCTGGACGTTGAACTACCAGGGCGACGTCGCGCGGGAAAAAGCGGACTTCGTGGCCGCTCGTTCATTTTGCGAACAGAGTCTGTCGGAGTTTCGCCGGCTGCGTGACCGCTGGGGAATTGCGAGCACCCTCTCTGATTTGGCAGGTCTAAGCTGCGATCAGGGGAACAACTCCGAGGCTCGTCGCCTTTACGGCGAAAGCATCAAGGTGTTTCAAGAGTTGGGTCACAAACGCGGCATAGCGAGGGCGCTAGAATGTCTCGCCGTAAGTGCCGCGGCGCAATCGAACGCCGAGTTGTCGCTACACTTGGCAGGAGCCGCCGCCGCGCTTCGACAAAGATTGGGCGCTCCGCTCACGCCCGCCGGGCAACCCAGGCTTGAGAAGGCCCTGGAATTTGCGCGCCGAACGCTCGGCGATGCTGCAGGAACGGCGTGGATGGAAGGATGGGCGATGCCGATTGACCAAGCCGTCCACGAGGCGCTTAACTGCGACGCGGAATCAGGTCCTCGGACGCGAAACTCTGCTTAAGTCAATTTGCAGTGCCGGGATCGATCAGGCGCCGCACTGCCGAGATGCGATTCGCCGGAAGACCTCCGCGGCGTGCGTGTTCGCGAACCGTTTCCTCGTCCGGCGCCAGGTACACACAATAGACTTTATCGCCGGTGACGTAGGAGTGGAGCCATTTGATTTCCGGTCCCATATCCTTCAGCACGCCTACCGACTTTCTGGCCACTGCCTGCAGTTCCGCATCAGATAAATTGCCGGCGCCTGGGATTTCGCGCTCGATTACGTATTGGGGCATGGCTACCTCACCGACCGTGATGGTAGCAGATTTTTCACGCGAAAGTGCATCCTCCTGCCATGCAAAATGCCATAAGGGGTCGAGATCAACCGTGTGCTTCCTCTGACGCTTACGGGGAATCCTCACCCGGAAGCAGTTTCTCACACAGTTCCCGAGCTATGTGCAGCGCTCCAACAGAGTGGTCAAAGCGAGTGTGCACGGCTCCTGGGTAAACGAGCGACTCCATTGCGAGCTGGCGCAATCGCCGGAGTCGCTGAAAAACGCAGGTGTCGATGACACGTTGCTCGAGCGGTTCGCGGTAAATGAAGCCGTGAATAGCTTCCCTAAGCTCCAATCCACTCATAGCTCGTCAAGTGTAGGTGAAGAAAAAGCGAAGCACAAGTTTTTCCCGAAAGGCAGAATACAATTATTTCTCTTCCTCGCCAAAGCGGAAAAGGCCACGTTCATTTCTGAACGTGGCCTTTATTTATGCCGGCAACGACCTACTCTCCCACACACTTTCGCGTGCAGTACCATCGGCCCAGCGGGGCTTAACTTCCGTGTTCGGGATGGGAACGGGTGGAACCCCCGCGGTAAGATCACCGACAAGTCGAGGCGATTAGCAGGCGTCAGCGAAGCGGAGCCTGCTGCCGAGATCCTGAGCGCCTTTCAGCGAAGGATCTCTACGCCATCTCGTTGTCGCTTTCGCGACGATATTTCTCAGCGACCGGCTGTCCCTCGGCGGCTAAAGCCGCAACCATCGGGATCATTGCGGCACGGCTGAAGCCATGCCCTTTCAAAGCCAACGCTGAAGCATTCTCAAAGAACTGGAGGACGAAGCCTCACAACTGAATAGATTGGGTGAGACGGGGCAAGCCCCGTCTCTACTACGATGCGTTTTCGTCGGCGCCAGTCGTCAGTACTGTGTCTTCAGTCGCGTCCAGTTTCTGACGCTTCTGAGGAGGCCATCGGCTTTCGAACAAGTTCGAACTGAAAGCTGATGATGTCTTTTTCAGTGCTGACGGCTGTTTCTGCACCGAGTAAATTTTATGGTCAAGCCGAACGGGCGATTAGTACAGGTAAGCTACACGCGTTACCGCGCTTCAACATCCTGCCTATCAACCAGGTAGTCTACCTGGGC
>JBAWFQ010000180.1:0-18994 GCA_049592035.1 Terriglobales bacterium
CGATACCTTTGGTGGCTGCAAATGGCGCAAGACGAGCCGGGCAATGCCAATGCCTCCCCGGTCGGCAATCGCCTGGGCGAGCGCCTGGCTGCCCATCTGGCGATAATCGCTGGCGCCTGGGGTTTTGGAATCTTCGGAGTCTCCGGCAAACGTCTTCTGCAAGGAGTCGAGCACGGGCGTCAGCAGGAGCGCTTCAAAGTCGCGCGCCGCCTTTTCATTTTTCGCGATATTTTTAGCCACCGCTTTCGCGTCCGGAAGGCTGGACGTGGTCAGTGGGGCGGAAGTTGCTGCGAGTGTAATGTTCATAAGAATCGCCTCCGGGAGTCATTGGTCGTTAGTCGTTGGCAAACCCATTTGCATCAAGAGCAAACCGCGATCGACCATCGACAAACGACCAACGACCAAACTCAAATCATCTCTAAATCCGCATCGAGCGCTCCGGCAGCTTTGATCGCCTGCAAAATCGAGATCACGTCGCGGGCGGTCGCGCCCATGTTGTGCAATCCGCCAACCAGTTCGTCGATACTCGCGCCTTCGCCGATTTCCAGACGCTTGGCAGGGCTGTCCTTGGCCTGTACCTCGGTGTTGGCCACCACCGCGGTGTTTCCTCCCGAGAGCGGCCCAGGCTGGGAAACGGAATACTCGGTCGTAATCTGCACTGAAAATCCTCCATGCAAAATGGAGACAGCTCCGAGACGCACATCCTTGCCCATCACGATCGTTCCCGTACGCTCGCTGAGTACCACGCGGGCGCGGCGATGCACGGGGACGGCGAGGTTCTCAATGCGAGCGAGCATCGCGGTCAGGTTGGCCACGCCGGTTGCGGCAGGATCGACTTCGACGCGGCCACCGTCGCGGGCGCTCGCTACCGCGTGTCCGAATTCCTGGTTGATGGCGTCGGAGATTGCTCCCGCAGTCGAAAAATCGGACTCGCGCAAGAGCAGCGACACCGGAGACAGGCGATTGAAGTCGAACGTCAGACTGCGTTCCACGTGCCCTCCGGACGGAACTCTTCCGGTCGTCGGGTGATTCATCTGCTTGGTCGCGCCCTGGCCGCCAGCGGCAAACCCACCGACCGCGATCGGGCCTTGGGCGGCGGCATAAACCTGGCCGTCCGCGCCGTACAGCGGAGTCAGGAGAAGCACGCCACCTTCGAGACTCTTGGAGTCGCCCACGGCGGAAACGGTCACGTCCACTTGCGTGCCGGGCCGCGCAAACGCGGGCAGGCTGGCGGTCACAAAGACGGCTGCGACATCTTTGACAATGGCCGTGGCCGGCGGAATCTGCGCGCCCATGCGCTGCATGATGTTGGCCAGGGTCTGGGTGGTGAAGACGGTCTGCTGACTGTCTCCAGTTTGGGTAAGCCCGACGACCATGCCATAGCCAATCAGGGAATTCTCCCGCACCCCTTCAACGCTCGTGAGATCACGGATTTTGACGGCCACCGGTTCGCTGGCCGAAAGCGCTATCGAAAGCGCAAACAGCAGGAAAGCGGCGGCTCTGGAGGCTTTCATATTTCTCCTAAATCGATCTCCTAATCGATCTGCTAAAAGCGAGCTGCTAAAAATCGAACAGGCGCATGAGGAAGCGCAGCACCTTATGCGGCTGGCGAACGCTATCCGAGATCACGCCTTTGCCCTTGATCTCGAGTTCGAGATCGCCAATGCTGTCGGAAGCGACCGTGTTGTTCGGTCCGATATCGCCGCGGCGCACCACGCCGCGCAATACGATGGTCTGTTTCTCATTGTTCATGTTGATAATGCGCCGGGCCTCGACAACCAGGTTGCCGCTGGGGAGAACCGCGACCACCTGGCCCGACAGGTTGGTGGAGACGCTGGTCGCCGTCGTCGCCGCGCCTTTGCCAGCCAAGGCTTCGGAGGAATGCACGCCGAGCAGGCTCTGCGCGGCTCCACTGCCCAGGACCGGCACGGAATCGATGCCTCCGCTGGTCGCGAGCGTGCGCGCCGTGTTCACGGTGTTGGCGTTCGACGAGGTCAAGCCCTGCACCACCACAATCTCGATCGTGTCGCCAACCACGCGGGCCTTGTAATCGGCGCCGAGAGAAGCCATCGGCCCCGAATCGATCCAAATGCTTCCCGTAGAGAGCGCGGGCGCGGCGGGCTGCGCCATCTGGACGCGGGCCAGGTACTTTGCGAGATTGTTTTTCTCCGCATCGCGCTTGGAGGCGTGGAGCCAGCTGGCGGTCAGGACGAGCAGGCAACAAAGTACCGTTTTCACTGGCGCGCTCCTTCTTTCTGTCTTTCTTTCTTTCTTTTCTGCTCGTATCTTGCGCTTGCTCTTGTGGTGGCGGAACCCATCGGCTCCGTTCAGGGCAGGCTCCACCCCGCGACTACACGGATTCCTTACTGCGGCACCGCTTCGAGCCGGGTGGGGCCGGAAACCCGCGCCCGGAAAACCTGCCCATCCTCACCGCGCACGCGAATGATTTCACCTTCACGGCCACGCTCGAGGCAGGTCACGCTGGCGCTAATGCGTAACCGGGCGGAAAGGAACACGGCCGTGGCGCGATCTCCGGGATGCACCGTGGGCTTCGCGAGGGCCTTTAGCGGAGCCTCGGGCGCCGGATGTGATTCCGATTTCAGCCGACATGATCCGGCGCGCGCGCTTTCTCCCTCGACGCGAACATGCACATAGGCCAGAAAGGGCAGGCACTGTCCGGGCTCAGCGCACTCCAGGCGAAATTGAGTCCGTTCGGCGCCCTCGTCCCAACAGGCCGACGCGACTCGCAACTTCCGCCCGGCCACAGCCGGCAAGGCGACGGGCAGATCGAGATCCTCGATCGGCGGCAACTGCGCTTCCGAGAGCCCTCGTGCCTGGAGGTCGGCGACAACCGCCTGCCACACTTCCTGCCGGGTTACCGGCGTGGGCTGCGGAGCAGAGGGCGCGGGCCAAGATTCGGATCGATTTTCGGCCGCCAGCAGCGAGCCTGCTGCAAGGGCGAGGACGAACAGGAAGCTGGCAAGAATAAATCGGGCGATCACTTCAGTCTCCCTGCTTTCTCGCGCTACTTTGCGGTAGTGGTGCAGTTTGAAAATTGCCGTCCCGCAGCGGCTAAAGCCGCAATGAAAATGCGATGCTTACGGCACGGCTGAAGCCGTGCCCTCTCAAAGCCGCTTCACTCTGCACCATTACCTACTTCCCCAACTGGTTGACCAGTTGCCACATTTCGTCGGCGGATTGCACCACGCGCGAACTGGCTTCGTAGGCACGCTGTGCCACAATCATGTTGATGAACTCGTCGACCACGCTGACGTTCGACTGCTCGAGATAGCCTTGCTCGATTTGTCCCATGCCGGCGCTGCTGCCCGGAGTGCCGATGACGGCATCGCCCGAGGCGGTGGTGGCCAGATACAGATTCTGGCCAACGCTGTTCAATCCGCCCGGATTCGGAAAGAGTGCCAGTTGCATGGTCCCGACCTGCTGCGCCGCGGTTTGCCCGGCGAGCGTGACCGACACTGTGCCGTCGGAGGCAACCGTGATCGAGGTGGCGCCGGCCGGTATCGCCACGGAGGGCTGCAAGGGATTCCCGTCGGCGGTGACCACGTTGCCTGCGGAATCCTGGTGGAACTGGCCGCTGCGGGTGTAGGCGGTCTGACCGGTCGGCAGGAGCACCTGAAACAATCCCTGGCCTTCAATGGCAAGATCGAGCGGGTTGCTCGTCTGCGTCAGGTCGCCTTGCATCTGCAGGATCTCCGACGCGGAGGAATGCGTGCCCAGGCCGACTTGCAGACCCGTGGCCACGGTGGTTTGCTGCGACGCCGCTGCGCCCGGCATTACTATGTTCTGATAGATCAGATCCTGAAACTGCATGCGTCGGCTCTGGAAGCCGGCCGTACTGGAGTTGGCCAGGTTGTTGGCAATGGTATCGAGATTGGTTTGCTGCGCCTGCATGCCGGTGGCGGCGGTGTAGAGTGCGCGAAACATGGTTTCCTCCCAATTGACTCAGCTCTCAGTTCTCAGCTTTTGGCTCTTAGCTAAAAAGCCAAGAGCTAACAGCGATTTTTCTAAACTTTTCCCAGTTCCGTGCTGGCAATCTGGTTGAATTCGCTGTCGAAAAGCGACATGGCGCGCTGCAGCATTCCGGCCTGGCGCTCGACTTCGATCAGTGCCGTCACCGAACCGATGGAATTCACGTTTGACGATTCGAGCGCTCCCTGCTTGAGTTGCGATTGCAACGCTGGCTTCGCGCTGCCTTCGGGGGCGGCGAGCAAACTTCCACCTTCGGATGTGAGCGGCGTGCCCGGAGCGAAATCGACCAGAGCGATGGAGCCCGCGACCGCGCCGTTTACCGAGAGCGTCCCGTCGGAAGCAATGGAGACGATTCCGGTGGGAACGCTGATCGCACCTTTTTCTTTGAGAGCGGGGTTGCTGAGCACCAGATCGCCGGCTGCGGTTACCAGTTGCCCGGCGCTCGATACCTGAAAGCTTCCATTGCGCGTGTAGCGGGTGCCGCGCGCCGTCTGAATGGCAAAAAGACCGGTGCCTTCGATGCCTACATCGAGGGGATTGCCGGTGGTTTCCAGATTGCCGGAGGTCATATCCAGGTGCGCGCCTTCGAGCACGCCAAAATTGTTGGTCGCGAGATTCAGAAGGTTGGGAACCGTGGGGCCGGCTGCGGCCACGAGCGACTGAAATGTCGTTTTCTCGCCTCGAAATCCGGCGGTGTTCAGATTGGCCAGATTGTGGGCCACCACTTCGAGCGCCTGGCTTTGGGCTCGCAACCCGGCGCACGCTGCATAGAATCCGCTATCCACGTTGGCTCCTTGCGGTTAGACAGAGTGCAAGCCAATCGCCATGCTGAAAAATGAGAATGCTTTCAAAATGACTTTGTTCTGAACCGGTTAGGAGCAATGCGAGGAACGGAAAGATTGGAAGCGTTTAAGAATCGGCGGACAGGGAAAACTCTGCCCGGCAAAAAGGGGCAGGTGTCAGGTCTCAGGTTCTAGATCTTAGGTACCAGAAAAGGCTTGGGCGCGATTTTCCTGAGACCTGACACCTGACACTTGCCTTCCTCAGTGCTGCAGTTGCAGACGGACGATAATGGGCGCGTCCACAAACAGCAGGACCGATTCCCAGGAATGACCGTCGGCCACCGAATGCAAGCTGTATTGTCCGCCGCTGATGATCGTGGGCACGCTTAACATGCATTGTTCATCCGTGCCCGCGAGCTTATTTTTGAAGTTTCCTGCCACCATGTTACAGATCTCACCGAGCGCATCCGCTATTTGTCTTGGGGAGACGGTCGGTTCTCCCAACATTCCCTTGGCAATCTGGTCGGCGCTCTGGGCGCCGCAACAGACGGTTACCACTCCGCAGAGCGCTCCGGCAAGTCCGACGATGGCGGTAAATCCGCCTTTCTGCTTTTCTTGGGAGGGCGCGACGGGCGTGAGCTGGCAGCCCAGCACGATCTCGAAAACTTCCTGGGTGGAGCGTTCGAGAATTGCAAGCCAGTTCTCCCGGTCAGGCGGTTGTGGGGATGCGGCGCTCGTTGTCATGTTTTTCTCACTGAGCTTCAACCTAATCCGATCTGCAACCCTAAGAGCTGCAACCTAATCTGCACTTCTGCCCCGTTGGTGGGGCCGACAACCTCGTAGAAGGGATACGAGGTTGCGGGTCAGCTTTGCAGTTGAAGACGGACGGCAACCGGCGCACCCTCAAACAGCAGGATCGTCTCCACGGACTTCCCCTCGGCCATTGAATAGAAGCTGTATTCTTCTCCGCTGACGACGGTGGGTACGCTCAACATGCACCGTTCGTCCGTGCCGGCAAGCTTGTTCTTGAAATTTCCCCCAATCATGTTGCACACCTCTCCGAGCGCGTCCGCTATCTGGGAACGGGAGTCGGCGGCGTCTCCCAACATGCGTTTGGCGACCTCCTCGGCGGTCTTCGCGCTGCAGCAAACGGTGAGAATTCCGCACAGCGCCCCGGCCAAACCGACCATGGCGGTGAATTCCCCACTCGGCTTCAGCTCGCCCTCAGTTATGGGCTTGACCCGGCTGCCCAACATGATTTCGAAAACTTCCTCGACCGCCAGTTCGAGAATGGGCAGCCAGTTCTCCTCTTGAAAGCGGGTGGCAAATGAAGTATCTGTGCTCACGGTTTCCTCCCCAGCACCGGCAACACGTGCTCCTTCACCTGATCTGGAGTAAACGGCTTGCGAATGTAACCGCGAGCGCCGGCAGTGAGCGCCTGGACTACGTGCGACTCGCTGCCTTCGGTCGTAATCATCACGATGGGAACGCCTTTGGCGCTTTCCACCCCAGCGGCGGCGCGCACAAATTCCAGCCCGTCCATGACCGGCATGTTGATATCGCAGAGGATGAGGTCGACTGTGTTTGCGTGAAGCACGGCTAGCGCTTCGGACCCGTTCGAGGCTTCCAGTACCTTTTCCAGTTCGATGCCTGCCTGGCGCAACGAACGCTCGACGATTTTGCGCATCACCGAGGAGTCATCCACGATGAGGGCTCGTATCTTATCCATGGTTTCGCACCTTGGTTCGCACCCCTATTTAGTTCGCACTTTAGTTCGCACTATTCTGCGGTTTGCGTGGCGGTTCCACGAAGCCACGCGCCACCATTTCCGGCTGACTTCAATTACATCGGCAGCTTGGGGCGGCGCTTTAGGAGAGATAGCTCGCGGTCCCGCATCGCCTGCAGTGAAATTCCTTACGCGGAAGCAGTCGCCCGCAGAACTTCGGAGGGCCGGAACCTGCGTAATCGGTGGATTTAAACTGCAAATTACAAATTGCTAATTAGCAATTCCTGATTCAATCCGACTTTTATCCGTTATTCTTAATGCAGACTTATGACCCTACTCGACGCCCCGACCTACGACCCGGCGAAAGGACGGCGGCGAAATATCCAAATCGTGGTCGCCATTGTGGCGGTGCTGGTTCTCGCCACCCTGGCCTGGATGTACCGCAACTGGCCCGAGGAACACGCGGTCGATAAGTTTTTCACTGCGTTGCAACAGCAGCAGTACGAAACCGCCTACGGCATTTACTTCAACGATCCCGGCTGGCTGCAACATCGGGAGAAATATTCGCAGTACACTTACACCGACTTTTATCGCGATTGGGGACCGGGCGGCGAGTGGGGCCTGATTAAATCGCACAAGATTTACGGATCGGCTAACACCAAGGGCTTTGGCGGCGGAGGCGTGGTGGTCGAGGTCATCGTCAACGAGCGCGCCGAGCACGCCCGCATGTTCGTGCAGAAATCGGATAAGACGATCACCGTGTACCCCTACTGACTGCGTAGTGACGAGCGAGCGGGCAATGTGCATGGGTGGCTGCCGAGCTGCGCTCGGCTTGGACAGGTGAGGGCACCTGTCCCTACGCGAGGCCTTTAAGCTGCCAACGCCGCAACCTGCGCCAGCGTCTTCTGCAGCGACGCTTCATCCCCCACCGTCGCACAGGTCTTCGAGCGATCGATCTGCCGCATCAGTCCCCAGAGAACTTTTCCCGGGCCGACCTCGATAAACAGACCGGCTCCCTTATCGATCAGCAGCCGCACCGACGGCTCCCACTGCACCGTGCCGGTTACCTGACGAATCAGGGCGGTGCGCGCAGCTTCGGCAGAAGTGACCACCGCCGCATCTACATTGCAGACCACCGGACACGACGGATTCTGAAAACTCAGTGCACTCAGGTCTGCCGCCAGACGATCCTGCGCCGGTTGCATCAGCGAACAATGAAAAGGTGCGCTGACAGGCAGGCTCACGGCTTTCTTGGCTCCGCGTTCGTGGGCGAGTTTGATGGCGCGTTCGACAGCGCCGGCGTTTCCTGAAATCACGATTTGCTCGGGTGAATTGATATTGGCCGCCTGGCAAACTTCTCCCTGCGACGCATAGTTCGTAACTTCGCTGGCAATTTCGCTGACCTTGTCGAGCGACATTCCCAGAATCGCCGCCATTGCACCGACACCCACCGGCACTGCTTCCTGCATATACTGGCCGCGATTGCGGACCGTCCGCACGGCATCGGCAAAGGCGAGCGTACCCGCGGCTACATGCGCCGAATACTCGCCCAGGCTGTGTCCGGCGACGAAATCCGGCTTCAGACCTTTTTCCTGCAACACGCGCCACGCTGCAACTGACGCCGTCAGAATCGCCGGCTGCGTGATCTCGGTCAGCTTCAGTTTTTCTTCCGGGCCTTCGAAACACAGCTCGGACAGCTTGTAGCCGAGCGCCTCGTCGGCCTCTTCGAAGGTTCGGCGCGCTACCGGATAGTTGTCGGCCAAGTCTTTGCCCATGCCAACCGCCTGCGAACCCTGGCCGGGAAAAAGAAACGCGATGGAGGAAGTTGAACTTGTCATCGAATATGCTCGCGTAGGGGCAGGTGCCCTCACCTGCCCAGCCCCGCAGCTTTCCTGGTTCTGCCGGCAAAAGGCCGGGCGCGCTTCGCACGCCTCCCCAGACGAGGGCGTCTGGAGCTACGTGGTTGTTACCGCTGCGCTCAGTTGCGCTAATTCGCGCTCGATGGTTTCGTTGACTTTGCCTTCGGCGAATTCCGCCGCTACGCGCACCGCGTTCTTGATGGCGTTGGTATTCGACGATCCATGCGTGATGATGCATACGCCTTTCACGCCGAGCAGCGGCGCGCCGCCGTACTCGGTGTGATCGAGCCGCTTTTTGAAATCTGAAAACGCGTTGCGCGAAATATACGCGCCCACCTGCCGCGTGATCGTTGCCTTCAAGGTTTCTTTCAGGACGGTGCGCACCAGCCGGGCCACGCCTTCCGACGTCTTCAGCGCGACATTGCCAACAAATCCGTCGGCCACGATTACATCCACATGGCCGTTGTACAAATCCCGGCCTTCCACATTGCCAATAAAGTTGATGGGAAGGCGCTTGAGCAGTTGAAAGGCCTCGCGCGTCAGGTCGTTGCCTTTGCCTTCCTCTTCTCCAATCGAAAGCAAGCCTACCCGCGGATGCTTCATGCCGAAAATCGATCGGCAATAGATATCTCCCATCACCGCGAACTGTTCAAGATTGGTGGGAGTGCAATCGACGTTCGCGCCTACGTCGAGCAGCACGGCTGCCGAGTTCAGGACCGTGGGAAACGCGGCCGCCAGCGCCGGACGATCTACTCCGGGCAGCGCACCCAGCACTACTTTCGCCGTGGCCATGGCGGCGCCGGTGTTGCCTGCAGTCACAAAGCCGGCGGCGCGGCCTTCGCGCACCAGCCGCAGTCCGACGCGGATCGACGAATCGCGCTTGGCGCGAATCGCTTCCACTTTGTCGTCCATGGTGATGACTTCGCTCGCGTGCACGACGTCGACCGGCAGCCGGCGCGCGCCGGGATAGCGCGCGAGTTCGGCCCGCAACTGCGCCTCCGGCCCAATCAGCAGCACGCGGACGCCATGATGGCGCGCCGCCTGCAGTGCGCCTTCTATCTCCGGCCTCGGCGCCTTGTCGGACCCCATCGCATCCAGAGCGATTACGCTAGGCATGAAAGGAAATTAGGACTTCTCTTCGACCTCGACTACTTCGCGGCCCTTGTAGGTTCCACACTTCGGGCAGGCGCGGTGTGGCATTTTCCGCTCGTGGCAATTCGGACACTCCGACAGCGAGTGCCCAGTGAGCGAGTCGTGAGCGCGCCGCGTGGCGGTGCGCTTCTGGGAATGTCTGCGTTTTGGATTCGGCATGATGTCCTTTGTAGCTCGCAGCCGAGAGCCGAGAGCTGGTTCTACTGATTCAGCTTGGTACGAATCTCTTTCAGCGCCGACCATCGTGGATCCTCGACTTCGTCCACGCACGAGCACTGACTTTCGTTCAAATTCTTGCCGCAGTGCGGACACAAACCTTTGCAATCTTCGCGGCAAATTGTCTTCAATGGCAGCGCCAGCAGCACCTGCTCGCGCAGCGTGTCTTCGAGCAGCAATCCTTCGCCGGTGTAATACCCGATCTCGGCCTCGGCGTCGGTGACCGAAAGTTCTTCGTGTCCGGCGTCGGTACCGAGCGGCCGGTACAGAAGATCGAAGCTGCGTTCCACCTCGTGCACGACCGGCTCGAGACAGCGCGCACACGGGACTTCCAGGCTCGTCTCCAGCTTGCCCTTGACCCGGATGTCTTGCACCACCTTGTGCTTGCCGTGATGCTCCTCGACCAGATCGGCCCGGCCCGCTGTGCGGAGCGGCGAGCGCTGCCGCACATCTTCGCCCAGATCGATCACACCCGGGGTTAACTCCTCCCGGAAATCGACCGGGTGAATCTCCAATTCCGCTAATTCGATGAACATTGGAGCTTGGAACCTCCGCCGCCCCCACTTAAGTTACCGCAAAGGCCCGCGGAAGTGCGCACAGAGACGAAAGTCTCTCAGGGAGCAATGCTTAAGAATAAAGGGCTGAAAACGGGGTGTCAAGGAAGGGTGCGGGAGTGCGGGAGTGGCCCGTTTCCACGTCACGTGCATTCGTGCCAAACCTCACCGACAAGCCTCCGGCGTTCTCCTAGAATTCCGTTGTTGAGAGCAAATTCGTCCACAACTTCCCCACTCAGCGAACCAGAGGAAAGGGGGCAATCCCATCATGCATTCCTCATCTTCATCTTCTCCGAGCAAGTTGAAACTCTCCTTCGACACCATCTTTTACTACGTCACCGACATGGAGTCGGCGATCGCGTTCTATCGCGATGCCCTTGGGCTGCAGATGGTTTCGCGGGACTACGTCGCGCGCTTCGATCTTGATGGCGTGCTCATCGAACTGGTGCCACGGCCGCCCGGAATCCTGGTGCCCGGCAGTGGCAATGCCCGCCTTTGCTTTTCTGTAGCGAAGCTCGAGGAAACGTTGGAGCAGATGCATAAACTCGGCATCCAGACCGGCAAGATCAAAGAGAAGAAAGGCGGCAGGCTCGCTCTTTTCCGCGATCCCGACGGCAACGAACTTGGCCTCTGGGAATACGACCATGCTGAGGGTGCGAGAGAAATCGTGAACTCGGCCGTGCTCCACGGCTGATGCCCGGCATTAGGTTATGAGATATAATGCTTTTCACTCGGCTGCTGGCCGCAATTTCGTAATTGCGACCACCGCCGATCCGCTAGGGCTTCCACCATGCACGACCGCCTCTAATTCGCCGCTCGATTGATCCGTGATCCGCTGTTGCGGATTCCCAGTTATTTTTTCCCATTGCTCTAGCCACGCCGTCGTGCCAGTGCCAGCTTTGTTGAGCAACGCGACGCGTAGAAAGCCTGCCAGGTATTTATGGAAGTGGTTACGGCCATCAATTCTCCGCCGCCTCCGCCGGAGCGCAGCCTGGGCAGTTCGCTGTGGGAGGCGATTCGCGGCTCGCATCAGGACTACACGACCGGAAGCTTGAATCGTGCGATTTTGTTGCTCGCCGTGCCCATGATTCTTGAGATGGTGCTCGAGTCGCTGTTCGCGGTAGTCGACGTTTTCTGGGTGGGACGGCTTGGCGCTAACGCCGTCGCGACCGTCGGACTTACCGAATCGTTGCTGAGCCTGATTTTCGCCGTGGGCATCGGATTGAGCTTGTCGACCACGGCCATGGTGGCGCGGCGCATTGGCGAAAAAGATCCGGAGGACGCGGCCGTGGCTGGTGTGCAGGCGATTGTGCTCGGCCTCGCCACCTCGGTTGCCATCGGGATTCCGTGCTTCATTTACGCACCGCAGTTGCTGCGGCTGATGGGCGCTTCGGGCGATATTGTCTCGACCGGGAGCGGCTACGCCCGAATTGCGCTCGGCGGCAGCGGCGCGATTCTCATGCTCTTCCTCAACAACGCGATCTTCCGCGGCGCCGGCGACGCCGCCATCGCCATGCGGCTGTTGTGGGTTTCGAACATCATCAATCTGATTCTCGATCCCTGCCTCATTTTCGGACTGGGGCCTTTCCCGCGCATGGGCGTGACCGGAGCGGCGCTCGCCACTTTCACCGGACGCAGCATCGGCGTGGGCTATCAGTTTTATCGGCTGCTGCGTGGGACCGAACGCATCCGCATCCTGACGCGGCAGATTCGCGTGAATTTCAGCGTACTGCTGCGGCTGGTACGCGTGTCATTGACAGGAATCTTGCAGTTCGCCATCGCCCACACTAGCTGGATCGGTCTCGTGCGAATTGTGAGCGTGTTCGGCGCCGCCGCGCTTGCGGGTTACACCATCGCCATTCGCGTGGTCATCTTTATTCTCCTGCCGTCGTGGGGACTCAGCAACGCGGCCGCCACGCTGGTGGGACAGAATCTCGGGGCCAAGAAGCCGGAACGCGCCGAACAGGCCGTCTGGCGCACCGGCTTTTACAACATGATTTTCCTCGGATCGCTGGGAGTGTTCTTCGTGTTCATGGCCGAGCCCATTGCGCGCCTGTTCACCCATGACGCGGCGGTCGTTCCGCTGGCGGCAAGCTGCCTGCGCATCATCAGCTACGGCAACATCGGATACGCTTATGGCATGGTCATGCTGCAGGCTTTCAACGGCGCGGGCGACACGGTCACGCCCACGATCGTAAATTTCTTCGGCTTCTGGATGCTGGAGATTCCGCTGGCGTACTGGCTGGCAATTCCGATGGGCTTACGTTCGAAAGGCGCATACATCGCCATCGTGATCGCGGAAGGCTCGATCGCCGCCGCCAGCGCGCTGCTGTTCAAGCGCGGGAAGTGGAAGACGCAGAAGATATAGGAGAGATCTGTCTGAACCGGGTGGGAAAGCTCTCTCACTTCATCCCCAGCGCCCTGAGTACCCCGTCATCCACCGCTGTCTTCCCATCTTTTTTCGTGACTACGCCAAACGATCCCGAGTAGTCCCACATCGCCCAGCCAATGCCGTTCTGTTCGAGCGCTGTCCGCACATCGTGCAGCCACGCGGCGCGGTCTTGCGCATCGGCATATTCCCGGTACACGCCAAACTCGTTGCACAGCAGCGGAACCCCGCGCCGGCGCGCCCACTCCGCTGCCTGCTTCATTTCGGATGCAATGCGTGCCGCGTCCCAGTGCTCATGCCCATAGCGGATCACCTGCAGCCGGTCGACTTCATCCGGCACCAGCGTGGCCGCGCGCTCCGCTGACTCCTCCGTCGACGGATACCTCACTCCCCGCAGCCAATGCCAGTAATACTTGCTCCAGGTCGCGCCCTGATGGGTGAAGACTTGCGGAAGATAAAAATGAAAGTTGTAAATGACGTTCGCATCGTGCAGCGGTTCTTGAAAGACGAGCTCATCGTCATTCGACCAACGCGCGCCCGCCGCGATGATGGTTAGCGCCGGCGCGCCCTGCCGAATCGCGGCCGCCAGCTTCATCTGCACGCCCAGCCAGCGATAGCGGTCGGAGAACTCCGGCTCATTCAGGATTTCCAGAAACACGTGCTCCGCATCCCATGTCGAGTAGTGCGCAGCCAGCGCCCGCCAGAAATCGGCGACGCGCTCGACAAACTCGTCGTCTTTCGCCAGGCGCTCCTTGAAGTCGGTCTCCGGATGCAGATCGATCACAACTGCCAGCCCATGATCGAGAATCATTTTCACTGCCGTATCCAAATGGCTGAGATACTCCGCCGGAATCTTGTTGGGCTCGCGCTCGTTAAACATGGGCTGCGGATTCACACTCAAGCGCACGTGATCGAATCCCATTGACTTGATCAGCGCGATGTCCTCGGCGGTGGTCCAGGCCTGAAAATGTTCCGGCGTGTAGCCGCGCTTGTCGTAGACCTGCGCGAACCACTCGCTGGCGTTGATTCCCCGTTTCAATTTTTGAGCCCGCGCAAAGGCCAGCGAGGCGTTGGGGGGCGCGGAGTCGCCAATCTGCGCTACGACACGACCGCCTAGGAAAACCAAAATCAAAATAAGTGCGATCCGTGATTTCACTCGACTCATGTCCTTTCGATTTTTTCAATCGGCGTGCCTGGCAAATCCTTCCTCATTGATACACTGTTTGCCAACGACTAACGACCAACGACCAAACAAGAGACTAGCCCATGATTCCCTGCCAGCGCCATCTCTTCGATATTCCCGACGACGTCGCCTATCTCAACTGCGCCTACATGTCGCCCCTGATGAAACCGGCATTGGAGGCCGGAACCGCCGGGCTTGCCCGCAAGGCGCACCCCTGGGAAATCACTCCTGATAAGTTTTTTTCGGAGTCTGACGAGTTCCGCGCGACCGCCGCGCAGTTCATCGACTGTTCCGCCGACGATATCGCCATCATTCCCTCGGCCAGCTACGGTATCGCAACCGCCGCGCGAAATTTGCCCGTCAAGAAAGGCCAGAGCATTCTCGTGCTCGAGGAGCAGTTTCCGTCCAACTACTTTTCGTGGCAGCGGCGGGCGGACGAAACTGGCGCTGCGCTGAAGGTCGTCGCCTGGCCGGAAAACAATGACTTGACCGCTGCGGTACTGGACGCCTTGACTCCCGACGTGGCTATCGCCGCGCTCCCGCACGTGCAGTGGACGAGCGGCGGAAGACTCGACCTGGTCCGCATCGGTGAAGCTTGCCGCAAGCTTGGAGCCGCGCTCGTTCTCGACCTTACCCAGTCGCTCGGCGCGTTGCCCTTTGTCGTGGGCGATTTGCAGAATGGAGTGCAGCCCGACTTCGCCGTCGCCGCCAGTTACAAATGGCTGCTTGGACCCTATTCCGTTGGGCTGCTCTATGTCGCGCCAAAATGGCAGGGTGGAATACCGCTGGAAGAGAATTGGATTCAGCGCGCCAATGCTCGCGATTTTTCGAGCCTGATCTTATACACGGAAAACTACGACGCCGGTGCGCGGCGCTTCGACATGGGCGAGCGCGCGAACTTTGCGCTGCTGCCTGCCGCCGTGCGCGCCATGAAGCAGTTGCTGGAGTGGGATGTGGCGCAGGTTTCCGAAACCTGCGGAGCGCTCAATCGGCGTCTGGCCGGGGCCGCGGCTGAGATCGGCTTCTCCGCGCCCGCCGAACCGTTGCGCGCACCGCACTACCTGGCGCTGCGGAGAGAAACGGCGATTCCCAGGGAGCTTCCCGAAATGCTTGCGCGGGAAAAAGTATTTGTCAGCATCCGTGGAAGTTCGATTCGAGTGGCGCCCAACGTCTACAACACGGTCGAAGACTGCGACCGGCTCATCGCTTGCCTGCGCCGCATCGTTTGAGAATTAACGCCTCGACAAGTCAGACTTTGACAAGTCAGAAAACGGAGCGACAGGCGTTCCGTTCTTCCGGCAGTGTGCCGGCCGGGCGAGAGCCTGCCCTGAGCTTGTCGAAGGGACGCCCGGCTCTCCATCATCTTTTACTGTTTGAGCGCGGACGCACGGCGCTGCGCCAGCGACGCCGCTTCGGTGGAAGGATTCTCTTTCTCTACGTCGCCGTAAATCTTCTTGGCTTCGTCGGGCTTCTGCTTCGACTCGTAAAATCCCGCGAGTTCGAGCTGAGCTGTCGCCTTGCTGACCACGAGTGTCGGCTTATCGATTAACTGCTTGTAAAGATCGACTGCCTGCGTGTCCTTGTTCTCGCTGCGATAAACGGAGGCCAGCGCGAACTTGCCCAGCGCCGCTAGATCGGCGTTCGAAGAGCCGGCCGCCTCCTGCAGACTGCGCTCGGCGGCGACGTTGTCGCCTAGCTGCTGCGAGGTAAGTCCCACGAAATAACGCGCCATGTCGGCGGTATGCGTGTGCGGATACTTATCGATGATCTCCTGGAACTGTTTGCGGGCGGCAGTGGCGCGCTCCTGCAACGACGCGAAGCTGTCGTACCCCGGTTGCGCCGGCACGCCGGCCGGACGGATTGGAGTCTCAAACGTGCGCACCGCGGTGGAGAGTTCGGCGCTCGCTTTTTCGTCTTGCGAGTTGACGTAATACCAGCCGCCAAATGCAATCGCTCCAATCACGACCACCGCAATCACAGCGGCAATGAGTTTGGCCTGGTGCTCCACGCTCCAATGGGCGGCGTTCTCCGCTGCCTCGATGGTGACCTTGCTGAAGCGGTCCTGTTTCAATTGATGCCGGGTTTCTGCGCGCACGGGTTCCTTCTTCGCCTAAAGGTAGGATGACAATTATTCAGTTTAACAGGCGGATTTCCAGAGCGTCAAAGAGGAGACTGAACGCTGTCCGATATCATCGCAGCCGCTGCATTTCAATTTCTGCGGGGCTTGAGACCTGCGGCCCGACTCCTCTTACCGAAAGCGTGTAGAGCAAAATGCAGCCGACCATGCCTCCTGCCAGCCGCGAGCTCCATTCGCAGGCGGGGCGGCTCCCTTGGCCGGAATGTCTGTGGGCCCGGCAATGAAGGGAGAAGGAGGAGGATCCACCTGGAGGTAGTTATGGTGACCGAAATCCCAGCTGTCGGGGAGTTCGTACGGAGGCCGGAAATTGTCAGGTTTGGGGTTGGAAGGGCCGCAATGGCCCAGAGCTGCATGCCACCACGGATGCCCTTCCCCGATGATTCCCCCTAACAGATTGCCCAGCGGGAACAACGCGGAAAGCACCTCGTCTTTTTTGGACGCAACGACCGAGATCTCTCCAATCTTTGTCTTTGCGGCTACCGCCTTGAACTCTGTGTTGAGGCAATTATCGTCGATCGCTCCAGCCATTAGTGTGGTCCGTCGGACCGGCAGACTCATCTTGGAAATCGTCTCCAGCGCGACACGAGCCCCAAGGCTGTGCGAGGCAAACGAGATGCTAGCCGCATCTGCAAAATTGTCATCGAGAAACGGAGCGATCAAATCGCCAGCTTCGTTGGCGATTTTGGGCTCGTCCGGATAGTCGAGTCCGTGCGCCCAGACCGAGTCGCCCGGCCACAGAAGACCCACAAAGACAGCCGGAGGAGCGAGCTGAAGTGGAGCGAGCTGAAGCAGCCCCTCCCAGTTGGAGAGGCACGCGATTCCACTCGCGCGGTCCACATGGAAGCCGTGGGTCCCGATCAGAACGTTCCGGCCCCGGATATCACCGATCAGTTGTGCCTTATCCAGGCTCTTGTAGTCGTCGATAGTTGTGCCTTGGTACATCGACACGGAAGCAGCCAGATTGCCTCCAACCGGAGAAAGACGAACGTCGAGGAATCGTGTCATATCTGCCTTTCCTGCTGGCCTACTTCTTTACAAGTTGCAGTGTGTTCACTGCAGTCGCCAAGGCGGTGGAGAGATCCTTGGCAATGGGCGCCAGCGGAGTGGCCAACAGACCCACCATCAGAAACTGGCCGATCTCATGCAGGCTCGGCTTTCCGGAGGTGTGCAGCATGAATCCGCCGACCAGCGCGAGTGCAACGGCGAATACCGCCGCGATCGCCCGCGTCCAATTGCGATAAACCTGGTCGGATCGCTGGTAAGTCTCGTCGAGCAGCGCTGTCACAATCAGATCGAACCGGGAGTAGACATCACCGAGAGGAGGGTCAAGCGGATCTCCTTTTTCAATGTTGGTAGCGATCTTGGCGAGATCGCCAGCGTCCACACCGGTTGCGCCTGCCAGAGTGGCGGCATTGCTGGGGTTGAGATTCAGCTTAATCAAGGATTTGGCAATCGACTTTTGGCTGCTCAAATCGGTCCCGTTAAACCAGTTCGCTTGCAGCGTCGCCAGAATCTTCTCCTGCGACAGAGCATTGGCCGGCGTACCGGGCGTCAATGCCTTGACTGTCGTCTTGATCGCCCTGAAACCGATATGGTTGACTCCACCGCCGAGAGCCTTGGTTGCATCCACTAACCCAAAAGCCGCAGTTCCCAATCCCCCGATGGCGGTGATGACTTGCGGAAGACTCTCTAGCCCGGTCATGATCTTTGCCTCCTTTCTTTCCGGCCAACATAACATGTAAGAACACGGCAAGAAAGGGATTCCTTCAAACAACAAACCCTCCGCAAGCCGCGCGGAGGGTTGGAGGAGTTACTGAAGCAACGGTGACCTAGTTAGTAATCTAGTTAACGTTGATCACGCCAAATATGCCAGCGGCGTTGTTCTTCGGTCCGGCAGTGTAGAAAAGCTGGTTGGTGTTGCCGTTGTTCGAGGAGCCGCCGCCGAACTCGATTCCCCAGAGCTGGTTAATTTTGATGGGCTTTCCAGCGGAAGTTTCTACCGTGCCAACGAAAGCGCCCGTGGTCGGGTTGAAGCCATTGATGGTGCCGGTGTTGGTGTTATTGCTGATCAACAGCGTATTGCTGAGTGTGCCGAAGTTCGAAGGCGCGAGCGTAATTCCCCAGGGCTGGTCGAGCGGTTTTCCGCTGATCAGGGTCTGCACGAACGTCCCATCCTCGGTAAAGATGTCGATATATCCACCCTTGATCTTTTCATTCTGGTTGGCATAGGCGACATAGACCTGGCCGTTGATGTCCTGAATACCAAAGGGAACAAAGCCGGCGGGAAGTTTGGTGTCGGTGAAAGAGTTGACCAACTGGAAGGTGCCGTCGTAAACGTCGATTTTGTTATTCCACCAATCGGCGGCATAGAGAAGGTTGCCGGAAGAGTGACTGGTAATCGCCAGGCCGGTGTAGACAGCTCCGGAACTGGAGTTATTCACCGCGATCAGCGCGGTATTGGGATCGAAATGGGACCAGCCGCTGATGGTGCCGTCGAGGGTAGCGAAGAGGAACGCTGACGTCCAAGTGTCGATTTGGAATTCCGTCGAACCGTTGTAGACGATGCCGGTCGGCGAACCGAGTCCGCTGCCGGAAGCGGGCGGAATGGTGACCACGAGACTTTGCTTTACACCCGTGCCGGTGTAGAGCGTGGACACGCCCCAGCCCTCATCGCTGAGCCAGAACGGTTCGCCGGGGCTATAAGCGAGTCCCCAGGGATTGATAAGGTCTGGATCGCCTTTCTTGCCGGTACTTTTCACCAGAGTGGTCGCCTTGTACTGCGCGAGGGCGAGGCTGGAACCAACACACAGGGCAAGCACCAGAACTGCGGCGACGAAAAGGTGGTGACGAAACGTTCGATGCGTGACTTGATGCATGGCAAAACTCTCCTTGAAGCGAAACTTGATGGCGGCCTGGACATTCGCCGGACCTACCCGCGCAAAGTGGGAACCAAGAACCAACCTTGCGGCGAAAGCAATCCTATGCGGGTAGCCTGATGGACTTGTC
>JBAWFQ010000181.1:0-5194 GCA_049592035.1 Terriglobales bacterium
TGCTGTTCGATCTGATGACCATTCGGTTCCTTCTGCAATACAAAGCGCGTCCATTGCACTTTTTTGGAAGATTCGGCTGCGTGAACATCATGATCGGGCTAGGCGTGGCTTTTTGGCTGCTGATCGAGAAGGTCGCCTACCACATCAGTGTCATTGGAGAGCACGGCGCAGCGGTTGTGTTCGGCGCAGTGATGATATTGGCTGGATTGCAACTGCTCGCGTTTGGCGCGACAGCATGGCATTTTGCGTGCCGCCGAACCCGAGAAGGTTCCAGACGGGACGGTCTCTGCATGCTACGAGTTCGTGCATGCGCTTTACCGCGAGGTCTGCTGCGAACGAATTGCTCCAGGACGCAGAGCGAAGCTGCACACGCGACTGGGACAGTGGGTCGAGGTCTTGACTCAATCGAGCCAGAGCACGCCTTGGCTGGCCCGTCATTTCGAAGAGAAGAGAGTGGGAGAAATCAACGACCCCAGTTACAACACGAAACCAATGCTTTGAAAGATTTCCGAGGAAGTCGTCGGAACGAGGAGAGCATTTAGAGCGAGCGAGCGGGCGTGCGCCCAAGGCAGGTGCGCTACCACCGGCCCCGTAGGTCAGGCGCTTCTGGTTCCCAGGCGAGAAGTGCATACTCGCAAGTCAAGCTTTGCTCCAACTCCCGACTTGTTGATGCCAACGAGACCAAGTGCGACCACAAAGAAAATCGATAATCTGCAACGTTCACGTAGAACGCTATGACTCACGAGCAACTGAAGCAACTCGAAGCTGACCTTTGGAGAGCCGCTGACAATCTGCGCGCCAACTCTGACCTCAAGTCCAGCGAGTATTCCGCCGATTGCGCACGATGAGCAAGGGGCAAGTTGACTCTGAAAATATGCGCACGCCGACATCCGATCCTGGAAAGAAGGGCTGATCCGGGTCACTGAATGTAATCGAGATGTTTCGACGGCGCTATCCCAAACCGGCGGTTTGGGGACTCAGACTTCATACCAGTCGTCCCGCGTCAGAGGCAGACCACTGTGTCCTTGCAGCGGTTTTGCCAGCAGGGCCTGATACACGTTGAAGCGTCCGGCGCGAAATCCATGAGCGGAACCGCTCATGTAGAGTCGCAATGTCCGGTATGTCATGTCGCTGGTGATGCGACGCGCTTCCTTGGCATGCGACTCGAGCTGGCGCACCCAGCGGCGGAGTGTCAAGGCATAGTGCTCGCGCAGGCTCTCAACGTCCCTCACCTCAAAACCGCTCCGTTCGGCTGCCCGCAGGCTGGTGCTGATCGGTACCAGCTCGCCGTCAGGAAACACGTAACGGTCCACGAAGGATGGCCCCCGTCTGCGGTAGGTGGCAGAGCAGGAGATCCCGTGGTTCAGGAACACACCGCCGGGGCGCAACAGGTTCCACACTTGCTGGAAATACTCCGGCAGGAGAGCTTCCCCGACATGTTCGAACATGCCGACGCTGACAATGCTGTCGTAGTGCGAGGCATGATCGATGTCACGGTAGTCTGAAACTTCCACCCGGCAGCGATCCATCAAGCCTGCTTCGTACACACGTTTTCGCGCCAGATCCGCCTGCGGCACACTCAGAGTGATGCCAACGGCCTCGACGTCGTAGTGAGCAGCCGCGTGCATGATCAATGCACCCCAGCCACAGCCGATGTCAAGAAGACGCATTCCCGGGCGAAGCCGCAACTTTCGGCAGATGTAATCCAGCTTGTGCTCCTGGGCAGAGTCCAGATCTTCCTCCGGCGTCACGAAGTAGGCGCAGGAGTAGACCATTCGCCGGTCCAGCCACAGGGCATAGAACTCGGGGGGAAGATCATAGTGATAGTGAATCGCCTGGCGATCACGTCCCCTGGAATGGACGTCTCCGGCCAGTTCAACCATGGGAAGGCCGGCCCGCGAGTGATCGCTCCTAGGCAGTTTGCGCAGTCGGCCGCTGAGATCAAGACGTTCCCACAGTCCGCGCTCCTCGCCGAGCAGATAATCCGCCAAATCGAAGGCGGCTTCGATATCACCTTCGATGTCGAAGTCGTCGTGAATGTAGGCCTCTCCCAGCGTGAGTTCACTGGGTGAGGAGAACATCGCATGCAGCGCTCCGGGGTGCTTGAGCACAAGCGTGAAGCGCGGCTGCTCTTCCGCTCTCCATAAGCTGCCGTCCCAGAATCGAACCTGGAAACCGCCTCGGGGGTAGTCCTTCAGGAGAGCATCCAGAAACTCTACGCAAGCCGGGGACGGCACCGCTTGCGGCGGGGATTTCGCCAGAATCTGCATAATCCGCCCCTTGGGATATAGTTGCGGCGCGAACTCTACTCAACACATTTTAGCTCGTCCAGTTCTTCGGAACTGTTCCCGACCGGAGTGTTACGTGCCAACCAGTGCTATCGCGATTTTTCGCCAACCATCCTTTTGAGATCGCGCCAACTCCCCGGCCTCAATAGACTTGCCCGTTTCCCACATTAAGATCCTCCACCCATCGTCGGCTAAATCAGCTCGCGCTGAGTAATGTCCGCCTGCCACGTCTTTGTGCGTTGGATCACAGCCTCCCTGTTGTCCAAGATCGCAAAATGATGAACGACGGTCCCCAGTGTCCACGCCCTCCCAACCCGTGGGGCAGATAGTTTCCCATTACCGCATCCTCAGCAGGATCGGGGGCGGGGGCATGGGTGTAGTGTATGAGGCCGAAGACCTGAAGCTCGGCCGCCACGTCGCTCTGAAGTTCCTGCCCGAAGAACTCGCCAAAGACGCACAAGCCCTCAGCCGTTTTCAGCGGGAAGCCAAGGCCGCGTCCTCTCTGAACCACCCCAACATCTGCACCATCTACGACATTGTTGAGCAGGACGGGCAGTCCTTCATCGTCATGGAGTTTCTGGACGGCCTGACGATGAAGCACCGCCTCGCAGGTCGTCCACTGGAAATTGAAACCCTGTTGTCGCTCGCCATCGAGATCGCCGATGCGCTGGACGCAGCTCATGCCGCTGGCATCGTTCACCGCGACATCAAACCCGCCAACATCTTTGTCACGAAACGCGGGCACGCCAAGATTCTGGATTTTGGGCTGGCGAAGGTCGTGACGCCAACGAGTTCTGCCAGCCAAGTCGCAGCGGCTGGGACACAGACGGAATCGATTGACGAACAACACTTGACCAGTCCGGGGACGGCGTTGGGAACCACTGCCTACATGTCGCCCGAGCAAGTGCGGGCAAAGGAATTGGATGCGCGAACGGATTTGTTCTCGTTTGGATCTGTCCTCTATGAGATGGCCACCGGGCAGTTGCCGTTTCGTGGGGACAGTACGGCAACGATTTTCGATGCGATCTTGAATCGAGCACCGGTTCCTGCAGTGCGGCTGAATCCCGACGTGCCGCCCAAGCTGGAAGAGATCATCAACAAGGCTCTGGAGAAAGACCGCAACCTGCGCTATCAACACGCAGCCGACATGCGAACAGATTTGCAACGGCTGAAGCGGGACTCTGAGAGTGGACGGAGTGCGGCAGCAAGCTCGGGCACGGTAGTCGTGCAAGCGGCTCGGGTTGCAAAGCTCTGGAAGATTACGGTTCCCGTTTTGCTGGCCGCGTTGCTCGTGGCGAGCGGGCTTTACTATCGGTCGCACCAGCAAAGCAAGCGCCTGACCGAGAAAGACACCATCGTCCTCTCCGACTTCGACAACAAGACGGGCGATCCGATCTTCGACGACACCCTGAAGACGGCGCTCAACGTCTCCCTGCGGCAGTCACCTTTCCTGAGTGTGCTCTCAGATCAGCAAGTCACGGAGACCTTCAAATTGATGACCCGTCCGGCTGACACGAAACTCACGCCCGGGGTAGCCCGTGAGCTTTGCCTGCGTGCAGGCAGCAAGGCTTACATTGGGGGAACGATTGGTAGTCTGGGCAGCGAATATGTGCTGGGGTTGAAGGCAGTGAACTGCCGGAGCGGAGACACGCTGGCCGAGGAGCAGGTGACGGCGGCGTCCAAGGAGAAGGTGCTGGACACGCTGGGCGAGGCGGCATCCAAGCTGAGGGGCGAACTGGGCGAATCGCTGGCGACGGTTCAGAAGTTTGATGTTCCGCTCGAAGAGGCCACCACGCCTTCTCTCGAAGCGCTGAAAGCGTATACCCTTTCGCAAAAGGTCGCTCGCGAGAATGGAGGGGCAGCCTTGCCCTACCTTCAAAGGGCAATCCAACTCGATCCCGACTTTGCGACCGTTTACGACGCAATGGGCTGGTACTACATGGGTTGGCTCAACGAAAAAGGACAGGGCAGCGATTACTTCACCAAGGCGTTCCAGTTGAGGGAGCATGCCAGCGAGCGGGAGAGGCTGGTCATTATGGCCAACTACTATGCGTTTGTCACCGGAGAACTGGATAAAGTGGCACAGATAAATCAAGAGTGGGTTGAAAGCTACCCTCGGGATAGCGATGCACTCAATAGTCTAGGCACAGCGTTCGCCTTGCAGGGCCAGTACCAAAAGGCCGCAGAGGTCATGAGCAAAGCTGTGAGTCTTGCGCCGGATCGAGTGTGGTTGTACGAGAATCTCGCGGACTTTAAGCTCGCCCTGCAACACTTTGACGAAGCGCGGCAGATCATTCGCGAGGCGCAGGCGCGAAGTATGGATGATTCCTCGCTCCACTTGACTCCCTACGCTTTGGCCTTTCTCGGGGCGGATTCCCCAGCGATGGCAGAACAGCAAAAATGGTTAACGAGCAAGACGCCGTATGAAAACCTTGGGCAGTCGCTGGCGTCCGATACCGAGGCATACAATGGTCACCTTGGCAAAGCACGGGAACTCACCAAACAAGCCGTGGACTCCGCTATACGAACTGGCGGCAAGGAAAGCGCAGCCATGTGGCACGAGAATGCCGCTTTGCGCGAAGCCGCCTTCGGCAACACAACAGAAGCAAAGCAGGCTGCAGCAGGCGGCCTGAAGCTCACTCCCCAAAGTCAGGGCGTGGAGGTCGAGGCTGCATTGACATATGCGCTGGTGGAGGAAACCACAAGGGCGGAATCCATGGCACAAGACCTGAATAAACGCTACCCGCTGGACACCCAGATGCAATCGCTCTGGCTGCCAGCGATTCAGGCGCAATTGGCGCTGGACAAAAAGAATCCGGCTGTCGCCCTGAATGCTCTGCAAGCTGCTTTGCCGATTGAGTTGGGGCAAATTGCGTTCGTTACCAATATTTCCTGCCTCTATCACG